>PHCF01000147.1 GCA_002842145.1 Betaproteobacteria bacterium HGW-Betaproteobacteria-6 | reverse complement strand
GCCATGGTGTAATCTCCTTAGTCTGTCAGTCGATTTGCGAAGGAATCTTTGAGAGTCGCACCTCACCTTTTGCACGTAGCGTGCCAGGTCGACTGGCAGACCGTAATCGACTGATTATTAAATGAAAAACGAAAATGAGCCGGTGTCGGTTGGAGCGGATACATCCGACAATACCCCTACGCTTTGTAGGGGTGACGACAAAGCGTCGAGCGAAAGCGAGACAAAACCACACTCAGGAGACAACTGTCTCCTTTCTGATTCTTTGCGAGGCGGCGGAGGCACTTTGGCCGGAGCAACTCACAAAGCGACACTTCCCCGCGACGCTCGTCTGCCGATCAATCGCTGCAATCTGCCGGCCGTCGTTCTCGGCGGTCTGACCTATCAGCAACATCCCAGTCCCCTGTTGCTCGACGGCGTCGCCGAACTGCACAGTGATCTGTTCCGGCGCCTCAATGCGGCTGCGCCAGAGGCGCGGGCCGACGTCTTCCGGGATTACCTGACCATTCATTTCCAGCTCGAGTGGCCGGAGGAGATGGGATTTACCGGCCACAAGAAAAGCCGGGCCAAGGCCAATTACATCAGGATGATTCGCGGCTGGAGTTTCGATTCGGACAGCCTTGAAGGCGCCGTGCTCAAAGGCTGGGTCGAGTCACGCTTCGGCCTGATGCCGCGCTACCACGGCCAGCCCTTGCGCGATCCGGCGGGGGACGGCTATCGGCGCTACCAGGAAATGCGCTCGCACGGCCTGTACGGCACCAGCGCGCTCGAGGCCCAATTCGACCTGCTGTACACCTTCAGCCAGTTTGAGCTGGCCCAACGCCACCATGGCGCCCGGCATGTCACGCTCTATCGCGGCGTCAATCGCCTGGCCGACCACGAAGTGCTGGCCAGGGGGCAAGGCGGGCAGCACATCGTCCTGCTCAACAACCTCAATTCCTTCACCTGCAGCCGCGACCGCGCCTGCGAATTCGGCGACTACATACTTGAAGTCAATATCCCGCTGACCAAGATCTTTTTCCAGTGCGGCCTGCTGCCCGGCGTACTGCAGGGCGAGGATGAGTTCCTGGTGATCGGCGGCGTCGTCAATGTCACGTTGTCGACAATTTGAGGTCTTCCCGGTGTCCGGCAACGTTCTCGCCGGGCCCGCTGCAGATATTTGAACAGGCGCCGCGAGGCGCCTGTTCTTTTTGCTGCCAGAGAATGTGGAGGGCGACCGATGGCCGTCGCCCTCCGATTCCGATTTTGGCCGTTTTTCCCGGTTGACCGTAGCAATCGTCCGGCCGGACTTGGCCGCTGCGTCGGGGTTGGCGCATGCCTGCGGCGGCCGTCTAAACCAAAGTCTAATAGCCCGCCTCTTTCTTCCCTTGTAACTTTAGCCCCATGCGGAATCTCGATATTTTTCAATTTGCCGCGTGCACCTGGCGACAGAGATCGCTTTGATTCGGGAAGTGCGGGATCGCCAATCCTGCTACAAAGAAGGAGACATTGATGGCTGTACTCAACAGAATGGACTGGTATGACTTGGCCAGGACCACGAACTGGACCCCGACATACGTAACGGAAGACGAACTGTTTCCGCCGCTGATGTCAGGCGCTTTCGGCTTGCCCCAGGATGCCTGGGAAAAATACGACGAGCCTTACAAACAGACCTATCCGGAATACGTCAAAGTTCAACGCGACAAGGATGCCGGCGCCTATTCGGTGAAGGCCGCGCTGGAGCGCAGCCGCATTTTCGAAAACGCCGATCCGGGCTGGAAGTCGGTGATGAAGGCCCACTACGGTGCCATCGCCCGCGGCGAATACGCCGCCGCCAGTGCCGAGGCCCGCATGATGCGTTTCTCCAAGGCACCGGGCATGCGCAACATGTCCACGCTGGGCTGCCTCGATGAAATCCGCCATGGACAGATGCAACTGTATTTCCCGCATGAGCATGTCTCGAAGGATCGCCAGATGGACTGGGCCTTCAAGGCCTACGACACCAACGAGTGGGGCATGATCGCGGCGCGTCACTTCTTCGACGACATCATGATGACGCGGGACGCGATCAGCGTTTCCATCATGCTGACCTTCAGCTTCGAAACCGGCTTCACCAACATGCAGTTCCTCGGATTGGCTGCCGATGCCGCCGAGGCCGGCGACCATACCTTCGCCAACCTGATCTCCAGCATCCAGACCGACGAGTCCCGCCACGCCCAGATCGGCGGCCCGGCCCTCAAGGTGCTGATCGAAAACGGCCAGAAGGCCGAGGCGCAAAAGCGCGTCGACATCGCCGTCTGGGGTGCCTGGAAGCTGTTCTCGGTGCTGACCGGTCCGATCATGGACTACTACACCCCGCTCGAGCATCGCAAACAGTCCTTCAAGGAATTCATGGAGGAATGGATCGTCGCCCAGTTCGAGCGCGCCCTGACCGACATGGGCCTCGATCTCCCCTGGTACTGGGACATCTTCCTCAAGGACCTGAGCGAAACCCATCACGGCATGCACATGGGTTCCTATTTCTGGCGGCCAACCGTCTGGTGGAATCCGGCGGCCGGCGTGACGCCCGACGAGCGGGCCTGGCTCGAAGAGAAATACCCTGGCTGGAACGACACTTGGGGTCAGTGCTGGGACGTCATCATCGACAACGTGGTCGACGGCAACATGGCCATGGCCTACCCGGAAACCCTGCCTTATGTCTGCAACATGTGCCAGTTGCCGATTCTCGGTACGCCGGGCAAGGGCTGGAACGTCAAGGATTACCCGCTGGAATACAACGGCCGCCTCTACCACTTCGGTTCGGAAGTCGACCGCTGGTGCTTCCAACAGGAGCCGGAGCGTTATGCCGGTCACCTGAGCATTGTCGACCGCTTCCTGGCCGGCATGATTCAGCCGATGGACCTTGGCGGTGCCCTGAACTACATGGGCCTGGCCCCCGGCGAGTGCGGCGACGATGCCCACAACTACGCCTGGGCCGAAGTGTACCGCGCCCTGCGGGCAGAAAAAAAGGCGAGCTGATCGTAGCTGCCATGCAAGCCGGCGTCTGCGGACGCCGCTTCCAAAGAACAAAGGAGATTCTAGAAATGGCGTTGTTTCCAATTACATCCAACTTCGAAGGCGACTTCGTGCTGCAACTCGTGGCGGTTGATAGCGAAAACACCATGGACGAAGTGGCTGCGGCGGCAGCCGTACATTCGGTCGGCCGGCGCGTTCGGGCGCGTCCGGGGCAGATCATGCGCGTTCGCCGCCAGGGCAGCGAAGACTTTTTGCCGCGCAGCATGCGGGTTTCCGAGTCCGGCCTGAAGCCGACCGAAACCGTCGAAATCATCTGGGAGGCACCCAAGCACTGAGTGCTTGCGGAGCCGCCACCCGAAACAGGAATCATCAGGAGTCAGGAATGAGTTTCACAAAGGTCTGCAAACTCGACGACATCTGGGAAGGGGAAATGGAGTCCTTCGATGTCAATGGCCAGGAAATCGTGCTGGTCTGCGCGGAGGGGGGCGACATCAAGGCCTTCCAGGGCATCTGCCCGCATCAGGATATTCCCCTGAGCGAAGGGAGCTTTGATGGCAAGAAGATCATTTGCCGGGCTCACCTGTGGCAGTTCAACGCCTGCAACGGCAAGGGTATCAACCCCGATGACTGCGCCCTGGCCGAGTATCCGGTCAAGGTGGAGGGGGAGGATGTTCTGGTCAAAACGGAAGGCATCGAGCCTTTGTTTGCCCATACCTGACCGGGTTTCCTTCACTAATTAAAGGATGAGTCGCATGGGTATTTTGAATTGGCTGGGGAGCTTGCTGGGCGGCGGACAAGCGCAGCCGGAACTGGCTTGCCCTTCCGGAGTGGCCGGCAGCATTGGCGGGCCAGACCTGAAAGAAATCGAGGAGAAAAAAATGAGCACCACTAGTTCCGCGCAGGCTTATCACAACAATCTGGTCGGCCCGGTCATGCGCGCCGGCGATCTGGCCATGGCTGTCATCGAGGCTGCCCGGGTCGACAACCCGGGCAAGGAAGTCTTTGTCGAAGACAAGCGCGCCTACATCCGCATCCATACCGAGCACGAGATGGTGCTGCATCGCGCCACCATCGAAGAGGAACTGGGCCGCCCGTTCAAGATGAACGATCTGGAAGTCGACCTGAGTTCCTTCGCCGGTCAGATCGAAAGCGGTGACAACGCCGTCCGCTTCTATTTCACAAAAAAGATGTAAGGGCGGCCCGAGCGCCATCGGCCAGCCAAAATCAGAAAATCTAGGAGACAAGAATGTCCGAAACCCAAGTACTCAAGCCGCTCAAGACCTGGAGCCATCTCGCTGCGCGTCGTCGCAAGCCGAGCGAATACGAGATCGTCAGCGCCAATCTGCACTACAACGACAAGCGCCCCGACTCGCCCTACGAGCTGTCGCCGACCATGTTCATGAACGAGTGGTACAAGAAGAACACCTTCGGTACCGCCCTCAAGCACCCGGACTGGAACGCCTTCCGCGACCCGGAAGAAGTCGTCTATCGCACCTACAACATGATGCAGGACGGTCAGGAAACCTACGTTTTCGGCCTCTTCGACCAGTTCAACCAGCGCGAACACGACACAGCGCTCGACCCGCGCTGGGCCGGCACGCTGGCCCGTTTCTACACTCCGTCCCGCTACCTGTTCCATACCGTCCAGATGGCTTCCGCCTACGTCGGTCAGGTTTCGCCGGCCAGCACCATCACCAACTGCAACTACTTCCAGATGGCCGACAGCTTCCGCTGGCTCAGCCATACCGCCTACCGCACCAAGGAGCTGTCCCTGGCCTTCCCGGACAAGGGTTTCGCGGTGGACGAACGCACCTACTGGGAAACCGATCCGGTCTGGCAAGGCTTCCGCGAGCTCATGGAAAAGGCGATGACCGTGTGGGATTGGGGCGAGGCGATTGTCGTCCTCAACCTGGTCGCCAAGCCGGCCATTGATGAAGCCGTGCTGCGCAAGCTGGGCGAATCGGCCCGCCACAACGGCGACACCCTGCTCGGGCTGGTTACCGATGCGCAGTTGATCGATTCGGCGCGTCATCGCCGGTGGATTTCGGCCATGGTCAAGATGGCGCTGGAAACCCCGGGCAATCTTGAACTGATCCAGGGCTGGATCGCCAAATGGGAGCCGCTGGCCGACAAGGCCATCGATGCCTACTGCTCAACCCTGCCCGACGTGGCGGGCGGTGCCGGAGCAGCCAAGGCAGCAACGCGCGACTTCCGTCGTTCGCTCGGCCTGTAATCGTCAAGCAACCTGAGTTTGGCCTGCGCCAAGGAGCGCTGGCCAAACTCGACCTCATATTTGTACTGCCATGACCAAACCAACTATCCGGAATGAAAAAGACGGTTCCGTCTGCACGCAGGAGGATGGCGACACCATCCTGCGCGCAGCCTTGCGCGCCGGGCTGGGCTTGTCGTACGAGTGCAACTCGGGCGGCTGCGGCGGCTGCAAGTTCGAGCTCCTTGAGGGCGAAGTTGAGACTCTGTGGG
>PHCF01000146.1 GCA_002842145.1 Betaproteobacteria bacterium HGW-Betaproteobacteria-6 | reverse complement strand
CCAAGACCAAGGCCCTGATCGACTGCCTGCAGCCGGATCGTCGCGTTGATATCGAAGTCATCGGCACCAAGTAATTCGCCGTCGCTTCAATGAAAGCCCCGCTTTGCGGGGCTTTTTCTTTTCTGATCAATTTTTCTCAACACCATGACCATGCTCAACGCCGATCCCGCCGAACTGGAAAAGTTTGGTGATCTTGCCCACCACTGGTGGGACCCGACCAGCGAATTCAAACCGCTGCACGATATCAACCCGCTTCGACTGGACTGGATAGACCAGGCCATCGGCCTTGCCGGAAAGCGCATCCTCGATGTCGGCTGCGGTGGCGGCCTGCTATCGGAGGGCATGGCGGTACGTGGCGCCAACGTAACCGGGATTGACCTCTCGGAAAAGCCGCTCGGCGTCGCCAAGTTGCATTTGCTGGAAAGCGGCCAGAAGGTGGATTACCGAAAGATTTCCGTTGAACACCTGGCGGATGAAATGCCGGGTGCTTTCGATGCGGTCACCTGCCTGGAAATGCTCGAACACGTACCCAACCCATCCAGTGTCGTCGCCGCCTGCGCGCGTTTGGTCAAACCGGGTGGACAGGTTTTCCTGTCCACGTTGAACCGCAATCCGAAGTCCTACCTGTTCGCGGTAATCGGAGCGGAATACGTCATGAACATGCTACCGAGAGGCACGCATGACTACGCCAAGTTCATCAAGCCTTCCGAACTGGCGCGCTGGGCCAAGCTGTCTGGCCTGGAGCCAGACGAAGTGGTCGGCATGAGCTACAACCCGCTTAGCAAGGTCTACTCCTTGGGAACCGATACCAGCGTCAATTATCTGATGCGCGCAACCCGGCAGGTTTGATGCCGTGCACCTCCCTCTGGACGAAACGCTTGCGGATATGCGTCCGTCCCGTTCGGGGCGACGCAGTCAGCATTTTCGGCTTGATGGAAGGTCGACCGCTGCAATCGCAGACGATGCCCAGGCCCTATGCCGCGCTAGGCGAGTTGCGCTGAGATAAGCAGATTGCGCGGTGTCAGGCGCCGGTCGCAGAAACGCCCCAAACTAACCTCGTAGCCTCGCTCGCCGAGAAAACAGGTCAGATCGAGAGCAAGCCAGACTTCGATGGCCCGCCTAAAAGCATGGCGGACGATGGATAGCCGCATGACTTCATCGCGACGTTGCCAGCCTTTTGCTTCGAACACGGCGGAGGCTGAAGTCGATGGCAGCGGCAAGCCCTCCCGTTGCGCCATCCAGCCCAGAAAATCCGCAAACTCGGCACGAATCCAGACGTCGGGCACCGGTTTGAAGCTGCGGTAAGCATCGTCGGTCACTGCCCGGCGATAGGCATCGAAGCCAAGTTTCCAGGCGATAGCCCGATCCCGCAGCCGTGTTTCCCTTGGTGACGAGGTGACGGTTTCGGTCACAGCCAGACGGGTATCGTCGCGCGTCAGTACCAGTTGTAGATTGGCTGACAAGGCCTGATAGCTTTCGGCGACACCACGGTAGTAACAGCATGGAGCGACATCAAAGCGACTCACACCTTTGTCCGCACCATCGCAGATCAGGCGACGATGCAGTTCACCACAAGCGTGCAGTGCGACGGCATGCTGGCCGGCCTGCGGCCAGTTTGTTACGGTCAACGCATCGGAAACGACGAATTCCTGACGCACCCCGGCGCGTTGCGCCAGCCCCTCCCCCGCCTCGCACAAAGCGGCATCGATCTCCAGGGTATGCACTGGCGTCTGCCAAGCGAGAGCCAGCAGACGGCCGAGGTGGCCTTTACCGCCGCACCAGTCGAGCACTGGCTGCCGGCTTTGCCCTGCGGCCGCGGCAAAGGCTTCAATCTGCTCGCGCTTGCGCCCGGGAATTTCCCAGGCCCAATGTGCACTGCGGTCAGGCAGCGCCACTCCCTGCGCAGCCGGTATTTCAGCCAGCGATGCGAGCGTCGAGGCCCCCGGAATATGCCGGGAAAGGAGCGCCAACGCGGCGGCTCCATCATCGTTGAGACGGGCGATATCCGCCTCGGGCAAGACCATCAACGCATCGTGCAGCGATGGCCAGCGTTCGCACCACTGCGGCCTGGCCTCACGAAAGGGCTGCGGATGCCACAAATCGCGAAAGTTGAGCAGTTCGGCATCCAGCCCCTGCTGGCGCTCGGCCAGCCTCACTTGAGCGCGGCCCGGCGCTCGCGGCGACGATAGCCGACGACGGCCGGGATGACGGCCAGCGCGAGCACCAGCAGGCCGAGCCCGAGCGGCCACAGCACAGGGCTGTTCCATTCGCGCCGGGCAGCAGCCCGCTCCGCGCTATCGATGCGCTGGTATTTCAGCGTATTGTTGCCGACGTCGCTCGGCTTGCGGTTCTTGAGCCAGCGATGGCTCAGGGTGTAGCTCTTCGGGTGCAGACCGAAGACCCAGGGGGCATCGTGATGCAGGATACGGTTCATCTGACGGACGATGGCGAGGCGCTCGGGCGTGTTGTCCATGTTCTTCATGCGCAGGAACAGGCGGTCGAATTCCGGATTGGCGTAGTTCGAGGCATTTTCGCCGCCCTTGGCCACCTTGCCTTCGTTGCCGTTGAGCAGGAAGAAGAAATTTTCCGGGTCCGGGTAGTCGGCATTCCAGCCGAAGTAGAACAACTGGACATTGCCCTTGCGGATCTTGTCCTGGAAACGGTTGAAATCGGTCGAGCGGACAACGAGCTGGACGTCAATTTTGGCAAATTGCCGGGTCAGCCAGTCAAGCCGGGATTTTTCGCCCATGCCGCCGCCCGTGGTGTCGAGGTTGACGACGAGCGGCTCACCGGTCTTTTCATCGCGGCCATTCGGATAGCCGGCTTCAGCGACCAGCTTTTTGGCGACTTCGACTGGCTTGCGCCTCGGCTTGCTATCGACCCAGTCGTAGACGGTGGCGTCAATGCCCTGCTCGCCTGCTTCATAACCGAAGATGCCCGGCGGCAGGGGGCTTTGGGCGGCGATACCGCGGCCGTTCTGAAAGATCGAAATGAACTCCTCCTGGTCGATGGCAATCGAAATGGCCTGGCGCAGCTTGGTCGCCCGTGGCGAAAGACCACCAATGACCGGGTCGAGCATGTTGAAGCCCATGTAGAAGGTCGATGACTTGACCGAGGTGAGCAGGCGAATGCCCTTGTCACGCATTTCGTCGGTCAGCGCCACGTCGCCGCCGACATTGACGCGCACGGCTTGGTCGAAGCTGTCGGAGGAAATCCCCGAGGCGTCGTAGTAGCCCTGCAGGAACTTGTTCCAGTACGGAATCGCCTCCTTCTCGCGGGTGAAGATGGCCTGATCGAGGAAGGGCAGCGGCTTGCCGCAATCGTCGAGCAAGCCGGCGGCGCGGTCGCCCGGCTCGCCCTCGCAAGGGTAAGCCTGGCCATGGAAATTCGGGTTGCGCGAGAGCACCATGCGCCGGTTCGGATCGTTCTCGCTGAGCATGAACGGACCGGTGCCGACCGGCCACCAGTCGAGCGTCAGGTTCTTTTCAGCCATGCCGGGCTGACTGAAAAAGCGATCAACCTCGCGCGGCACCGGCGCAAAAAACGGCATGGCCAGCCAGTAGAGGAACTGCGGGTATTTGCCCTTGATGCGGATGCGCCAGGTCAGCGCATCGACCTTTTCGACGCCGCTCAGCGGATAGGCGTCGAGATCGAGCCATTCATGCGCCGGCTTGTCCTTGGCCGCTTTTTGCAGGCTGTCACCGAGTTCCTTGAGGCCGACGATCTTGTCGGCCATCATGCCGAAGATTGGCGAGTGCAGTCCCGGGTGGGCCAGGCGCTTGATCTGGTAGATGTAGTCGTCGGCGCTCAGTTCGCGCGTGCCGACCTTGGGAAAATCAGCCATGGTCTGCCGCTTGGCGATTTCATTTTTGGCCAAAATTTCCGGTTGACCGTGGGAATCGAGTGCGAAGGCCGGATGCGGCTGAAAACGAATGCCCGGCTTGAGTTTCAGTTCGTAAACACTCTCGGCGATGCGCTCGACCGGCGCATCGTGCGGCAACTGGCGCCCTTCGACGTCGTAAAAACGGGGTACCGGCACCTGCTCGACGGTCGCCGGAATCAACTCGAAAGGCCGTTTCAAGTAGTGATACTGGAGTGGTGGTTCGTAGATCTGCGCCGTGAACGTGATCTCATCCTCGGCATAGGAGCGCGCCGGGTCGAGATGCTTTGGACGGTCGGTGAAGGCCGTGTAAAGAATGTTGCGTCCGGCATCGGCGGCGGGGTAGGGATCGTTCCAGGCCTGCCCGCAAGCGGACAGAACGAAGGCGACACGAGGCTCACGCAAATTTTTCGCATGGCCGGAAGTTTAGCAAATGCCCGCCACACCGCTTGACCTGCCTGCGGTGAATTGCCCACAATGGCTCAAACACAACGACACAGAGGCATTGCCATGCTCGACACCCCAGTCCCCGACTTCTCACTGCCGGCTACCAGCGGCACTACTTTCAGTCTGGCCGCCCAGGCCGGGAAGGTGGTCGTGATCTATTTCTACCCGAAGGACAGCACCCCGGGCTGTACCACGCAGGGCCAGAATTTCCGTGACCTGCATGACGAGTTCGTCGCCGCCAACGCGGTCGTTCTCGGCATTTCGCGGGACAGCCTGAAGTCGCATGAAAACTTCAAGGCCAAACAGAGTTTCCCCTTTGAACTGGGTTCGGATGCCGACGAGGCCATCTGCACCCTGTTCTCTGTCATGAAAATGAAAAACATGTATGGGAAACAGGTGCGGGGTATCGAACGCAGCACCTTCGTCATTGACCGTAACGGCGTCCTGCGCCGCGAATGGCGTGGCGTAAAAGTCCCCGGCCACGTTCAGGAAGTTCTCGACTACGTCAAAACCCTTTAACACCCCTCAATCAACCTAACCCAAGGCCCACTCCATGCCGCGTAAGCCCGCAGCCACAAAGAAGCCCGCCGTTACCAAGATTTTCGTCCTCGACACCAACGTGCTCATGCACGACCCAAGCAGTCTTTTCAGATTCGAAGAACACGATGTCTTCCTGCCCATCATGACGCTGGAAGAACTCGACAACCACAAGAAGGGCATGTCCGAAATCGCCCGCAATGCCCGCCAGACCTCACGCATGCTGGACGAATTGCTGGCCGCCAACGGCGAGGACGACATCGACGAGGGCATCGACCTCTACGGCCCGTCGAAAAAGCTGGCCAGCGGCCGGCTGTTCCTGCAGACCGAAGCAATCAGCGGCGATCTGCCGCAAGGCCTGCCGACCTCGAAGGTCGACAACCAGATTCTCTCGGTGGTCATCCACCTCCAGAAGAAATTTCCCAAGCGCCCGGTCATTCTGGTGTCGAAAGACATCAACATGCGCATCAAGTCGCGCGCCCTCAACCTGCTCGCCGAGGACTACTTCAACGACAAGGTGCTCGAGGATACCGACATCCTCTACTCCGGCACCCGCGCCCTGCCCGACAATTTCTGGGACAAGCACGGCAAGGGCATGGAATCGTGGAAGAAGGACAGCCGGACCTATTACAAGGTCACTGGCCCGCTCTGCCCGCAAATGCTGGTCAATGAATGCATCTGGCTCGAGAAGGACGGCTTCGCGGCGATCGTCAAGGAAACCGCCGGCAAGACGGCCGTTCTTGAAACGCTGATCGACTACAGCCATCCGAAAAACGCCGTGTGGGGCATCATGGCGCGCAATCGCGAACAGAATTTCGCGATGAACCTGCTCATGAATCCCGACATCGACTTCGTCACCCTGCTCGGCCAGGCCGGCACCGGCAAGACGCTACTGACCCTGGCCGCCGGCCTGACCCAGGTCCTCGAAACCAAGCTCTTCGCCGAAATCATCATGACCCGCGCCACCGTTCCGGTCGGTGAGGACATCGGCTTCCTGCCCGGCACCGAAGAAGAAAAAATGGCACCGTGGATGGGCGCCCTTGAAGATAATCTCGACGTCCTCACCCACACCGACGAAGCGAGTAGCGGCGCCTACGGCGGCGACTGGGGCAAGGCGGCGACCAACGACATCATCCGCTCACGGATCAAGGTCAAGTCGATGAATTTCATGCGCGGCCGGACCTTCCTCAAGAAATACCTGATCATCGACGAGGCACAGAACCTCACGCCGAAACAGATGAAAACGCTGGTCACCCGCGCCGGCCCCGGCACCAAGGTCGTCTGTCTGGGCAACATCGCACAGATCGACACGCCTTATCTGACTGAAGGCAGTTCCGGCCTGACCTACGTCGTCGACCGCTTCAAGGGCTGGCCGCACTCCGGTCACATTACGTTACAACGCGGTGAGCGCTCCCGCTTGGCCGACCACGCGGCCGAAGTGCTATAATCGCCGCAACATTCAAGGGGCCGTGTCAGTGACACGGCCTTTTCGTTTCAACCACGGATTATCTCCGCCGGAGGAGTTTCTTGAAACGTCGCGATTTTCTAGCATCAGCCGCTGCACTCTCGTTATTCGTCTCCGATGCCTGGGCGGCAAAAAGCCAGGCCAAGGCCAAGGTCGCAACCAGCAAGCCGAGTAAAACCTCGAAAAAGCCGGCTACCCGGCGAGCGCGGCAAAAAGGCAAAGTCACCTACAAGCCGCAACAATCGGTAGCACATACTGCCGACGACCCGGTCATCGAGCGTCCTCCACTAGGCACCTCGGCTTCCCGCCTGCCACCGGTCAAGGCTCCCGAACCACCAAGCGAATGGCGCACCTTTGAAATCACAACGACAGTCAACCTGAAAAACCTGAGCGGCCCAACCAAGCTTTGGCTACCGTTGCCGCTCAACCAGGACACGCTGTACCAGCGCACCCTCGGACATAGTTGGTCCGGTAACCAAGTCAATGCCAGCATGCGTCGCCTGCCGGATGGCGACCTTGAGGTCTTCCATTGTGACTGGCCGGAGGGCAGCGACGCCCGACTTCAACTGACCACGCATGTGTCGACGGCCGACCGTCATTTCGACGTAACCAAACGAACGGTTGCTCCGGAACGCGAAGACATCCTGCGGCGTAACCTCCAGGCCTCGCAACTGATCCCCAACGATGGCCTGGCATTCCAGCTCGGTGAACGCATCCTGGGTCGTATCAAGGATCCGGTTGCCCAAGCCAAGGCCATCTACGAGTGGGTCGTCGACAACACGATCTACGATCCAGCCCTTCCTGGCTGTGGCACAGGCGACGTTCGTCGGCAACTGATCCAAGGAAAATACGGCGGCCGCTCGGCCGACATCAATGGCCTGTTCGTCGCTATCTGCCGAGCCATCGGCATTCCGGCGCGCTGCGTTTACGGCCTGCGCACCGGATCATCACGACTGTTTAGCAGCCTCGGGCTACGCGGAGACGATGCGACCCGAGGCCAGCACGTCCGGGCTGAATTCTATGTTCCCGGTTACAGCTGGATCCCGGTGGATCCGAGCGACGTCCGCCGTGCGATTTCCTTGGAAGTCCTCTCCGACCGCGACAGCAAACTGATTTCGCTAAAGAAGATACTGTTCGGTGTCTGGGAAATGAACTGGATTGCCTTCAATCTGGGGACCGATGTCGTACTGCCAGGAACAAATACAACCCTGCCCTTCCTTCTCCTACCACAACGGGAATCCTCAGGGGACCTCGCTGATCCCGGCTTTCAATACAGTATCCGCACTCGCCAGGTTGTTCTTTAACCGGACCATCAGTTCTGCGAGTCGACGAATCCGCCGCTAGCCAGATTCTCGAAACGAGTGTATTCGCCAATGAAAGCCATGCGCACCGTTCCGGTCGGACCGTTACGCTGCTTGCCGATAATGACTTCGGCAAGTCCCTTGTTATCCTGATTTTCCTTGTTGTAGTACTCGTCACGGTACATCATCAGGATCACATCGGCATCCTGCTCGATAGCGCCTGACTCGCGCAAGTCGGACATCATCGGTCGCTTGTCATTCCGCTCCTCGACCTTTCGCGACAATTGCGATAGTGCGACGATGGGCACCTGCAACTCTTTGGCCAAGGACTTGATCGACCGGGAGATTTCCGAAACCTCGGTCGCCCGATTTTCACCCTGCCGATTGCCGCTCATGAGCTGGATGTAGTCGATGACCAGCAAGCCCAATTTTCCACCGTATTGACGCGCCAGACGCCGCGCCCGGGCACGCAGATTGGCCGGGCTGAGGCCACCAGTTTCATCAATATAGATCGGAGCCTCGTGCAGCTTGCCGAGCGCAAAGGACAACTTGGACCATTCCTCGTCGTTCATCCGGCCCGTACGCAGGCTTTGGGAATTCAGGCGCCCGATCGACGCCAGCATCCGCATGGCCAACTGGGCGCCGCCCATTTCCATGGAGAAAACACCGACCGGCAGGCCGCTTTCCACCGCCACATTTTCAGCAATATTGAGCGCGAATGCTGTCTTGCCCATTGACGGACGCCCCGCCACAATAATCAGATCACCCGGCTGAAAACCTGACGTCTTTTGGTCGAGATCGATAAAACCGGTCGGAACACCGGTTATATCCGACGGATTGTCACGGTCATGCAACTCCTGAATCCGCTCCACCACCTGAGTCAGCAGGGGATTGATATGGACAAAACCTTCGCTGTGCCCTGCACCGGCTTCTGCAATCCGGAAGATCTTCGATTCGGCTTCATCCAGCAGCGTCTCGGCATCCCGACCTAGCGGATTCAGCGCGTCAGCAGCAATTTCGTCGGCGGTAGCGACAAGCTTGCGCAATACCGAGCGCTCACGAACGATTTCCGCATAGCGCTTGATGTTGGCTGCCGAAGGCGTATTGGCTGCCAACTCGCCAAGGTAGGCCAAGCCACCGGTCTGATCGCCCTCTCCGGCCGCATCGAGCGCCTCGGCAACAGTAACCACATCCGCCGGCTTGGCACTGTCGAGCAACTTGCGGATCTGGCGAAAAATCCGCCGATGCTCATCCCGATAAAAATCGGTCTCTGCAACCTGGTCGCCGATTCGATCCCACGCTTGGTTATCCAGCAGCAAACCGCCGAGAACAGACTGTTCAGCTTCAATGGAATGCGGCGGCACGCGCAGCTGTTCCAGGGTGGAATCGGAAATTCGTTGTTTCGGCGGACGTTGGTTCATGGCGGCAAGTTTAAATTAAAAAGGCCTCGCAATTGCGAGGCCTTTTTGGTGGGTAGAAACCGAAATTACTCGGCAACCACAGCCACGTTGATGTTGGCCAGCACGTCGGTATGCAGTGCCACGTCCAGCGGGAATTCACCGATAGCCTTGAGAGGACCATCCGGCATGCGGATGGCAGCCTTGTCGACATCAAAACCGGCCACTTTGAGGGCATCGGCGATATCGACGTTGCCAACGGAACCGAACAGGCGGCCGTCCAAGCCTGCCTTGCGGGCAACCGACACAACGGTGCCGTTCATCTTGTCAGCGACGACCTGGGCGGCGGCCAGCTTCTCGGCAGCCAGCTTTTCCAGTTCAGCACGGCGCGCTTCGAACTCGGCCAACGCTGCAGGCGTAGCACGCTTGGCGATGCGCTGCGGAATCAGGAAATTACGGGCATAGCCGTCCTTGACCTTGACCACATCGCCAAGATTACCGAGGTTAACAACCTTTTCGAGCAGAATGATTTGCATGTTTCGTCTCCTCGAAAATTATTGATGGTTGTCGGTGTACGGCAGCAGAGCCATGAAGCGGGCGCGCTTGATAGCGGTACCCAGCTGGCGCTGATAGCCGGCCTTGGTGCCGGTCAGACGAGCCGGCATGATCTTGGCGTTTTCCTGGATGAATTCCTTGAGGACATCCACATCCTTGTAGTCGATCTGTTCGACCTTTTCAGCCGTGAAGCGGCAGAACTTGCGACGC
>PHCF01000145.1 GCA_002842145.1 Betaproteobacteria bacterium HGW-Betaproteobacteria-6 | reverse complement strand
AATGAACAGGAATTGCGTCGCGCCCGACATTTTCTTGACCATCGTGCAGAAACGTTCGGTATTGCTGTCGTCAAGCGGCGCATCGACCTCGTCGAGCAGACAGAACGGCGCCGGATTGAGCTGGAACATCGAGAAAACCAGGGCAATCGCCGTCAGCGCCTTTTCGCCACCGGAGAGCAGATGGATGGTCGAGTTTTTCTTGCCCGGCGGCTGGGCGATGACCTGGACGCCGGCATCGAGGATTTCGTCGCCGGTCATGACCAGTTCGGCACGACCGCCCCCGAACAGTTCGGGGAAAAGCCGCCCGAAATGACCGTTGACCGTATCAAAGGTGCTTTGCAGCAGGTCGCGCGTTTCGCGGTCTATGCGACGGATGGCGTTTTCCAGCGTTTCCATGGCCTCGGTCAGGTCGGCTGCCTGCATGTCGAGGTAACCCTTGCGCTCGGTTGCCGTTTCCAGTTCCTGCAGGGCCGCCATGTTGACGGCGCCGAGTTCGGCAATGGCGTTGGTCAGCCGGGTGATTTCGCCTTGCAGGGCAGGCGGACGGGCATTGCCGAGTTCGCCCTGCAGCATCTCTTCATTGGCGCCGGCTTCGAGCAGTTGCATGGCGAATTGCTCGGCATTGAGCGCCGCCGCCTGCTCTTTCAATTTGAGGTCGCCGATGCGGACGCGTAACGGCTCGAGGCCCTGCTCGATGCGCAGACGCTGCTCCTCGAAGCCGCGCAGCGCGTTGGTCGCCGCTTCGAGCGCATCGCGCTTGTCGGCCAGAATCCTTTCCGCCGCCTGGCGCGCTTCGAGCGCATCCTGGAAGGCACCTTCCATGACATCCGGCGGTGCCGCCTCGACCTGCTCGGCGCACTGGGCGCGATCCTTCTCGATGCGGTTCAGCTCGCGCTGCGCCGTCGCCTGCTGGGCGAAAACATCCTGCAACTTGCCGTCGCATTCGCGCAGGGAAAACTGCGCCTCGCGCAAGGCGCGGTCGAAATCGGCGTTGCGCTCGCGCTCGGCACGGACGGCCCGTTCGCATTCGTCGAGCCGGGTTTGCGCGCCATGGACAAGTACGCGGATGCGGCCCAGACCATCACGGATTTCCGCGATGCGCTCGTCGGCCGACATGTCGCGCTCGCGTTCGCTCTCTTCTTCCTCGGCCAGCTCGGCCAGCTGCTCCTGCAAACGCGCCTTCTGTTCCTTGTGGCGTTCGATGGCCTGCGACAGCTTGAGGACGTCCATCTGAACGGCATGCACGCGCTGCTGACGGTCGGCGACGTACTGGCGGATTTCGCCCATCTCGGCCTGCTTGTCCTCGACCTGCTCGTCGAACATGACCAGTTGTTCGCGGATGGCGTCGACCTTCTCCTCGGCCATGGCGATGCCCTCGCCGAGCGCATCGATTTCGCGCTGACGTTCAAGCAGGCCGTGTTCGCCCTGATCCGGCGCGAAGAAAGTGACGCTCGCGGCGCTGACCAGATCGCCGCCACGTGTCACGATGACCGCCCCCGGCGGCAGACCGGCCCGCTGCCCCAGCGCCTCGGCCAGCGTTTCGGCCGTGCGCACCTGGCCCAGCCAGTCGTCGAGCACGCCCTGGATGGCCGGATCGTCACTGCGCACGCGCGCCGAGAGCACTTCCACGGTCAACCGGAAATTTTGGCCAAAATTGAAATCGCCCGGCAGCATGACGCTGAGCCGCGCTTCCGGCCGGTCGTGCAACCAGACGTCGAGCTTGGCCGGATCGTCGCAGGCGATGGCGCTCAGGCGCTCGCGGAGCACCGCCTCGACCGCCTCTTCCCAGCCCGCTTCGACGTGAATCTTCTGCCACAGCGGCGGTGCGCTCTCGAGCTCGTGACGCCGCAGCCATTCCGGCAGCTTGCCGCTCTGCTGCGTGCGCGCCTGCATCTGTTCCAGGGCTGCACGGCGTGCCTGGCCGGCTGCCAGTTCGCGCTCGATGCGCTGCACTTCAGCCTGCGCTTCCTTGCGCCGGGCTTCGAGTTGCGGCATCTCCTGCTGCAACTGCTGGAGCTGATCCTGGTCGCCGGCCAGTTCCTCGCGCAGCAGGGCCAACTCCTCTTCCTTCTCGGCGAGGTCGAGTTCGTCCGGCGGGTTGCTGCCCCCGGTTTCTTCGCGCAGCCGCTCGCGGCGCTGAATGATCGCCTGCAGGGCGCGCTGGGCGTGCGATTTGTTGGTCAGCTCGACTTCGAGCTTCTGCTCACCGTTGGTCGACCGGGTCTTGAGGCGTTGCAGTTCTTCCTGCGCCTGGGCGTGGTCTTCCTCGACCTGCGGCGCGATGTTCATCTGCTCGTGCAGGCGCGCCTCGGCCTCCTCGACACGCAGTTTGGTGATCTCCTGCGTCTCTTCCCACTTCAGGCGATCTTCGGTCAGCTTCTCGGCCGTCTCGCCCCAGTGCTTGAGTTCGTCTTCGAGTTGGGTCAGGCGCGCTTCGAGCTGGCTGCGCGATTCGCGGCGATGGCGGATTTCGGCTTCAAGCCGGGCCACTTCGGCGTTGGCCGTATACATGTCGCTTTGCGCGTTGTGCAAGGCATCGCCGGCGGCGAAGTGCGCCTCGCGGGTTTCCTCGGCGCGCGCCTCGGTTTCGCGCAACGCCGCACTTTGCGCCTCGAGGTCGGTCGTCGCCCGCTCGACGTCGAGCGACAGCCGCTGCCGCTCGGCCTCGGCTTCGCGCTTCCTGAGCAGCCAAAGCACCTGCTGGCGCTGCACCAGCTGTTCGTTCAGCCCCTGATAGCGGCGCGCCACTTCGGCCTGCGCTTCGAGCCGCTCCATCTGGTTGCCAAGTTCCTGCCGGATATCCTCGACGCGCAGCAGATTCTCGCGGGTATCTTCCAGACGGCCGTTCGTTTCCTTGCGCCGCTCCTTGTAACGGGTGACGCCGGCGGCCTCTTCGAGGAAGACGCGCAGGTCGTCCGGTCGGGCCTCGATGATGCGCGAGATCATGCCCTGACCGATGATGGCATAGGCGCGCGGCCCCAGGCCGGTACCGAGGAAAAGATCGGTGATGTCCTTGCGGCGGACCTTCAGGTTGTTGATGAAGTAATCCGACTGTCCCTGCCGGGTCAGGGTGCGCTTGACCGACAGCTCGGTGTATTGCGACCACTGGCCGAGCGCCCGGCCAAGCAGGTTCTCGAAAATCAGTTCAACGGAAGCACGCGACACCGGCTTGCGGTTCGACGAGCCGTTGAAGATGACGTCCATCATCGACTCGCCGCGCAGTTCCGAGGCTTTCGACTCGCCCAGCACCCAGCGCACGGCATCCATGATGTTGGATTTGCCGCAGCCATTGGGGCCGACAACGCCGACGAGCTGGCCGGGAACGGCCACCGCAGTGGGGTCGACGAAGGATTTGAAGCCGGAAAGTTTGAGTTTGGTAAGACGCATGCCTGCTTGCAGCGGGGCAGATGCCGCCGCCATGACGGGGGCCGTATAATAACATCGACTATTTGATCGCCCGGCCCTCAGGGAAGGAACGTTTCCGATGAACCTCGACGACCAGTTTCTCGCCCAGGCGGGCCGTTCGGCGCCGTCATCGTGCGCGACGGCAAGATCATCGCCGAAGGCTGGAACCGCGTCGTCGCCAGCCACGACCCGACGGCCCACGCCGAAATCAGCGCCATCCGCACGGCCTGCACCGGGGCCGGCAGCTTCCACCTGCACGGCTGCACCCTCTACGCCTCGAGCGAACCCTGCCCGATGTGCCTGTCCGCTGCCTACTGGGCGCACATCGACCGCATCGTCTTCGCCAACAGCCGAGCCGAAGCGGCGGCTATCGGCTTCTGCGACGACGAACTGTACTGCGAACTGAACCGCCACTTTTCGGCGCGCAGCATCGTCATGGAACACCGCCCGACACCCGGCGCACTGGAACCGCTGGAACGTTGGGCGGCCAATCCGGGTCGAATCCCCTATTGAGTCACCGGGGCCGCCGCCATGCACTCCGACGAGATTCCGCAACGTGCCGAAACCCTGCAGGTGCTGCGCCTGATCAGCGACCGCGCGCCCATCCTCATGCTCGGCTGCAACGATAATGGCTACGGCGAACGGTGGACACTCTCCGGCCAGGAAGTCCAGCCGGCCATCGCCCAATTCCTGATGAACAGCGGATTTATCGCCGAAGCCGGCGAAACCGAACTGGGCGCCGTCCAGCTGGCCCTGACCGAAAAGGGTCGCGAATTCCGGGACAGGGGATTGGCCTGGTGGGCCGAACTGAGCTTTTTCGAAAAACTGAAGGTCACGGTGTTCGGCTGAACCGGCCGGGCCGGCCGAACGCCGCATCCGGCTGGCGGATTCCTACGGTCAACCGGAAAAAACACCCGATTTTCAATAGCCACCTGGCTTGCTATGCTTCTCTCATCGCAATGCCCCCAACATTCGGAACACCATGCTCGACAGCGACAACGCCGCCTTCATCCAGACCGGAGTCAGCATCAGCCTGGCCGCCTGCAGTGGCGACCGCATGCCCAGCATGAGCCGTGGCCTCGGCTGCAAACTCATCGATGGCGGGCGTCAAATCGCGATATTCGTCAAGCGCTCACAGTCGGCCGAACTGCTGGAAAACATCCGCAACAGCGGCCGGGTCGCCAATGTCTTCAATCTGCCAAGCAGCAACCGCACACTGCAACTGAAAGGAGACGACGCGCAGATCCGGCCTTTCGACCCGGCCGATCTGCCCGTGATCGAATCCCACCTTCCGCAGTTCCTCGAAGAAGTCATCCCCTTCGGCATGCCTGAGAACATGGTTCGGGCGCTCCTTGCCTATACGGTCGACGATCTGGTGACCGTGGTTTACTCGCCAAACGCCGCCTTTACCCAGACGCCGGGGCCGAAAGCCGGCGACCCGCTGGGTACTGCAGCATGAGCCTGCGCCTCGAGACCATCCGCGAATGCCTGGAGGGCATCATCCCGGGCCACATCGCCACCTGCGACCGCGCCGGGATGCCCAACCTGGCCTACCTTTCCCAGGTGGAATTCATCGACAACGAGCATGTCGCGCTGTCCTACCAGTTTTTCAACCGCACCCGGCAAAACGTCCTCGCCGACTCGCCGGTTCGCCTGCTGCTGACCAGCCACCTGACCGCCGCCCAGTACCGCCTGACCCTGCACTACCTGCGCACCGAGGCAGCCGGTCCGCTCTTCGAACGCATGCGGGCCAAACTGGCCGGAATCGCCTCGCATACCGGCATGTCGGGCATCTTTCAGTTGCTCGGCGCCGACATCTACCGCGTGTTGAGCATCGAACAGGTGCCCGGCGAAACCGTGCCGCCGCCACCGCCACCAGTCAATTGCCTGAACGCCCTGCGCCGGACCGTCGACCGCCTGGCCACCTGCAGCACGCTGGAATGCCTGCTGGAAAAGGCCGTCGACTGCCTGGAAAAAGAGTTCGGCATCGCGCATCTCATGCTGCTCATGCACGACGAGGCGCGTGGCCGCCTGTACACCCTGGCCAGCCGCGGCTACCCCGAATCCGGCATCGGCTCGGAAATCCCGGTAGGGGCCGGCGTCATCGGTATCTGCGCCCGTGAACGCACGCCGATCCGGATCGGCTTTGCCAACAGCGAGTACGCCTACGGCCGCACCGTGCGCGACGGCATCGCAGCCGATGGTCAGGGCGACGCCCTGGAAACGGCCATTCCCCTGCCCGGCCTGCCCGATGCGGCAAGCCAGATGGCCGTGCCGATCAGCGTCGCCGGCCGTCTGCTCGGCGTGCTCTACGTCGAGAGTGCCACTGACCTGCATTTTGGCTACGACGAAGAAGACGCCCTCGTCACCTTTGCCGCGCAGCTGGGTCTCGCCATCGTCCACCACCAGCAGGCCGACGATCTGCCCGACGAGCCGGCCGCCAGCGAAGAAGCCGCGCCGGCCGTCGCCGGCAGACCGCTGACGATTCGCCATTTCGCCGCCACCGAAAGCGTTTTCATCGACGACGACTACCTGATCAAGGGCGTCGCTGGAGCCATCCTTTGGGTGCTGCTCAGCGATTTCGCCGAACGTCGGCGCACCAGTTTTACCAACAAGGGCTTGCGGGTCGATCCCCGCATCCGCCTGCCGGGTGTCAGCGACAACCTCGAAGCACGCCTGGTGCTGTTGCAGCGCCGACTGGATGAACGCGACGCCGGCATCCGGCTGACCAAGACCGGGCGCGGCCGTTTTTCACTGGCCGTAGACCACCCGCTGCAACTCCTCGAAAGCTGATTTTCAGGCGCTTCACCCGCCTTTTCTTAAATCTTCATTCAGCGTTTCTTAAAAGAATCGTAAGCGGCCTTTGGCCGTCTTGTCAGGGGTTTCGGCCGGCCTAGACTACCTCCATCGCATAACGAATGGAGCGGACATGACCCCCAAGCCCCCGACCAGAAACCCGCAGCACCTGCTCGAACAGATGTTGCTCATCCGTGCCTACGAAGAAGCCATCGTCAACGGCAGCGCCGCCGGCAAAATACCCGGCACCTGCACCTCGGTCGGCCAGGAAGCGGCCGCCGTCGGCGTGGTCAACGCGCTCGCTCCCGAAGACCTGATCCTGACCAACCATCGCAGCGCCGGCCACCTGCTCGCCCGTGGCGCCGACCCCGGCCGCCTGCTGGCCGAAGTCATGGGCCGCCGCGACGGCTACTGCAAGGGCAAGAGCGGCTCGCTGCACATTTCAGCAAAAGAGCTGGGCGTCGTTCTGACCTCGACCATTGTCGGCGCCGAACTGTCCATGGCACCCGGTGTCGCCCTGGCGCAAAGCATGCTCAACCGCACCGGCATCGTCGCCTGCTTCTTTGGCGATGGCGCCGCCTGCGAGGGCAGCTTTCACGAATCGCTCAATCTGGCGGCGCTGTGGAACCTGCCCATCCTCTACGTCTGCGAGAACAATCACTGGCAAGCCTTCGTCCATCGACGCGAAGCGATGAGCCGGGAGCACGTCGCAGACTGGAGCACCGGCTACGGCATCCCGACCCGGACGGTTGACGGCAATGACGTCTTCTCCGTACTCGAAGCAGCCGAGACTGCCGCCGCCCAGGTCCGCGCAAGCCGGCGACCCTACCTGCTGGAAACCCTGACCTACCGGACCCGCGGCCACCTCGAACCGGACGATCAGGGCTACGTCGACAAGGCCGAACTGGCCGCCTGGCTGGCCCGCGACCCGATTGCCGCCGGCCGCGCCCGTCTGCTCGCCGATGGGCTACTCAGTCCGGCCCAGGCGGCAGCCATGGCCGACAAGGTGGCCAGTCGCATCGCCATCGCCCAGGCTTTTGCCGAAGCCTCGCCCTTCCCTGCCGCGGACGAACTGACCCGCGACGTTTACGCCTGAGGACCACTCATGCCTACCCTGACCCTTTATGACGCAGTCGGCGCCGCACTGACCGAGGAAATGCGCCGCGACCACAACGTCATCGCCTTTGGCGAAGGCATCGCCACCAAGCGCCACGAACTGGTCGACGAATTCGGCGCCCTGCGTGTCCGCAACACACCGCTGGCCGAAGGCATCATTGCCGGCACGGCCGTCGGGGCCGCCGCCATGGGCCTGCGCCCGGTCGTCGGCCAGTTCTCCTTCCCCCTCGTCACGCTGGCCATGACCGGCGCCGGCTGGGGCGTCGGCGCCCAGCACAACCACAATGTCGAAGCCTGGTTCGTGCACAGTCCCGGCCTCAAAGTCGTCATGCCGAGCACGCCAGCCGACACCAAGGCCCTGCTCAAGGCGGCCATTCGCGACGACAACCCGGTACTTTTCTTCCTCGACATCGGCCTTCTCTACCAGCCGGGCGAAGTGCCGGCCGGCGACCATCTGCTGCCGCTCGGCCAGGCCGCCATCGTCCGCGAAGGGCAGGACGTAACGCTGGTGTCCTACGGCAAGACCGTGCATCACTGCCAGCAGGCGGCCGATGCCCTGGCCGGCCAGGGCATCGCCGCCGAGGTCATCGACCTGCGCAGCCTGAAGCCGCTCGACGAAGCCGCCATCCTCGGCTCGGTAAGGAAAACCGGGCGCCTGGTCGTCGTGCACGAAGCCAGCCGTCTGTGCGGCATCGGCGCCGAGATCGCCGCATTGGTTGCCGAATGCGCCTTCGCCGACCTCAAGGCACCGGTTGTCCGACTGGGCGGCCCCGATGCCCCGGCAGCCGCCAGTTACCCGCTCGAACAGGCCTCGGTGCCGTCCGCCGAGGCGATTGCCGACGCGGCCAGACGCCTCTGTTCCACCTAAAAAGCCAGTTTCGAGCTCAATTTTCAACAAGGAGAAAAACCATGCATCCCAACCCCAAAACACTGATCGCCGCCACCCTCGCCTGCGCCCTGTTCAACACTGGCGCCCTGGCCACCGACAGCAATTCGGTACTGATCAAGCGCGGTGAAAAACTGATCGCCTACGGCGGCTGCGCTGATTGCCACACCCCGTTGAAAATGGGCGCCAACGGCCCCGAGAAGGACACGGCGCGCGGCCTTTCCGGGCATCCCGAAGCGCTCCGCCTGCCGCCTTCGCCCAAGCTCGACAACGCCTGGAACTGGGCCGGCTCGGCGAGCATGACGGCTTTCACCGGCCCGTGGGGCACGACCTACGCCTCCAACCTGACGCCAGACCGCGAGACCGGCATCGGTGCCTGGCGCGAGCAGGATTTCATCCTGGCCATGCGCACCGGCAAGCATGTCGGCGTGGCCCGCCCCATCCTGCCGCCGATGCCCTGGCAGTCAGTCGCCTCGCTGTCGGAACGGGATTTGCGGGCGATTTTCACCTACCTCAGGGCGCAACCGGCCGTGAAGAACGAGGTACCCGAGTATCTGCCGCCCGCCACCAGCATCAGCAAAGCCGGCGGTTGAGCGGTCGGCCCCACCGGGAGGCGGTCTGCTGCAGTGCAGACCGCCTCCTGATGTTCCGGAAAATTGCCGCTGAAAGCCGACTTCCACGGTCAACCGGAAAAATTGGCCAAAATCGAAATGGCCTGCGCGGAAGCAAGCCGGCCGCGATCCGCGGCAATGCCGCTAAAATGGCGTTGCCTTCACCTCAACGCGCCCGATGCCCCGTCCCTCGCTCAACACCCAGATCCTGACCGGTTGCCTGCTCGGCATTGCCGGCGGTCTTTGGCTGACCACGCAACCGGCGACGGCCCCCGCCGTCGGCAACGCGCTGTACGGGGCCAAAATGCTCGGCAACCTGTTTCTCGACCTGCTGCGCATGGTGCTCGTGCCGCTGGTCTTTTCGTCGATTGTCGTCGGCGTCGCCAACCTGCGCGCCCATCAGCAAATGCACCGGGTGTGGACGACGACGCTGGCCTTTTTCGCGCTGACGATGGGCATCGCCGTCATCCTTGGCCTGGGTGCGGCCAACCTGTTCCGCCCCGGCGAAGGCCTGCATCTGGCCATGTTTGCCGACGCCACGCGCAATTTTCAGGCGCGCCAGATGCCGTTGCCAGACTACCTAGCCCTGTTCATGCGCGGCCTGTTCCAGAACCCGTTCAAGGCGCTGGCCCAGGGCGACATTCTGGCCATTGTCGTCATTGCGCTGTTTCTCGGCATTGCCCTGGTCGTCGGTGGCGAGCGCTACAAGAACCTGCGCGTGCTGATCCAGGAATTGCAGGAGCTTTGCCTGCTCGTCGTCGGCTGGATCATGCACCTCGCCCCGTTCGGCCTCGCCGCGCTGCTGCTGCAACTGGTCGCCACGCAAAATACCGATTTGCTCGCCAGCCTTGCCCATTTCATCAGCGTCGTCGTCGGCACCACGCTGTTCCACGGCATCGTCGTCCTGCCGCTGCTGCTCTGGCTGGTCACCCGGATGTCGCCGCTGCGTTTCTGGAAAGGCGCCAAGGAAGCGCTGATCACCGCCTTCGCCACGAGTTCGAGCGCCGCCACACTACCCATCACCTTGCGCTGCACCGAGCAGCATTTGCACGTCAAAAAGGACATCGCCAACTTTGTCGTGCCGCTCGGCGCCACCGCCAACATGGATGGCACGGCGCTCTACGAAGCGGCCGCCGCGCTGTTCGTCGCCCGGCTGGCCGGTATCGAACTCGATCTCGCCCACCAGCTCATCATCTTCTTCGTCGCCATGCTCGGCTCCATCGGCGCCCCGGGGATTCCCAGCGTCGGCATGCTGAGCATGGTGCTCGTCCTCGAATCGGTCGGCCTGCCCACCGCCGCCATCGCCATCCTGCTCCCCATCGACCGTATCCTCGACACCGTGCGCACAGCGGTCAACGTCGAAGGCGACATGGTCGGCAGCTTGATCGTCCAGAAACTGACCGAATCAGGCAGCGAAAAAGACGCCTGACCGGCTGGCACCATCATCCCCCGGCAACGCGCCGGGCAACGAATTGAACCGGCGGGTGGACGCTAAGGCCGCCGCCACTTTCCTGCACAAAATGCAGTTCGCCGGCCTTGAGCGTCGCGCGGTAACGATGGATCACCTCGCGGCCTGGACCATCGCCCACCACCTCCTGGCTGCGCGTGACGAAACTGACCTGTTCGCCCTTCAGCACGCCCTGCTCGATGGTCCGCGCCACCCGCAGATAGCTGGCCGTGCCATGCACCTCGCCATTTTCCAGACGCAGTTCGAAACGCTCCGCGTGCTCGGCACCCCAGTCGTATTTCACGGTAGCCAACCAGCGCCCGGAAAGGCTTTGGGCCAGCTCAGTGGCCACCTGCCCATCGGCCTCCCGGCCCGGCCAGTTGCCTTTCAAGCCAACTGCCAGCAGCCCGATCATGGCCACGGCAGCCAGCCCCCAAAACAACCGGGAACGCTGTCCAGGACGACGGCTGGCCGGGAAGTAGGGTTTGATGACCTCAACCAGCCGTGTCACATCCGACGTCCACCCGATATCCGAAAGTATGAAGGACTGACGCCGGGCCAGCGCCGCCATGGCCGGCGGCAAATCCTTTTCCGCCGGCATCGCTGCCCCGCCCACCAGCACCGGCAACACCGCCTTGCCCGACTTGAGGCCGGCCTCGATTTCCCGCCGGACGAAGTCATCGGGCTCGTCAAGGCGGCGCGTGCCATTCCGGCTCGCCGTCAACCACGCCGGGCCGATCATCACCAGCATCACCTCGACCGCCACCAGTTGTTTCTCGATGGCAACGACGAAATCCTCGCCCGGGTGGATATCCTCGATGTCACGAAACACGTTGTCGGCGCCGAAGGTCGAGACCAGAGCATCGGCCAGACGCCCGGCAAAGCCGGCTTGGTCGTCGCGGCGGTAACTGATGAATACGCCAGACATTGGGCAAACCTCCATGACGGGACAAGCTTGCATTCAAATGCGAGCAATGGTCTGCGCAGATTATTACATCAAAATATTTGCTCTTAAGTCTCTCAGTTGATGACAGTGTGCGCCAGCGAACTGATGCCGTTGCGGTGGCCGCCTATAAGCAGGGGACGGCACCAATTCGATGGTTGCGGTCTCACTGGAGAAATAAGATGACGAATAATTCCGAGCTATGGCTCAAGCTACTTTGCGGCATTGCCGTGGGCACGATGGTTGGCTGCAGCAGCATGAAAACACCGGCGACAGCGGAGGTAGCGGTCTCGAAAGCGGCGGTGGAAAGCGCCGCCAGTGCAGGAGGCGCCCAGTACGCACCGCTCGAAATGCGCTCAGCCCGCGAAAAACTCGACAAGGCCAAAAAAGCATTGGCCGACAAGGAATTTGAACTTGCTGCCGACCTGGCCAACCAGGCTGAAGCGGATGCCAAGCTGGCCCAGAGCAAGGCTGGTTCTGCCAAAGCCAAGGTGGCAGCTGATGCCATCGATGATGACATTCGCGTTTTGCGCGAAGAACTCAAGCGCTCGCGCCAGTAATCGCAGCCAGGTCGCCCACCGCGTGGCGGCAACACCACCCTGACCCCAAGGAACAGATCATGAAAACGACCCAATTCGCGCCAGTATTGCTGGTAATTTCCGGCCTTCTCGGCGCCTGCAGCTCGATGCAGACGACCAACCTGCTGGAGCAGACGAGAAGCGACTACCGAACCGTGCAGAACAATCCGCAAGTCGCGAAATACGCGCCACTGGAACTGAAGCAGGCCGACGACGCGATGGCCAAGGCCAATGCGGCAGCAGCCGACAACCAAAGCCCTGAAGACATCGACAAGCTGGCTTATCTCGCCAAGCAGAAAATTGCGGTAACGCAGGAAATGACGAAACAGAAATCCGCCGAAAGCAGCATTGCCGGTGCCAGCAAGGAGCGTGACCAGTTGCGTCTCGATCAGCGCACCAATGAAGCGGATCGCGCCAAGGAGGCGACCGCGCTTGCCAAGGGAAGAACCGCCGATGCAGAACGCCAGACGCTCGACGCCCAGCGCCGTACGGCGCAGCTTGAAACCCAACTGGCCGAACTCGCAGCCAAGAAAACCGAACGCGGCATGGTCATCACCCTCAGCGACGTGCTGTTTCAAACCGACAAGGCCGTCCTTAACGAGGATGGCCTGAATACCAGCCGGAAACTGGCCAAGGTTCTCGAAGAAAACCCTGAGCGCACCGTCCTCATTGAAGGTTTCACCGACAGCACCGGGGCAACTGCTCACAACCAGCGCCTTTCCGAAAGCCGCGCCACATCGGTTCGGCTGGCACTCCAGAACATGGGAGTCAATCGCAACCGTATCGCCATTCGTGGATTCGGCGAGTCCTATCCGATCGCCGGCAACGACACGAGCGAAGACCGCCAGCTGAACCGCCGTGTTGAAATCATCCTGTCGAACGACAACGGCGCCATTCGCCAGCGCTGAACGACAAAACGGGAAATCTTCAGGATTTCCCTCGCGTTGGACCGCGTAGATGGCTGAAAAGCTATCTGCTACGGTCAACCCGAAAAATAAGCCGATTTCCGAATTTATCCTCGCCGCTCCCCTCGAAGGAGCGGCAGGTAATCGCCGTCCAGTGCACCGGTATTTCGCGGCCATCGGTGCAGCGGACGATGCCTTTTCCGGCTTCGCCCTCGCAACCGCCGGGATTTGGCGAAATATCCGGCGGCGACAGTTGTCCGTCGCATTTCAGGCGCCCGTCATCGTCACCCAGGATGAACCGTCCGCCTCCGCTCGCATCGCCGGGGAAGCCCTTGCCGCGCAATTCGCCCGGCACGTCGCTCAAGCTACCGCGCGCCTGGTAGCCGAAGGCACATGCGGCCAGTAGCGAGGCGACGACGAGCAGGGAAATTCCGCGGGGATAATCCGCATTTTTACACCCATTCGACGCCCGACGTGAATTCGCATCTCGCCCAACTCCAGCCCTACCCCTTCGAAAAGCTGCGCGCGCTGTTTGCCGGCGTGACACCGAACCCGCAATTCAAGGAGATCAAGCTCTCCATCGGCGAACCGCAGCACCCGACGCCGGTCTTCATCATGGAGGCGCTGGCCAACGGCCTGAAAGGGCTGGCCAACTATCCGACGACCCAGGGCATGCCGGCACTGCGCCAAGCCATCGCGGCCTGGTGCCAGCGCCGCTACGACCTGGCGCTCAATCCGGAAACCGAAATTCTGCCGGTCAACGGCTCGCGCGAGGCCCTTTTCTCCTTCGCGCAAACCGTCATCGATACCAGTCGTGGCCACGTTCCGCTGGTCGTCAGCCCGAACCCGTTCTACCAGATCTACGAAGGCGCCGCCTACCTGTCCGGCGCCGAACCGCGTTTCCTCAACAACCTGCCGGACAACGATTTCGCCTTCGACTACGCCAGCCTGAGCGAAGAAGAATGGGCCCGCGTCCAGCTTTTCTACGTCTGCTCGCCGGGCAACCCGACCGGCAAGGTGCTGTCGCTGGACGACTGGAAAGAGCTGTTCGCGCTGTCCGACAAGTACGGTTTCGTCATCGCCTCCGACGAGTGCTACTCGGAAATCTATTTCGACGAAGCCAACCCGCCGATCGGCGGCCTCCAGGCGGCCAAGCTGCTCGGCCGCACCAACGAACAGCTGGTCATGTTCTCCAGCCTGTCCAAGCGTTCCAACGTGCCAGGCATGCGCTCCGGCTTCGTCGCCGGCGACGCCGCCATCCTCAAGAAATACCTGCTGTTCCGCACCTATCAGGGCTGTGCCATGGCGCCACCGGTGCAGACGGCCTCCATCGCCGCCTGGAACGACGAGGCGCATGTCCTCGACAACCGCAACCAGTACCGCGAGAAGTTCGCCGCCTGCACGCCACTGATCGGTGAAGTACTCGGCACCGCCATGCCCGACGCCAGCTTCTACCTGTGGGCCAAAACGCCCATCGCCGACACCGAGTTCGCCCGCGGCCTGCTCGAACACTATAATGTCGTGGTCCTGCCCGGCAGCTTCCTGGCCAGAGAAGTCAGGGGCGTCAATCCGGGCGCCAATTTTGTCCGTATCGCGCTGGTGGCTTCGCTCGACGAATGTCTCGAAGCCACCCGGCGTATCCGCCAATTTGCCCAACAACTGTAATCAGAGAGAGCCCCCATGACTCACCCCTTGCAAGCCACTATCGAAGAACTCTGGGAACGCCGCACCGAGTTGTCGCCGCAATCCGCCCCGACGACCATCGCTGCCATCGAATCCGTGATCGGCGACCTCGACGCCGGCAGGCTGCGCGTCGCCGAGAAGATCGCCGGCGAGTGGTTCACCCATCAGTGGATCAAGAAGGCCGTGCTGCTTTCCTTCCGCATCCGCGACAACCGCGTTCAGGAATCCGGCGACGTTCGTTTCTACGACAAGGTCGACACCAAGTTCCAGGGCTGGACCGAAGAACAGTTCCGCCAGGGCGGCTTCCGCGTCGTTCCGGGCACCGTTGTCCGCAAGGGCTCCTACGTCGCCAAGAACGCCGTGCTCATGCCGTCCTTCGTCAACATCGGCGCCTACGTCGACGAAGCGACGATGGTCGACACCTGGGTCACGGTGGGCAGCTGCGCGCAGATCGGCAAGAACGTGCACCTCTCCGGCGGCGTCGGCATCGGCGGCGTCCTTGAGCCGCTGCAGGCCAATCCGACCATCATCGAAGACAACTGCTTCATCGGCGCCCGTTCGGAAGTCGTCGAAGGCGTCATCATCGGCGAAAACTCCGTGCTCTCCATGGGCGTCTATATCGGCCAGAGCACGCCGATCTATGACCGCGAAACCGGAGAGGTGACCTACGGTCGCGTACCGCCCGGATCGGTCGTGATCAGCGGCACCTTGCCGAAGGCCAACGGCGCGTATAGCCTGTATGCCGCAATCATCGTCAAGAAGGTCGACGCGCAAACCCGCTCGAAGACCAGCATCAACGAATTGCTGCGCCCGTAAGCCCCACCACTCCACGAAGGTCTTGTCATGATTCTCGACAAACTGTTCCAGTTGATGGCCGAAAAGCAGGCCTCGGATATCTTCA
>PHCF01000144.1 GCA_002842145.1 Betaproteobacteria bacterium HGW-Betaproteobacteria-6 | reverse complement strand
GTTGCAGGTCGCCCGGCCGAAGGTTTCGGCCTTTTTCGGGCTGGAAATCTGCGGCTCTTCGTAGATGCGCCGGATGATGTGGTTGGTGATGCGTGCGCCGTCGCTTCCATCTTCGTCGAACAGCTTCATCGGCCGCCCCTTGTCGCGATTGTAGAACGCCTGCAGGGCGTGATCGCGAACGCGTTCGCAGAAGCGGATGCGCTGGGCATCGGGCATGCTGTCGTCGATCGGCCCGGCATAGCCATGGCCCCAAGCTCCGGAAACCACCAGCAGGGCAGTCAGGGCAAAACTGAAGTGCTTCATTCCTTGGGCTCCTGGATCGAGGTCAGATAGGCCAGGATATCCTGGATATCCTGTGGCTTGAGGGCATTGAGCAGGCCGACGGTGCCTTCTTCGTCATGCGGCCGGTCGCCCTTGAGGTAGAGATCGACCTGCCGCTGCAGGTAATTGGTGTACTGCCCGACGAGCATCGGGAACATGCCGCGCCCCTTGCCTGTCTTGCTGTGGCAGGCTGCACACTGCTTTTGATAGATTTTGCCGCCGTTCTCCAGATCGCCCTCGGCGCGCGGAATGATCATGACCTTTTCAGCCATGAGCAGCCGGGTCAGCGCATCTTCGGTGCCGACGTAGGTCGGCATCTTGGTGTCGAGGACGATGCCCGAAATGTAGGCAGCGATGTCCTTGATGTCTTCGTCGGATAGCTCACGCTCCTGGGTGTAAGGAAACATCGGGATGTTGATCCGCGTTCGCGCGCGAAAACTCCTCAACTGGCTTTCGAGGTATTTGACCTGCTGGCCGGCAATGCGGGGATACTCGCCTTTCTTTCCGCCCTGACCGTTGTCGCTGTGACAAGCGGCGCACGTACCGTTGATTTCCTTGCCTTTTTCGAGGTCGACCGCAGCAGCCGGATAGCTCAGGGCAAGCACGGCAAGAAAGAGAGGAAAACGCAGGAAATTCAGCATGCAGGACAGCTCCCGAAATCGATGCGGCGAATTGTCGCACCTCTCAAGCGACTGAAAATTGACACAAATCACGCATAATTCGGCTCATGGCATTTACCCCGTGCACGACAGCAAATACCGACCACCTGGCCAACCTGCGCCGCCTGGTCATCGGTCGCTGGGTAGTGCTCGCCGTGCTGGCGCAACTGATCATGGTCGGCCCCGGTCTGCTCGACATTCCCGTGCCGCAAGTGCCACTCCTCGGCATCGTCGCCATCGCCCTGCTGTTCAATGCGATAGCCCAATGGCGGGTTATCCGCTCGCAAACCGCCACGGCCAACGAGCTGTTCAGCCAGTTGCTGTTCGACATCGGCATGCTGAGCGCCGTCGTCTTCCTCAGCGGCGGCGCCGCCAACCCGCTGGTTTCCCTGCTCCTGCCATCGGTCGCCGTCGCCGCCCTGACCCTGCCGGCGCGGTGCGTAGCCATCGTCACGGCCGTCGCCATCGCGGCGTATTCGCTGCTCATGCTCTACTACGTCCCGCTGCCAATGCCCGATGCGACACGCGCGACGCGCCTGCACCTGGGCGGCATGTGGCTGATTTTTGTCGTTTCGGCCGTGATGATCGGCTGGATCATCGTTCATACCACTCGCGTCATTCGCCAGCGCGATGCCGAACTGGCCACCGCCCGCGAACAGGGCTTGCGCGATGAACGGGTCGTCGCCATGGGCACGCTGGCCGCCGGTGCCGCCCACGAACTCGGCACACCGCTCGGCACCATGGCCCTGCTCGCCGGCGAACTGGCCAACGACCCGACCCTGAGCGAAGCGGCTCGCGACGACCTCAAGCTGCTTCTCCAGCAGATCGCCACCTGCAAGGAAATCGTTACCGGCCTGTCGCGCCGGGCCGGAGCAGAACGTCTGGAAAATTCGCCCTTGCAGGCCGCCAACCGCTGGCTGGACCAACTACGTCAGAACTGGCACGCCGCCCGTCCGCAAGGCAGTAGCCGACTGATCATCGCCAGCGACGGAGAGGCACCGGAAATCGTCGCCGACCCGCGACTCGAACAGGCTGTGCTCAACCTGCTCAACAACGCCGCCAATGCGACGACCATCCCGCTCGAAATACGTCTGAGCTGGTGCACCGACAACCTGTGTATCGACATCCGTGACCGCGGCCCCGGCTTTCCCGAGCAGGTCCTGGAACTGGGTGGCCAGGAGAGTTTTCCCGCCCACGAACGCGGCAGCGGCGTCGGCCTCATGCTGACGCGCAGCGCCGTCGAACAACTCGGCGGCACCTTGACGCTGTCGAATCCTGAAGAAGGGGGCGCTCTCGCCCGCATCGAACTGCCCCGGATAAAAACATGACCGAACCAACGCTGATCATCGACGACGACCCGAGCTTCAACGCCATCCTTGTGCGCACACTGGAACGGCGCGGCTTTCCGGCGCGGGGCACCCTGGATGCCCTATCGGCGCTGGCCGCGGCAAAGGAAATGCAGGCCAGCCGGATTGTGTTGGATCTCAACCTGAACGGCAGTTCCGGCCTGGCGCTCATCCCGCAACTGCTGGCCATCAACCCGGATTGCCGGATCGTCGTATTGACCGGCTACGCCAGCATCGCCACCGCCGTCGATGCAGTCAAACTGGGCGCCGTCCAGTACCTTGCCAAGCCGATCGAAGTCGAAGCCATCCTCTCCGCCCTCGACGCTGACGACGGCCCGGATTTCGACCTGCCCGCCTCGGACGAACCACTGTCGGTCGACCGCCTCGAATGGGAACACATCCAGCGCGTCCTCAACGAAAACGATGGCAACGTTTCCGCCACCGCCCGTGCCCTCAAAATGCACCGGCGAACGCTGCAGCGCAAACTGTCGAAACGGCCGGTCAGGACCTGAGCAGCTCAGGCGAAAAAAGAATAGAGCAGCAGTACAACGATCAGGACGAATAGAACCATGAACATGGTTTAAGTCCGGTTCACCGGGTAAATGGCCGATCGACCAGCTGACCGCAGACTTCTACGGTCAACCGGAAAAAACAGCCAAAATCAGAATCAGTGTTTGTGGTCCATGGCTGCCGGCATCGGCGCGGCCATCGGGCGGACGACCTTGGCGTCGACCTGCTTGGTGCTGCCGTCGTCGAAGCTCAGGGTAATCGGCACGACGTCGCCTTCCTTCATCGGCGCCTTGAGGCCGATCATCATGACGTGCAGGCTGCCCGGCTTGAGCACGGCTTCTTCCTTGGCCTTGATGTCGATGCTCGGCACCGGGCGCATCTTCATGACGCCACCATCGTTGATATGGGTGTGCAATTCGGTAACTTTGGAGGCCGGGTTGTCGGCCTTGAGCACTTTGATGTCCTTGTCGCCGTTATTCTTGATGACCATGAAGGCGCCGGTAGCCGGGGCGTTGGGCGGTGCCAGGCGGACGTAGGGGTCCTGAACCGACACATTGTCGGCAGCGCCGGCCAGAACACCGGCCGAGAACATCAGGCTGGCTGCAAGCAGGGACAGTTGTTTCATGGGCTTACTCTCCTTCATGGTTGGTTCAAATATTTGCGAATGGTGGCGACGACCTGATCGGGTGGCGTGGCGTGAGCCATCTTGGCAACCAGTTGGCCGTCGGGAGCGACGATGAAGGTATCGGCCGAGTGATCGACGACGTAGCCATCGCCGGCCGTTTCCACCTTCTGCTCGGCGTAGAAGACGCCATAGCGCCTGGCGATTTCGGCGATGTTTTCGGGGGTACCGGTGACACCGACGATGGCCGGATGGAAAAATTCAGCGTATTCCTTGAGACGTTCCGGCGTATCGCGTTTCGGATCGACTGAAACGAAGATCATCGCCACCTTGCCCAGCTCCTCCGGCGTCAGTTGCTTGAGACCTTCGGCCGTCGCCGCCAGCGAGGTCGGACAGATGTCCGGACAGAAGGTATAGCCGAAATAGACGAGGACCAGCTTGCCACGATAGTCCCGAAGGGCTACCGGCCCGTTCGTGGACTGCAACGTGAAATCGCCGCCGGCCGCGATGACCGCTTTGGGCAGCGGCCGCTCGGGCATTTCCGGCTGCCAGAAAAGGACCACACCGAGAATCAGCACGGCCAGCAAGCCGGCAACAATAGTCAGGATGCGTTCGGCCATTTAGTGCGACTCCCCGGTCGAAAATCGGTAGGGAATCGCCACCCGCTCACTGCCGGTTTCGATCAATACCGTCGCCTGCCAGTCCATGCTGCCGGTGATGCAGACCGGTAACGTCACCTCGGCGGCATAGCTGCCGGTGCCACGCGCCGACAGTTCGGGGCGGTTGTAGCCCATGTTCATCTCGATACCGGCAAAATCGACCTCGACGCGGGCCGGCGCAAACCCGCTGGTCGCCACCTGGACCTCGAAGGGTTTGACCAGCGGCACCGGGCGCGTGCCCATCGCCAGGGTGACATTGCCGCCGGACGGCAGGCTCACGGAGCACGCTTCGCGTTGCAGGTTGCAGACGGGATCGGGCAGAACGGTGACGTCGGCTTTCGGCAACAGCATCGGCGACAGCTTGTAACCAACGACGACAACCAGCGCAATCAATTCCAGACCAATGATGTCAATCAGTATTTTCTTATTCACAAGAGTGCTTCTGGACCTTGGGTCATTTGGATCAACGCATTTTCGCCAAATGCATCCGTTTGGATTTAGCAGACATCAATTCTTTCACAGTCTGCCCGGAATACAGTGTGCGGCAAATTGTCGCAGCCTTACCAAGTCACAGGCGGCAATGGGGGAAATGGAAGTTTTTTTGCTTCTGGTGCTCATGGGAGAAATAGAGATGAAACAATTTGTAGTGAAATCCACCGCGCTGCTTCTTGCAGCCGGCTTCGCAGCGTCGGCATACTCCGCCGAATCGCTGCAGGACGTAATGAAGCGACGCAATCTGAGCCAGCAGGATCTGCTCGCTGCGTCGAAGACCTACGTCCCGACCGGCAAGCGCGATGAATTTGTCGCCTTCAGCTCGGGCGGCCAGTCTGGCCAGATCATCGTGTATGGCATTCCGTCCATGCGCATCCTCAAGTACATCGCCGTGTTCACACCGGAACCGTGGCAAGGCTACGGCTTCGATGAAAACTCCAAGGCCGTCCTGCGTCAGGGCAACATCGACGGCAAGGAAATCAACTGGGGCGACACGCACCACCCGGCCATCTCGGAAACCCAGGGCAAGTACGACGGTCAATTCCTGTTCATCAACGACAAGGCCAACCCGCGCCTCGCCGTGATCGACCTGCGTGACTTCGAAACCAAGCAGATCGTGGCCAACCCGATCTTCAAGTCGGAGCACGGCGGCGCTTTCGTCACGCCGAACACCGAGTACATCATCGAAGCCGCCCAGTACGCCTCGCCACTGGAAAACAAGAAGTTCTTCCCGCTCGAAGAGTTCAACGAAAAATATCGCGGCGGCGTGACCTACTGGAAGTTCGACCGCAAGGAAGGCCGCATCGATCCGAAGGCCTCCTTCTCCCTCGAACTGCCGCCGTACTCGCAGGACTTGTCCGACGCCGGCAAAGGCCCCTCCGACGGATGGTCGTTCACCAATTCCTTCTGCTCCGAGCGTTACGTCGGTGGCATCGAAAAGGGTCGTCCGCCGTATGAAGCCGGCTGCTCCGCCAAGGACACCGACTATCTGCACGTGATCAACTTCCTCGTGCCGGAACCGAAGTCGCCGCACGGCGTCGACGTCACCCCGGACGGCAAGTTCCTGACCGTCGCCGGCAAGCTCGACACCCACGTCTCCGTTTATTCCTTCGAGAAGATCCAGGCCGCCATCAAGGCCGGCAAGTTCGAATCGAAGGATGCCTACGGCATTCCGGTCATCGGCATGAAGGACGCGTTGCACACCCAGGTCCAGCTCGGACTCGGCCCCTTGCACACGCAGTATGACTCCAAGCCCTGTATCGCCTACACCTCGCTGTACGTCGATTCGCAGGTCGTCAAATGGAACCACTGCGAAGGCAAGGTCCTCGACAAAATCTCCGTGCACTACAACATCGGTCACCTGATGACCATGGAAGGTGACTCGGCCGATCCGAAGGGTCGTTACCTCGTAGCACTCAACAAGCTGGCAATCGACCGCTTCGTGCCGGTTGGCCCGCTGCACCCGCAGAATCACCAGCTGATCGACATCTCGAACGACAAGATGCAACTGTTGTACGACATGCCGGTACCGCTCGGTGAGCCGCACTACGTGGTTGCCATCGAAGCCGCCAAGCTCAAGCCGGGCGTCCGCTACAAGGTCGGCACCGACTCCCGCACCGACAAGCCGCACCCGGGTGCGACCAAGGCCGGCGAAGAAGAAACCGTCAAGAAGGGCAACAAGATCACGGTCTACGGCACGCTGATCCGCTCCCACATCACCCCGGAAACCATCGAGGCT
>PHCF01000143.1 GCA_002842145.1 Betaproteobacteria bacterium HGW-Betaproteobacteria-6 | reverse complement strand
CCCGGAAATGCCGGTCGGCGCCGAAGCCGACATCATCAAGGGCATGTACCTGTTCAAGAAGGGTGGCGAATCGGCCGGTCCGCGCGTTCAACTGCTCGGTTCGGGCACCATCTTCCGCGAAGTGATCGCCGCCGTCGACCTGCTCAAGGCCGACTGGGGTGTCGAGGCCGACCTCTGGGGTTGCCCGAGCATGAACGAACTGGCCCGCAACGGTCAGGATGTTGCTCGCTGGAACCTGCTGCACCCGCTCGAGGAGCCGAAGCTGTCGCACGTCGAAGAGAAGCTGGCTGGCGCCAAGGGCCCGGTCATCGCCTCCACCGACTACATCAAGCTGTTCTCCGAGCAGATCCGTCCCTTCGTCAAGGCACCGTATGTCACGCTCGGCACCGATGGTTTCGGCCGTTCGGACACCCGCGAGAAGCTGCGTCATTTCTTCGAAGTCGATCGTCACTGGGTGACCCTGGCTGCCCTCAAGGCGCTGGCCGACAACGGCGAGATCAAGCGCGAAGTCGTCGCTGCCGCTCTGGTCAAGTACAACCTTGACCCGAACAAACCCAACCCGATGTCGGTTTAATCAGGGAGAGACAACATGAGCCAAATCATTGAAGTCAAAGTCCCCGATATCGGCGATTTCGCCGAAGTGCCGGTGATCGAGTTGTACGTCAAGGTCGGCGACAGCATCAAGATCGACGACGCCATTGCCACGCTGGAATCCGACAAGGCGACGATGGATGTGCCTTCCACGGTCGACGGCGTTATCAAGGAAGTTTTGGTGCAACTCGGTTCCAAGGTCGGCGAAGGTAGCGTGCTGATCAAGGTTGAAACGGGTGGCGCCGCAGCCGCTGCGCCAGCTCCGGCCGCCCAGGCTGCTGCACCGGCGCCGGCCCCAGTGGCTGCTCCGGTTTCCGCTGCGCCCGCGGCTGGCGGTGGCGTGGTTGAGGTCAAGGTTCCGGATATCGGCGACTTCGCCGAAGTGCCGGTCATCGAGCTCTACGTCAAGGTCGGCGACAGCATCAAGGTTGATGATGCGATTGCCACGCTGGAATCCGACAAGGCCACGATGGATGTTCCCTCCACCGTCGCTGGTACCGTCAAGGAAGTGCTCGTTCAACTCGGCTCCAAGGTCGGCGAAGGCACGGTTCTGATCAAGGTTGAAACCGGTGCCTCGGCCCCGGCTGCCGCACCGCAAGCTACTGCTCCGGCACCTGCCGCCGCAGCCCCGGTTTCTGCCCCTGTTTCGGCGTCGACCGCAGCAGTTGCTACCGCACCCGCTGCTCTGGCCCCGGCTCTGCCAGCTGGTTCCAAGGTTCATGCCTCGCCGTCCGTCCGTGCCTATGCCCGCGAACTCGGTGTCGATCTGAACAAGGTACCCGCCACCGGCCCGAAGAACCGCATCGTCAAGGAAGCAGCCTCGGCGGCGGGCTCGATCTGCTGCCCTGGCCGAAGGTCGATTTCGCCAAGTTCGGCGAGATCGAGGTCAAGCCGCTGTCGCGCATCAAGAAGATCTCGGGCCAGAACCTGTCGCGCAACTGGGTCATGATCCCGGCCGTCACCTACCACGAAGATGCCGACATCACCGACATCGAAGCCTTCCGCGTGCTGCTCAACAAGGAAAACGAGAAGGGTGGCGGCGCCAAGCTGACCATGCTGGCTTTCCTCATGAAGGCGTGCGTCAAGGGTCTGCAGAAATTCCCGGAATTCAATTCCTCGCTCGACGGCGACAACCTGGTACTGAAGAAGTATTTCAATATCGGTTTCGCGGCCGACACGCCGAATGGTCTGGTCGTCCCGGTGGTCAAGAACGTCGACAAGAAGTCGGTGTTCGAACTGGCCCAGGAATCCGGCGATCTGGCCAAGCAAGCCCGTGACGGCAAGCTCAAGCCGGCCGACATGCAAGGCGCCTGCTTCACGATCTCCAGCCTCGGCGGCATCGGCGGCACCTACTTCGCACCGATCGTCAATGCGCCGGAAGTCGCCATCCTCGGCGTCAACAAGTCGGCCATGAAGCCGGTCTGGGACGGTAAGCAATTCGTGCCGCGCCTGGTCCTGCCACTGTCGCTGACCGCCGATCACCGCGTCATCGACGGCGCGTTGGCCACCCGCTTCAATGTCTATATCGCTCAGTTGCTGGCCGACTTCCGTCGCGTCGCGCTGTAAGGGGAGAACACCATGAGCAATCTGGTAGAAGTCAAAGTCCCCGACATCGGCGATTTCGCCGAAGTGCCGATCATCGACCTGTTCGTCAAGGTCGGCGACAGCATCAACGTCGATGACGCGATCTGCACGCTGGAATCGGACAAGGCAACGATGGATGTGCCGTCGCCGGTCGCCGGCGTGGTCAAGGAAGTGCTCGTTCAGCTTGGCGCCAAGGTGGCCGAAGGCTCCTTGCTGATCAAGGTTGAAAGCGGAGCGGCTGCTACGGTCAACCCGGAAAAAGCGGCAAAAACCGAAACCGCCCCCGCCGCAGCGCCAGTCGTTGCGCCGGTCGCCGGCAGCCATGCCGGCGGTGCCGACATCGAGTGCGAGATGCTCGTCCTCGGCGCCGGCCCCGGCGGCTACTCTGCCGCCTTCCGCTCGGCCGACCTCGGCATGAAGACGGTCATCGTCGAGCGTTACGCGACCCTCGGCGGCGTCTGCCTCAACGTCGGCTGCATTCCGTCCAAGGCGCTGCTGCACGTCGCCGCGGTCATGGAAGAAGCCCAGCACGCGGCCGATCTTGGCGTCACCTTTGCCGCCCCGACGGTCGATATCGACAAGCTGCGCGCCCACAAGGACAAGGTCGTCGGCAAGCTGACCGGCGGCTTGGCCGGCATGGCCAAGGGCCGCAAGGTGGACATCGTGCGTGGTTTCGGCACTTTCCTCGATCCGCATCACATCGAGGTGGAAGTCACCGACGGCAGCGGTCAGGACAAGACCGGCAGCAAGAAGATCGTCAAGTTCCAGAAGTGCATCATCGCCGCCGGCTCGGCCGCCGTGCATCTGCCCTTCATCCCGAAGGATCCGCGCATCGTCGATTCGACCGGGGCGCTCGAATTGCGCTTCGTGCCGGAAAAGATGCTGGTTATCGGCGGCGGCATCATCGGCCTCGAAATGGCCACCGTCTATTCGACGCTGGGCGCCAAGGTCGATGTCGTTGAAATGCTCGACGCGCTGATGCAAGGCCCCGACCGCGACGCGGTCAAGGTCTGGGAAAAGCAGAACACCCATCGCTTCGACAAGATCATGCTGAAGACCAAGACAGTTGCCGTCGATGCCAGGGAAGACGGCCTCTACGTGACCTTCGAGGGCGAAGGCGTCTCCGCCGAGCCGGTCAAGTACGACATGATCCTGCAAGCCGCCGGCCGCTCGCCGAACGGCAAGAAGATCGGCGCCGACAAGGCGGGCGTGGCGGTCACCGACCGTGGCTTCATCAACGTCGATGCCCAGATGCGGACCAACGTGCCGCACATCTTCGCCATCGGCGACATCGTCGGCAACCCGATGCTGGCCCACAAGGCCGTCCATGAAGCCCACGTTGCGGCCGAAGTCGCGGCCGGCCACAAGGCCGCCTTCGACGCCACGGTGATTCCCGGCGTTGCCTACACCCACCCGGAAGTGGCGTGGGTCGGCTACACCGAGGACCAGGCCAAGAAGGAAGGCCGCAAGGTCGAGTCCGCCAAGTTCCCGTGGGCGGCTTCCGGTCGCGCCATCGCCAACGGGGCCGAGTACGGCTTCACCAAGCTGATCTTCGATGCCGAAACGCATCGCGTCATCGGCGGGGCGATTGTCGGCCCGAACGCCGGCGACATGATCGGCGAGGTCTGCCTGGCCATCGAGATGGGCTGCGACGCGGTCGATATCGGCAAGACCATCCACCCGCACCCGACGCTCGGTGAAACGGTCGGCATGGCGGCCGAAGTGGCCCATGGCACCTGTACGGACGTACCGGCGCCGCGCAAGAAGTAGCAGGACAAACCAATGGCGGTTTTTGAACCGCACTAGTCCCCAGCAATCGGCCGAACCCCACACCCGTGGCGTTCGGCCGATTCGCTACGGTCGACGCGCCAAAATGGCAAAAAACCGCGACCAGGATTCGGTTCGCCCGATCCGAAACGCCGAACGTGTTCCCTGCACCTGGATTCGCGCCCAAACACGCCAAGGCTCTCCATGCCGTGAACATAGCCCGATGACACGGGGGTTTCCGCGATTTATCCCCGAGTTGACCGTTCCCGGAACACGCAGTGATACTGCGGAAAAAATTTCCGGCGCGAGTTGCCAATCGCCCTGCCAGGAAATAAAAAGCCCCGGAGACAAATCTATCCATACCCTGCAGCAACTACTCCCCGGCCCAGGCAATCGCGGCATCCTGGCCCGCTTGGCCCTGCTCGCGCTGCTTGGCGTACTCCTTCTGCTGCTCTGGTGGTGGGAGTCGTCGTTCGTCATGCGCGGCGGTCTGGCCCTGCTCATCGTCTTCGGCGGCTACGTTGTCCAGGCTCAGTTGCGCCAGCTGTGGGCCACGCAGCGCGCCTATAGCCTGGCCATGGCCGCGGCGCACGACGGATTCTGGTCATGGGACCCGGTCAGCAAGCGTCTTGATGTCGGCAAGCGATTGCTGGAAATCCTCGGTTACCGCGACAATTTCCTGCCCGACACGCATGCCTGGCTGGAGCTGGTCCACCCTGACGACCGCAGCCATTACAACCGGACCGTCGCCGAGCACCTGAAGGGCCATACCCCCTACTTCTACTGCGAGTACCGGGTCCGCGCCAGCAGCGGCCAGTACCTCTGGATAGCCTCGCGCGGCATCGCGGTGCGCGACCGTCACGGCGTCGCCTACCAAATGGCCGGTTCGGTCACCGACATCACCGAACGCAAGCAGCACGACGAAGAACTCGCCTTCATGGCGCAGCACGACCCGCTGACCGGCCTCCCGAACCGCCTCCTCCTCGCCGAGAAACTGGGCGAGGCACTGCACCAGGCGACAACTCGGCAAGAACGTGTCGCCCTGCTGTTCATCGACCTTGACCGCTTCAAGGACATCAACGACTCGCTCGGCCACCGGCTCGGCGACAGCCTGCTTCAGGATGTCGCCGGGCGCCTGCGCGGCGCCCTCGGTCCGGCCGACACGCTGGTTCGCCAGGGCGGCGACGAATTCATCGTGCTGCTCACCGACGTCGCCAATGGCGAGACGGCCGAAGCCCGCGCCCGCGATTTCCTCGAACGCCTGAACCAGCCCTTCATCACCGACGGCAATCAACTGCATGTCGGCGCCAGCATCGGGCTCAGCCTGTTCCCGGACGACGCCGCCGATGCCGAACAACTGTTGCGCGACGCCGACACCGCGATGTACGTGGCCAAGCGTCATGGTGGCGGCCAGGTGGCACGGCATACGCCTGAGATGAAAGAGCGCGTGCTGCAGCGCGCCTCGATCGAATTGCGCCTGCACCGGGCCATCGAGCAACAGGCTTTCGCGCTGCATTACCAGCCCAAGTTCGACACCGCCAGCGGCCGCCTGCTCGGCGCCGAAGCCCTGCTGCGCTGGCAGGACGATGGCCAGTGGATTCCCCCCGACCGCTTCATCCCGGTGGCCGAGGAAACCGGCCTGATCGTCCCCATCGGCCACTGGGTACTGACCGAGGCAATCGCCTGCCTGGCGCGCTGGAACCGCCTGTCTCCGACGCCGCTGCACATGGCCATCAACCTCTCGGCCCGCCAGTTCTGGACCGGCGACCTGACCGGGACGGTCGCCGCGCTGTGCGCCGAACACGGCATCGCCCACGAACAGATCGAACTCGAAGTCACCGAGTCGATGCTCCTGCAGGCCGAGGGCAACCACGTCGACATGCTCCACGCCATGCGCGCCCGCGGCTTCCGCCTGGCCCTCGACGATTTCGGCACCGGCTACTCCTCGCTGTCCTACCTGCACCGCCTGCCCTTCAGCAGTCTGAAGATCGACCGCAGCTTCGTCACGGCACTGATCGACGATGGTGGCGACTACAGCGGCGGCAGCGCGCTGGTCCCGGCGATCATCACCATGGCCCACAACCTCGGCCTCGAAGTCGTCGCCGAAGGGGTCGAGACGGTGGCGCAACTGGTGCTTTTGCGCGACCTTCACTGCGACATCCACCAGGGCTACCTGAGCGGCCGTCCGCTGCCGGAGGCCGACTTCGTCCAGCGCTTCCTCACCGCGCCGAGCAGCACCAACCTGCCCTAGCCGCACGCAAAGTAGGCTGCGTTAAAATTACGCTCGACTTGGGCGATGCGCCCTATTTAAGGCCTATCGGACCCTATGACCCCCACCCTGCCCCGCCGCTCCCCCGAGGAGCAAACCCGTCTTGAAGTTACCTTGCGTGATGTCTTCGAGCACAAGCTCTGCTTCAACGAATTGCTCGGCTTCAAGGTCGAGTCGCTCGACCCGGCCGCACCGCAGATCAGTTTCGCCATGCGCCCCGACCTGATCGGCCATTTTCTGCATGGCCGCCTGCATGGCGGGGTGATCGCCAGCGTCCTCGATACCGTCGGCGGTCTGGCCGCGACGGTGGCCATTGCCGAGAAATTCAACAGTGAAACGACCGAGCAGGTCGGCCATCGTTTTGGCCGCATCGGCACCATCGACCTGCGCACCGACTTCCTGCACCAGGGCATCGGCAAAAAATTCACGGCCACCGGACGGATTACCCGTCTCGGTGGCCGCATTGCCTCGGTGCAGATGACGCTGGAAAACGAAACCGGCCTGCTCATCGCCACCGGCGGCGCCTCCTACGTCATCAGTTAGGCCGGCTGGCCGAATCCCACGGTCAACCGGGAAAAACGGCCAAAATCAAAATCGACCGAGGCCTAAAGAATCGGCACCCCCTGCTGCTCGCCGCGCTCGTACACCACGTTGGCGCGACCGACGATGAGTGGATCCAGATTGCCGATGCGGTCGGTATCCTTGTTGTTGTAAGGCAGCTTGTGCAGCACATAGCGCATGGCATTGAGCCGCGCCCGCTTCTTGCAGTTCGACTTGATCACCGTCCATGGCGCATCGGCGGTATCGGTGTGGAAGAACATCGCCTCCTTGGCCCTGGTGTAATCGACGGCGGCGCTGCTCGTCCTGGCTGACCGAGAACCAGAATTTGATCAGGTGCGTGCCGTTGCGCGCCAGCATGCGCTCGAACTCCGGCGCCTGACGGACGAACTCGGAATACTCCTGATCGCTGCAAAACCCCATGACCCGCTCGACCCCTGCCCGGTTGTACCAGGAACGGTCGAACAGCACGATCTCGCCGTTGGTCGGCAGGTGCTGCACATAACGCTGGAAATACCACTGGCCACGCTCGATTTCGCTCGGTTTCTCGAGCGCCACGACGCGCGCGCCGCGCGGATTCAGATGTTCCATGAAACGCTTGATGGTGCCGCCCTTGCCCGCCGCATCGCGGCCTTCGAAGAGAATGACGACCTTCTGCCCGGTTTCCTTGACCCAGGCCTGCAGCTTGAGCAACTCGACCTGCAAGCGGTATTTCTGCCGCTCGTAGTTCTTGCGCTGCATGAGGTTTTTATACGGGTAAGCCCCGTCGCGCCAGTCCTTGGCCAGTTCGTCATCCGGGCTGACCGGCAATTCCTCGATCACCGCTCCCTGCTGCCTGAGCAGGCCCCGCAGCAAGGCAACGGACTCTTCCGGCGGCATCCCGGCAATCACATCGCGCATCGCGCCCATTTTTGCCGCCTGGGCACCGTCGACCGCAGCGCGCACGGTGAATCCCTCAATGCCTTCCTCGGTGAGCACCGGCGACACGTCGCCGCGCACTACCTGGCGCCCGCGAACGGCGCGGGGAGCGGGTTTGACTTCGGCGCTGATCTTTTTCGGCGGGCTAACCGTCGTCTTTTTTCTGGCGACCATCTCTCTCTCCATCTATCGATGCAAAGAGCCTATTTCACGGCAAAGACAGCGCCTTGTCTACGCCCTAATCCAGCATTTCAACCGGGATCACTGCGCGCAGCACGGTCTGCGTCTCGCCCCGGCGGACCCGGTTGCTCAGCCACCACAACGCGCCCTTCTTGATGCTCCACTCTGCTTCATGCCCGGCCAGCAACAGCGACGCCATGCGCCCCAGCGCAGGCTGGTGGCCAACAATCAATACCGAACCCTGGGCCGTCGGCCAGCCGGAAGCGGCGATCAACTCTGAAACACAGGTATCCGGCCCGATTTTGCGATTGGTCACAAAGGGCAGTTTCAGAGCCTCGGCCGTCTGCTGGGTGCGCACAGACGGGCTGACAATAACGCGCAGATCCTTGGGCTGATGGGCGAGAATCCAGGCCGCCATGGTCCGCGCCTGCTTTTCGCCACGTGACGTCAGACGCCGCTTCAAGTCGTCCTCGCCGTCCTCCGCCTCGGCATGTCGCCACAACAGCAATTCCATGCTCGCCCTTTCTTCGAAAACCGGCAGTATGCCTATCAAGTATTACCGCCTGATTTCAATCTACACAGTTTCGCCGATTCACGGCCTGGCCTTCAACGCCTTCATCGGATAAATATCATAACGACTGGACTTCCCCTCCAGGACATAGCCCGGCGGCTGGCCATCAACGCTCGGCGCCTTGCGTGGCCGCTTGACCACGACGCGATGCGTTGCCAGATTCAGTGCCGCCGCCAGCAATTGCGCAGCATCGTCATCGCCGCCAACGAGTGGACGAAAAACGCGCATTTCCTTTTTGACCAGCGAGCTTTTTTCCCGGTGCGGAAACATCGGATCGAGATAGATCACCTGCGGCGGCGCCTCCGACCACGTCTGCATCAGATCGATGGCATCACCCTGTCGTAGCTGCATGCGCTGAATAATCGGCCCGACCTCAGGATCGCTGAGCGCCCGCGCCATGCCGTCAGCCAGCAAGGCACCAACCAGCGGATGCCGTTCGATCAGTGTCACCTGACACCCCAACTGGGCAAACAAAAAGGCATCGCGCCCCAGGCCAGCAGTAGCATCGAGGATCGCCGGACGAACCCCGGGCTGGATGCCCACCGCCTTGGCGATCATCTGGCCGCTCCCGCCTCCGTGCTGACGACGGTGGGCCACGGCCCCCTCCAGAAAATCGACGCGCACCGGCCCCGAAGCATCGGCGCCCAGCTCCTGCAACTGCAAGCCGGCAGCCCCCAGTTGCAAGGCAAATTCAGCCGCCCCGGCCTGCGGCAAGCCCAACACATCGGCAAGCCCGCCAACCCGCTCCAAAAAAGCGGGCTCCAAGGCCTCGATGCGAACGCTAGCCGTCGTACTCAAGGCCCCTCAGACTTTGGGCAGAACCGCCCCGGAAGGCAATGACTCAACGCGCTCAGAGACAGCCTCGCCGGGCACCTCTGCGGTTTTGGCGGCCAGTTTCTGGCGACGTTTCTCTTCCTGCTTGCTTTTCTTGGCGAGGTCTCGTTGGCGCTTCTCGAACTGATAGTTTGGTTTGGCCAAGAGGCCTCCTTGAATCGCCAAAATGGCGTGAAAAACAATAGTACGAAGAAATTCCAGCGCGGATTACACGTTGCAGACAGGAAGGAAACCAAAAAGCAAAAAGCCCCGGCTTTTTGACCGGGGCTGCTTGATCCGCTGCTCTACCAACTGAGCTAATTGGCCAAACGAGGGCGCATTATAGCGATGTCACCGCGCCTCTGCAACCGCCAGAGCGGTTTTTGAGGACTCAAGGACCGATTGGCGGCGACTGCCGGTAGAGTTCCGAGAAATCATCCGGCGGCGGCGGTGGCGGAACCGGCGGATGCCAGGTGGCGAAGGCGATCCGCGCCACCGCGCCCCGGCCACGCGGATTCGGCCGCAGACTGGCGCGGGAGTCATGCTGCATGGCAATTTCCTGAACAATGGCGAGGCCCAGGCCACTGCCTTCGGTCGTCGCGTCGTCGGCCCGATAGAAACGCTCGAAGACCAGTTCGGCCTGTTCCTCACTGATGCCGACCCCGTCGTCCTCAACCTCCAGTAGCACCGTTGCCTGGTTGGCCACGATCCGGCAGGTGACGTGCCCGCCTGCGGGCGTGTAGCGCAGGGCATTGTCGACCAGGTTCTTGGCAAGCTCCTGCAACAGGAAGGGATTGCCGGAAATCATCGCCGACTTGTCGGATTCGAAACCGAGATCGATGTTTTTCTCGATGGCAACGGGCACCCATTCGGTGACCACGTCGCGGATCAGGTCGACCAGATCGAGCGGTTCGTGCTTTTGCTGGGCAGCTTCGCCCCCCTCGGTGCGCGCCAGGGTGAGCAGTTGATTGATCAGCCGGCCGGCGCGGTCAACACCGGTCGCGATCTGCCGCAAGGCGTGGCGTAGCGCCTCGGGATCGGTTTCGCGCATGGCGAACTGGGCCTGGGTCTTGAGACCGGTCAGCGGCGTGCGCATTTGATGGGCGGCATCGGCAACGAAGCGCTGCTGCGCCGAAACACTGCGCTGTACGCGGTCGAGCATTTCATTGAACGCCTCGACCAGCGGCTCAAGTTCTTCGGGTACCCGCCGGGTGGCAATCGGCGATAGATCGTCCGGCTCTCGCGCCTCGATGGTCTGGCGCAGGCGCGTCAGCGGGCGCAGGCCGCGCGACAGCCCGAACCAGACGAGCATGACGGCGAGCGGAATGATGATGAACTGCGGGAGAATCACGCTGGCGACGATCTTGTTGGCAAGCTGACTGCGTTTTTCGGTTGTCTCGCCAACCTCGATGAGCACCCATTGCGCCCTGGCCATCGCCGGCTCGGCCAGATAGGTGTAGGCCATGCGCAGGTCCTGCCCCTTGAACTCGGCGTCGCGCATGTATACCTCGCCAGGCACGATCGCATCAGTCAGTGACATGCCCGAGGCGGGCACGGAGGCAGGCAGATCCTTGTCCCCGGCCAGGAATTTCCCGCCGGCACCGAGGACGTGAAAATAAACGCTGTCGGTTTCATCGGCCCGCAACATCGCCCGGGCCGATGCCGGCAGCGACAGGAGCGGCTTGCCGTTGACCAGCTTGACCTGCCGGGCGATAGCCGTGACGTGCTCGCGCAGCGCCTGATCGTAAGGATAATTGGCGACGTTGTTGGCGAAATAATGCGTGAAGGCAATGCTGAGCGGCCAGACGAACAGCAGCGGCGCCAGCATCCAGTCGAGAATCTCGCCAAACAGCGAGCGCTCGGTTTCGGATGCCGGGGCCGGAGAACTACTCTCCCTGTGGTCGCTCAAGGCAGTAACCCAGGCCGCGAACGGTGGCGATCTTTACGCCACCTGCTTCGATTTTCTTGCGCAGGCGATGGACATAGACCTCGATAGCATTGTGGCTGACCTCCTCACCCCAGCCACAGAGGTGGTCGACCAACTGGTCCTTGCTGACCAGACGCCCCATCCGACTGAGCAGCACTTCGAGCAGGCCGACTTCGCGAGCGGAAAGGTCTAGGGTTTCACCATTGACCAGAGCTACACGGCCGACCTGATCATAGGTCAGCGCGCCACACTGGATGGTCGGCGAAGTCCCGGCCGAACGGCGGGTCAGGGCGCGCACTCGCGCTTCGAGCTCGGGCAGTTCGAAGGGCTTGACCATGTAGTCGTCAGCCCCGAGATCCAGCCCCTTGACGCGATCCCCCGTACCGTCGAGAGCCGTCAGGATGAGCACCGGCAGTTGCGAGTTGCGCGAGCGTATGCGTTTGAGGACTTCGAGCCCGGACAGCTTGGGCAGGCCGAGGTCAAGAATAAGCAGATCGTAGGCAACGGTGAGCAGCGCGTTGTCTGCATCGAGTCCGTTGGGCGCCCAGTCTACGGCATACCCGCCCTGACGCAGCGAGCGGGAAAGTCCATCGGCGATGATGGTGTCGTCTTCAGCAATAAGAATGCGCATGTGTCCGTTTGGGCCAGTGACCGCGTAAGATTTCTGTAAGCCTGTCGCATTATTCTGTTCGGGCTGTTCTCCTTTTATGGTCTTTGGAGTACGCGGTTCAACCCGCTACTCAGGGGGTTACCCGACCTGCACTGGGCAACCCCCTACCGTTTTTTTCCTCGCCCAAGCCTCGCAGTCTATCAAAGAAACTGCCCTGCGATTTCCGCAGTGCACAAGCACGTCCGCGTTTTGACGATGGTGGCGTCCGATGGCGGCTCTCCACGGTCAACTGGAAAAAAGACCCAAAATTGAAGACGAAAAAAAGCCCGGGGTTTCCCGGGCTTTTTGCTGACGACCGATTCGTCCGATTAGTGACCGCTGGCGCCGGATGCACCCAAACCGGTTTCCGAACGCAGTTGCTGCGACGGGTACAGGGCACGCTCTTTTTGGGCCTGGGCGGAATTGTCGAGAATGGACACCAGCCAGATCGTGAAGAACGCGGCGGTCATCGAGAAGATGGCTGCCGAGTTGTACGGGAACCAGGCGGACCCCTTCGGGTTGTGCATGACCGCTTCCCAAACGCTGGCCGAGCCTATCGTCAGGATCACGGCCGAGGCCAGACCGACGAAACCACCGGCCACGGCACCACGGGTGGTGCAGTTCTTCCACAGCACGGACATGAAGAGCACCGGGAAGTTGGAGGAGCAGGCGATCACAAAGGCCAGCATCACCATGTAGGCGACGTTTTCCTTTTCGAAGGCAATACCGAGGACCACAGCCAGGATGCCAAGGCAAACGGTGGTGATCTTGGAAACGCGCAGTTCCTGTTCGGAAGAGCAGCCCTTGTTGAAGACCGAAGCGTACAGGTCATGCGACACGGCAGAAGCGCCGGACAGGGTCAGACCGGCCACCACGGCCAGGATGGTGGCAAAGGCCACGGCCGAGATGAAGCCGAGGAAGAGGTCACCGCCAACCGCCTTGGCCAGATGTACGGCAGCCATGTTGCCACCGCCCTTGAGGCCCTTGGCCAGTTCGCCACCGACGTAGAAATCGGTCGGGTTCTGCACCAGGTTGGTGATGGCACCGAAGCCGATGATGAAGGTCAGGATGTAGAAGTAACCGATCCAGGTGGTTGCCCAGGCAACCGACTTGCGGGCTTCCTTGGCGTTCGGCACGGTGAAGAAGCGC
>PHCF01000142.1 GCA_002842145.1 Betaproteobacteria bacterium HGW-Betaproteobacteria-6 | reverse complement strand
AAATGCCGTTTTTGAAAGGTTGACTATGCTGCAAATAACATCGGCCCAGCGCCGCGAACTGCGCGCCCAGGCCCACGCCCTGAATCCTGTCGTGGCGATAGCCGAAAACGGCCTCACCGATAGCGTACTGAAGGAAATCGAGACCTGCCTCAAGGCCCACCAGCTAATCAAGATTCGCGTCTATGGTGACAGCCGCGAGAATCGTCTGGCCTATTACGAGCAAATCTGCGCTCAACTCGGCGCCGCCCCGGTCCAGCACATCGGCAAGCTGCTGGTGGTCTATCGCCCGCAAGCCGCCGAGGATGCTACGGTCAACCCGAAAAAAGCCCCAAAATCAAAACGACCGGCACTGCCCACTCCGCGCAAGAGCAAACGCGCTTTCCAGGGCTGATCACCGCAACCCGCGACCACTCCACATCACAAGCCACAAACCCAGCATACTCTGCGCCAGGTAGAGAATGCTGGAAACACCGTGCCACGTGGCAAATCGGTCGCGCAAAACGCTTTCCATCACTTCACGCGGCAAAGCATCGAGCTTGAGTTGCGCCATCAAGGGCTGAATGCCGAACTGGCTGGCCGCCGTCAGCAGGACCATCACGACGACCAGCCAGAAAACGCTGCGTCTGAACACTTGCGCCCCCCAGCGCGAAACCAAAAACACCAGCAACCAGGCCGCGCTGGCCAGCCCCACCCAGCCGATCATTGCAAACAGCTTGCCGGCCACCAGCCCGGCCAGTTGACGGTCACCCAGGCTGGCAAAGAGAACGGGGGCCGCCATGTAGCCGATAGCCCACAGGCCGCCCACCCACAGGGTTATGGCGAACAGGTAGAAGGCTTCAGAGACGGGGCGCACAAAAATTATTCGTAGCGAATGTCGATGATTTCGTATTCCCGAATACCGCCCGGTGCCTGTACCTGGGCAATATCGCCGGCGTATTTGCCGATCAACGCCCTGGCTATCGGCGAATTGACCGAAATCTTGCCGCCCTTGATATCAGCTTCGTCCTCACCGACGATCTGGTAGGTCACGGCGTCGCCGCTATCCTGGTCCTCGAGATCGAGCGTCGCACCGAACACGCAGCGTCCATCGGCATCGAGCAGCTTCGGGTCGATGATCTGGGCATGCGACAGCTTGCCTTCAACCTCCTGAATCCGTCCTTCGATGAAGCCTTGGCGCTCCTTCGCAGCATCGTATTCGGCATTTTCCGAAAGATCGCCATGGGCGCGCGCCTCAGCGATGGCCGCGATCACCCAAGGGCGGTCTACCGTCTTCAGGCGATGCAGTTCTTCGCGCAGTTTCTCGGCACCCTGTACTGTCAATGGAACTTTGCTCATATCGTCTTCCAGCAAAAGCAAAACCGCCGGCGCCCCATTGGAGCTACCCGGCGGCTTCAGGTTTGTCTCAGTTTAGTTGCGTGTGCAAGGCCTGGATAGGATAAACCACCAGCTCACCGTGATTGCGAATCCCTTCAGCGGCCGCCTCGGCACCCCAGATCGTCGTGTACATCGTGACCCGGGCCTGCAGGCCCGAAGTACGGATGGAACGCGAGTCGTTGATCGCCGAGCGCTTTTCTTCAACGGTATTGATGATCAGCGAAATCTCGTTGTTCTTGATCATGTCGACAATGTGCGGACGACCTTCAGTGAACTTATTGACCAACTGCACCGGTAGCCCGGCCGCTTCGATGGCGTGTGCCGTACCGCGCGTGGCGACCAGATGGAAGCCGGCCTCGTGCAGGTGGCGCGCGATTTCGATGGCCTTCGCCTTGTCGCCGTCCTTGACCGACAGAAAGACCTTGCCCGAGAAGGGCAGCTTGACGCTCGCTGCCAGTTGCGACTTGACGAAGGCCTCGGCAAAGGTCACGCCAACCCCCATCACTTCACCGGTCGACTTCATTTCCGGACCCAAAATGGTATCGACCCCCGGGAACTTGACGAAGGGGAAGACAGCTTCCTTGACCGAGAAATACGGCGGGATGACCTCCTTGGTCACGCCCTGATCCTTGAGACTGCGCCCGGCCATGCAGCGGGCGGCGATCTTGGCCAGTTGCAGGCCGGTCGCCTTGGAAACAAAGGGCACCGTACGCGATGCGCGCGGATTGACTTCGAGCACATAGACGTCGTTGTCCTTGATCGCGAACTGCACGTTCATCAGGCCGCAGACATTCAATGCCTTCGCCATCAGCTTGGTCTGGCGCCGCAATTCGTCCTGCACCGCCTCACCCAACGAATATGGCGGCAGCGAACAAGCCGAGTCGCCGGAGTGTACGCCGGCCTGCTCGATGTGCTCCATGACGCCACCGATGATCACTTCGTCGCCATCAGAAAGCGCATCAACATCGCATTCGACGGCATCGTTCAGGAAGCGGTCGAGAAGCACCGGCGAATCGTGCGAAACCTTGACGGCTTCGCGCATATAGCGCTCGAGATCCTTCTGCTCATGAACGATTTCCATGGCCCGACCACCCAACACGTAGGACGGACGAACGACCAACGGGTAACCAATTTCCTGGGCCAGACGCAGCGCATCCTCTTCGGTACGCGCCGTGCGGTTGGGTGGCTGCTTGAGGCCGAGTTCATGCAGCAGCTTCTGGAAACGCTCACGGTCTTCGGCGATATCGATCGATTCCGGCGTCGTACCGATGATCGGCACGCCGTTGGCTTCCAGCGCCAGCGCCAGCTTGAGTGGGGTCTGGCCGCCGTACTGGACGATGACGCCGACCGGTTTTTCGATGGCCACGATTTCCAATACGTCTTCCAGCGTCAGCGGCTCGAAATACAGGCGGTCGGAAGTGTCGTAGTCGGTGGAAACGGTTTCCGGATTGCAGTTGACCATGATCGTTTCGTAACCGTCTTCGCGCATTGCCATCGCGGCATGCACGCAGCAGTAGTCGAACTCGATACCCTGGCCGATACGGTTCGGACCACCACCGAGCACCATGATTTTCTTCTTGTCCGTCGGATTGGCTTCGCACTCGTCCTCGTAAGTCGAGTACATGTAGGCCGTATCGGTCGAGAATTCAGCTGCACAGGTATCGACGCGCTTGTATACCGGGCGGACGCCCAGTTCGTGGCGACGATTGCGGAACTCGGTTTCGCTCGTACTCAGGAGATAAGCCAGACGACGGTCGGCGAAGCCCTTGCGCTTGAGGAAACGGATCTCTTCTGCGGTCAACGAGGAAAATTCGCGTTTTTCAACTTCCAGTTCGAGATCAACGATCTCCTTGATCTGGACGAGAAACCACGGATCGATCTTGGTCAGCTCGAACACCTTGTCAATCGACATGCCGACGCCGAAAGCATCGGCGACGTACCACAAGCGGTCCGGCGACGGGCGGGCAAGTTGCTCGTCAATGGCTTCCGGATCAACCGTCTTCAGATTGAAGCCGTCAACGCCGACTTCCAGACCGCGCAAAGCTTTCTGCAGGGACTCCTGGAAGGTTCGCCCGATCGCCATGACTTCGCCGACCGATTTCATCTGCGTGGTCAGGGTGGAGTCGGCCTGCGGGAATTTTTCGAAGGCGAAACGCGGCACCTTGGTGACGACGTAGTCGATCGATGGCTCGAAAGAAGCCGGCGTCTTGCCACCAGTAATGTCGTTGGCCAGTTCGTCGAGCGTGTAGCCGACAGCCAGCTTGGCAGCGATCTTGGCAATCGGGAAGCCGGTCGCCTTGGAGGCCAGCGCCGACGAACGCGAAACCCGCGGATTCATCTCGATGACGATCATCCGACCGTCCTTCGGGTTGATCGAGAACTGCACGTTGGAACCGCCGGTATCGACACCGATTTCGCGCAGCACGGCGATCGAGGCGTTACGCAGGATCTGGTATTCCTTGTCGGTGAGCGTCTGGGCCGGGGCGACGGTAATCGAGTCACCGGTATGCACCCCCATCGGATCGAGGTTTTCGATCGAGCAGATGATGATGCAGTTGTCCGCCTTGTCGCGGACGACTTCCATCTCGTACTCCTTCCAGCCAAGCAACGACTCTTCGATCAGCAGTTCGTTGGTTGGCGAGGCTTCGAGACCGCGCTTGCAGATGGTCTCGAACTCTTCCATGTTGTAGGCAATGCCGCCGCCCGTACCGCCCAGCGTAAAGGACGGCCGGATGATGGTCGGAAAGCCGATCACCGCCTGCACCTGGTAAGCCTCTTCCATACTGTGCGCCGTCGCCGACTTGGCCGAACCGAGACCGATCTTGGTCATCGCATCCTTGAACTTCTGACGATCTTCGGCCTTGTCGATGGCCTCCTTGGAAGCGCCAATCAGTTCGACCTTGAACTTTTCCAGCACGCCTTCGCGATCCAGGTCGAGTGCGCAGTTCAGCGCGGTCTGGCCGCCCATGGTCGGCAGCAGCGCATCCGGGCGTTCCTTTTCGATGATCTTGGCAACGACCTGCCAGGTGATCGGCTCGATGTAGGTGACGTCGGCCATTTCCGGATCGGTCATGATCGTCGCCGGATTGGAGTTAACCAGGATGACCTTGTAACCCTCTTCGCGCAGGGCCTTGCAGGCCTGGGCGCCGGAATAGTCGAATTCGCAGGCCTGACCGATGATGATCGGGCCGGCGCCAATAATCAAAACACTTTTTATGTCTGTACGTTTCGGCATCTTTATCTCTCTCTGTGCCGCTTATTGAGCGTTATTGAGCGCGGCAACGCCACGCGTCATGGTGTCGAGGAAGCGGTCGAACAGGTAGGCCACGTCGTGCGGGCCAGGGCTTGCTTCCGGGTGCCCCTGGAAGGAAAAGGCCGGCACATCGGTGCGGGCGATGCCTTGCAAGGAACCATCAAACAGCGAGACATGAGTGACCCGCAGATTGGCCGGCAGCGAATCGCCATCCACGGCAAAACCATGGTTTTGACTGGTGATCAGCACCTGACCGGTGTCCATGTCCTTGACCGGGTGGTTGGCACCATGGTGACCGAACTTCATCTTCAGCGTCTTGGCGCCGGAAGCCAGGGCCAGCAACTGGTGGCCGAGGCAGATGCCGAAGGTCGGCACGCCACGCTCGAGGAATTCACGAATGGCCGCAATTGCGTAGTCACAGGGCTCAGGATCCCCCGGGCCGTTGGACAGGAAAACCCCGTCCGGCTTCATCGCCAGCACATCGGCTGCTGGCGTTTGAGCCGGCACGACGGTCAGCTTGACGCCGCGCTCAGCCAGCATGCGCAAAATGTTGCGCTTCACACCAAAATCATAGGCCACCACATGGAAACGCGGCTCGACAGCCTGCTTATAGCCATTCAGCGTCCACTCGGCCTCGGTCCAGTCATAGCCTTCCTTGGCGGAAACCACCTTGGCCAGATCCATGCCGGAAAGACCGGGGAACGCCTTGGCCAGCGCCAGCGCCTTAGACTCATCTACTTCACCAGCCACAATACAACCGGCCTGAGCGCCCTTTTCCCGCAGGATGCGGGTCAGCTTACGTGTGTCGATGCCAGCAATGGCAACGATACCGTGCTTCTTGAGGTAGGATGACAAATCCTCCTCGGAGCGCCAATTGGAAGCAACCAAAGGCAGATCACGAATGACCAGGCCCGCAGCAAAATTGGCATTGGACTCAAAATCTTCCGCATTACAACCAGTGTTGCCGATATGCGGGTAAGTCAACGTGACAATTTGCCGGCAATAGGAGGGATCGGTAAGGATATGAGGGCAGCAACGACACGACCGGCTCTCCTTGAATTTCTAATTTTTCATGTGCCGAGCGGGAAGGCTTGCGCCTCCCCGCTCGTGCTTTTTAACCTTCCTATTCTAGCCGAAAAGACGCTTTTCAGGCAAATTCAAGGGATTAGACGAGTATCAACGTAGCGCTTAAGTATGGGCTTGATACCGCTCATTTCCTCAACCAGCGCGGAATGGAGTTGCCTGCAGCTCACCCAGTTAACTACACTTGGGTCTGCGACCGCTTGCTCGATCTCCATCGCCCGGCGCCTGGCATTTTCCGCATGGAACATGGCCAACAGACTCTTCACCGTGTGCGCATGCATGCGCAACTCGTTTGCGTCAGAACTTTCTAGTGCTGCGCCAAGGCGCCCGAGATGAGTATCCCATTCGGACAAAAACATGCCGGCCATCGTGGCAAACAGCTCTGGCTCACCGATATCGGCCAAGGCAGCCGCCAGATCGATTTGTCCATCACACCTGGCCGGCTGAGTACCAAAAACGATGAGCTCATCCGAATTTCCACCACCACGACTGCGATCCAGCGCGGCATACAACTCAGCTGGCCGCAAGGGCTTCGCCACATAGTCGTTCATCCCCGCCTCCATGCAGAGGTCGCGGTCGCTGGCCATGACATTGGCGGTCATGGCGATGATATAGACCGGCTTCATCTCGTGCGAAACCACCCAGCTCCGACGCATTTCACGGGCCCGAATAGCCTCGGTGGCTTCAATACCGCCCATCACCGGCATCTGCATATCCATCAGAATCACGTCGAAGTGGGAGCTGTCGAACAGGTCAACTGCCTCGACACCATTGTTGGCCACGGTCACGCGATGCGCTTGACGCTCGAGCAATCGGGTCGCCAATTCCTGGTTCACGGGATTGTCTTCAACCAACAAAATATTGAGGGCGGACGAACGACCCGGGGTCAAATCGCCCAGATCGATCTGCGACAACATGAACTCTTCCTGCTCCGGCAATTCAGGCCCTTCGGCCAAGGCCAGGGCGTCAATCAGATCGGCGCTGCCAACCGGCTTGACGAGATGTGACGAGACGCCAATTTCGCGCAAGCGTGCCAGATCGTGACGCTGGTTTTCAGTGGTCAGCATGACCAGCAACTTTTCCACCCGACCGGACTTCTGCCAGGCCTCGGCAAGCGCAAAACCTGCCGGCGCTTCCATGTTGGCGTCGGCCACCACATAGTCGTAGGGAAAATCAACAGCCCTGCTACGTTCGATTGCGGCTACGGCTGCCGGACCAGCTGCCAACAGCGACGCCTGGATGCCGAGACGTTCAAGCAAATCAACAAGATAGCGTCCAGCTGTTTCGTTATCGTCGATAACAAGGGCACGACGGCCAGCATAGCGCGCCACCGCCGCGAATGCCTGGGTCTGGGCCAACATCGATGTCTCGACACCAAAGCGCCCGGTGAAAGAAAAAACGGAACCCACACCCAAGGTGCTTTCAAGCGTTATCTTGCCATCCATGAGCTGCACCAAGCGAGCACTGATGGCCAGACCGAGACCAGTTCCACCGAAGCGTCGAGTCGTCGAAACATCAGCCTGGGAAAATGCTTCAAATATTGCCTGCTGCTTTTCAGGCGGCACGCCGATGCCCGTATCCCGGATTGAAAATCGCAAATAAACGGAGTGCTCGGTCTGCTGATCGATGCTCACATCGAGCACCACTTCGCCTTGCTCGGTGAATTTGATGGCATTACCAATCAGGTTGATGATGACCTGGCGCAGGCGCGTCGGGTCGCCAACAATACGTCCCGGCACGTCCGCACGGACGTCTGCTACCAGCTCGAGGCCTTTTTTGTGAGCACTGACGGCCAGCACCCGGGCAGCTTCAAGCACCGTATCTTGAATCGAAAACGCCAGCGACTCGAACTCCATCTTGCCGGCTTCGATCTTGGAAAAATCAAGGATGTCGTTGACGATGGTCAGCAGTGCCTCGGCGGAAGACTTGACCGTCCTGAGGTAATGGCGCTGCTCGGCATCAAGCTCGGTATCGAGCGCCAGTTCGGTCATGCCGATGATGCCGTTCATGGGGGTACGAATTTCGTGACTCATGTTGGCCAGGAACGCACCACGTGCCTTGTTGGCAGCCTCGGCAGACTCCTTGGCAGAAATCAAAGCGGCCTCGGCGGCCTTGACCTCGCTGATGTCCCGCTGCAAAACCAGCATGCGAACCGGCCTGCCTTCGGTATCACGCGCCGCCACCGCACCGCGCAACAGGAACCAGCGCCACTGACCGTCGCGCGCCTTGAAGCGGCACTCGGCCTGAAAATATGGATCCTGGCTTTTGACATGCGCATCGATCCTCGCCTGCAGGACGCGCAAGTCGTCCGGGTGCAGCATGCGTTGCCACTGCGCGATGGAGTTATCAATATCGCCGGCTGCATAGCCGAGCATTTCTTTCCACTGGCGGCCCGCTTCGACGGTACCGGCCCGCAGATTCCAGTCAGCCAGCGCGTCACCCGACAACTTGGTGTGCCAGGCACTCAGATTGAGTCCGGCGTAAGCGCGATAGGAGGAATCGACTACACCGACCAGCTTTTCCATACCATCGGCCAGAGCGTTCTGCTGCGCCGCCCTGGCCTGCTCGATCAACTGCCTGAATTGCGGCTCACCTTCGCCACCGAAGATTTCCTGGAGTTGCTTATCCAGCAGCCGCGATTTCATGAACTAACGCAGGCCGAGAACGTCCTGCATGTCGAAAAGACCGCTCTTGCGGCCCACCAGAAAACGTGCTGCACGCAGACTGCCAAGGGCATAGGGCATGCGGCTGCTGGCCTTGTGCGTAACTTCAATGCGCTCACCGATGCCGCAGAACATGACCGTATGATCGCCAACGATGTCGCCCCCCCGGACGGTGGCAAAACCAATGGTAGACGGGTCGCGTTCGCCGGTGACGCCTTCGCGACCGTAAACCGCGCACTCTTCGAGATCGCGACCAAGCGCGCTGGCGACCACTTCGCCCATGCGCAGCGCCGTCCCCGACGGTGCGTCGATTTTCAGGCGATGATGCGCCTCAACGATCTCGATGTCGTACCCCTGGTTCAGGATGCGCGCAGCCGTATCGAGCAACTTGAAGGCGAGATTGACGCCGACGGCCATATTGGGCGCAAAAACAATGGATATGTCCTTTGCCGCAGCGGCAATCGCGGCCTTGCCGTCTGCCTCGAAACCAGTCGTACCGATCACGATGGAAACACCAGCCTGACGGCACAATTCGAGATGAACCAACGTACCCTGCGGTCGCGTAAAGTCGATCAGGCAATCGATATTTTTCAGGCCGGCTGCGACATCATCCGTCACCGACACATCACAGGACATGCCGACCAGTTCCCCTGCCGCCTTGCCAAGCGCCGGACTGCCCGGCTGATCGAAAGCAGCGCCCAGCGCCAGTTGGTCATCCTTCAGTATGGCCTCGATCAACATGCGGCCCATGCGGCCGCTGGCCCCGACGACACCAATCCGTGTTGCACTCATCCCTTAAAACCCCAACATATCCATGAAACGACGGTAGTAACTCGGCGACTCGCGTGGCGGCAGCGGCTTCTCGGCCTGCTCCGGTGAAAGCGAACCGAGATCCAGAAGACGGTTCTTGTTGAGGGGCGGATTCAGGTCGCTCGACTCACCTTCGGCTATATCGCCGTCAACACGCGCCAAGCGACCTTCATTGTCAAAAAACACAGTGAATTTACGCGACTCGACCTTGCCGGTCTGGCCGTTCTGGTAGCGGTAGACATAGTCCCAGCGTTGCTGGTGAAAGATGTCGGCGACCATTGGCGTACCGAGCAGGAAACGAACCTGATCGCGCGTCTGGCCCGGCTTGAGCTGGGCGACCATCTCCTGTGTCAGGACGTTGCCCTGCTGGATGTCGATCTTGTATTCGTTGATGAAGCTCGGCTTGTAGGTACAAGCGGAGATGAGCGCGCAGGAGGCGGCTACGAGCAATAGACGGGAACGGCGCATTCAGTTTTCCGGAGTTTTTCAATCGGCTTTGAAGCGGTATAT
>PHCF01000141.1 GCA_002842145.1 Betaproteobacteria bacterium HGW-Betaproteobacteria-6 | reverse complement strand
TTCAGCCAGTTCACGCTCCGGATTCTGCGGCGAATCGGCCCACAGGTGCTTGGACTTCGGATGGGTCTTGACGAACAGGTTGCCCGGCACGTGCTTCACCTCCTGAACGACCTTCCAGTTGAACTCCTTGAACTTGGCATCCGATTTCTTATCCGACGGCGTGCTGATCAGGGTCAGGACGTCAGCACCGAGGTGACCCGTCGTCCACACCGGACCGAATTTCGGGTGGGTAAAGTTGGCCCCGCGGCCCGGGTGCGGAATCTTGGCGACATCAATCAGGGCGGCCAGCTTGCCGGTCTTGGTATCGACCGCTGCGATCTTGTTGGAGGCATTGGCAGCCACCAGGAAGTAACGCTTGGAAGCATCCCAGCCACCGTCATGCAGGAACTTGGCGGAACCGATGGTCGTCGTCTTGAGGTTTTCGATGTCGGAGTAGTCAACCAGCAGAATCTGCCCGGTTTCCTTGATGTTGATGACCCATTCCGGCTTGGTGAAGGAGGCGACGATGGACGCCACGCGCGGTTCCGGATGGTATTCGCCATCGACGGTCATGCCGCGAGTCGAAACGACCTTGCGCGGCTTCAACGTGTCACCGTCCATGATCACGTACTGCGGCGGCCAGTAGGAGCCGGCCACGGCGTATTTGTCTTCAAAGCCCTTGAACTTGGAGGTGTCGACCGAACGCGCATCGAAGCCGATTTTCACTTCAGCGACCACACCCGGTTTTTCCATCCACAGGTCGATCAGCGACAGACGACCATCGCGACCGATCACGTAAACATAGCGGCCGGAAGCCGACAAACGCGAAATATGCACCGCGTAGCCGGTCTTGACGATGCTGCGGATTTCCTTGGTGTCGCCGTCGATCAGGGCCACTTCGCCGGTGTCGCGCAAGGTCACCGAGAACATGTTCTTGAGGTTGTACTTGTTCATCTGCTTGGTCGGACGCTGATCGACCGGGACGATGACCTTCCACGAATCCAGCGTGTCCTTGAAGCTGTATTCCGGCGGCACATCCGGCGTGTTCTGGATGTACTTGGCCATCAACGACAGCTCTTCCTTGGTCAGGATGTCATCGAAATTCACCATGCCGCCATCGGTGCCGTAACCGATGATCTTTTCCAGGCGCTGCTGGCCGAGCTTGAGCGTGCCACCTTCGGTCACGGTGCCGTCCTTGGCCTTTTTCGTCCAATGCGGCTCGAGGTTCTTGCCCGTCGCCCCCTTGCGCAGCACGCCGTGGCAGCCGGCGCAACGCTCGAAATAAATCTTCTTGGCCTGTTCCTTTTCGGCCGCCGTCAGCGTTGGCGCCGTCTTGGCGGCATCCTGTGCAAAGGCCGAACCCATGGCTACCGCCATGGCGCTAAGTGCAAGCATCCCCACTACAGTTTTTTTCATCTTTCTATCTCCTGGAACGAAAATATTTCGCGCCCAATCTCCCTCAACGCGATGCCCGCAAGGTTGAACCTGAGCCCCCACGCCATCCTTGATACTCATCAATCTTTTGGCGCACGAAAACCCAATGCATTCATGTGGTTATAGTTACTTATAACTACCCGTCTAATACTTTGGGTGTATATCCACGACGAATTGACTTCCGGCTATTGGCAGGCGCTCGCTCCCGCATTAGGATGGCCGCCCAAAGGCAGGGATAACCCATGAACACGCAGAACAAACTCGCAGCCGGCAAAGTCTGGCTGGTCGGCGCCGGCCCCGGTGACCCGGACTTGCTGACCCTCAAGGCAGCGCGCCTGATCGCCGCCGCCGACGCCCTCGTCTACGACCATCTGGTCGGCGACGGCATCATGGATCTGGCCCGCCCCGATGCCCGCCGCATCTACGCCGGCAAGGAAGCCTCGAAGCACACGCTGCCACAGGACTCGATCAACGAATTGCTCGTACAACTTGCCCGCGAAGGTCTCTCGGTCGTCCGTCTCAAGGGTGGCGATCCCTTCATCTTCGGGCGCGGTGGCGAAGAACTCGAAACCCTCGTCGCATCCGGCATTCCCTTCGAAGTTGTCCCCGGCGTCACGGCGGCCGCCGGTTGCGCCGCCTACGCCGGCTTCCCGTTGACGCATCGCGATCACGCCCAGTCGGTCACTTTCGTCACCGGCCACCTCAAGGATGGCACGGTCAATCTCGACTGGCCCTCACTGGCCCGGCCGCGGCAGACCGTCGTCTTCTACATGGGGATCGGCGCCGTCGGCGAAATCTGCAAACAGATGATCAAGTATGGCCTGCCTTCGCTGACCCCGGCTGCCGTCATCCGCGATGGCACGCAGCCCGATCAGCAGACGCTGCTCGCAACACTGGGTACACTGCCGCACCGCATAGCCGAATCCGGCATCAAGCCGCCGGCGCTGATTGTTGTCGGCAGCGTTGTCGGCCTGCACGAAAAACTCAACTGGTTCGAGAAACAATGAAATTCCTCTGGCTCGTCGCCGCCCTCTTCGTCACCTCGGCCCACGCCTATACCGGCCAGGAACTGCGCGGCGACTGCCAGGCGGCCGACAGCATGTACACCGGGGAAAAATCCAGCGATCCTTTCCAGGCCATCCGCAGCGCCCGCTGCATCGCCTATGTCGCCGGCTTTGCAGACAGTTACGGCGTCAGCGACTATCTGGCCGAACAGGTCGGCGTCAAACTCAACGCCTTCTGTCTGCCAAAAGACGCTGATCTGTCGCAACGCCTAATCAAAGAAGTGATTCGTGGATAATCCGCCCTCCGATTGCCCCGGTGGCGGAATCGGTAGACGCAGCGGATTCAAAATCCGCCGCCGAAAGGTGTGCCAGTTCGAGTCTGGCCCGGGGCACCAGTAATTGCAAAACGGCTTTCCCTGTGGAAGGCCGTTTTTGTTTCCACGTGGAATTTTGCCCATGTCGTTGACCGTCGACGACTTCGACTTCCCTCTCCCGCCTGAACTCATCGCCCAGCACCCGGCCGCCCGGCGTACCGGCAGCCGCCTGCTGCACGTCTGCGGCGAACGCTACGGTCAACTGCAATTTGATCGCAAATTTGAAGACCTGCCCGAATTGCTGAAAGCAGGTGATCTGCTCGTTTTCAACGACACCCGCGTCATCAAGGCCCGGTTTTTCGGGCACAAGGAAACCGGCGGGCAGGTCGAAATCATGCTCGAGCGCATCGTCGATGCCACGCACGCCCTCTGCCAGATTCGCGCCAGCAAGGCACCGAAGCCCGGCAGCAAAATGCTGCTGGGCGATGCCTTCGAGGTGCGCATGACCGGCCGCGCCGGTGCCGATGGCGACTTTTTCGCACTCGAACTGGTCAAACCCGGCGATTTCTGGGAACTGGCCGAGCAGTACGGCAAGCTGCCCCTGCCGCCATATATCGAGCACCCGGCCGAGGGCGCCGACGAAACGCGTTACCAGACGGTCTATGCCCGCCAACCGGGCGCTGTCGCGGCGCCGACCGCCGGCCTGCATTTCGACGAGGCCATGCTGGACACGCTGCGCGCGCAGGGCGTCAATACCGCCTTCCTGACCCTGCACGTTGGCGCCGGCACCTATCGGCCGATGCGCGTCGAGAAAATTGCCGACCACCGCATGCACAGCGAACGTTTCGAAATTCCGCAAGCGACAGCCGATGCCATCGCGGCCACCCGCGCCGCAGGAGGCCGGGTTATTGCTGTCGGCACCACCAGCCTGCGCGCCCTCGAATCCGCCGGCAACGATGACGGCACGGTGCGCGTCGGTGCGGCGGAAACGAGCATTTTCATCACCCCCGGCTACCGTTTCATGGTCGTCGACCGGTTGATCACCAATTTCCACCTGCCGAAATCGACGCTGCTCATGCTCGTTTCCGCCTTTGCCGGCTACGACAATATCCGCGCCGCCTACGCTCACGCCGTGGCCGAGCGCTACCGCTTCTTCAGCTATGGCGACGCCATGCTTCTGGAAAAAAACGATGCAATTTGAACTCCTCAAGACCGATGGCGCCGCCCGCCGCGGCACGTTGACCCTGGCCCACGGCGTCGTCCAGACGCCCGTTTTCATGCCGGTCGGCACCTACGGCACGGTCAAGGCGATGACGCCAGCCGCGCTGCACGACATCGGTGCCCAGATCTGCCTCGGCAACACTTTCCACCTCTGGCTGCGACCGGGGCTCGACGTCATCAAGGCGCACAACGGCCTGCACGATTTCATGAACTGGCAGAAGCCGATCCTCACCGACTCGGGCGGCTTTCAGGTCTTCTCGCTGGGCGCCATGCGCAAGATCACGGAGGAAGGCGTCAAGTTCAGTTCGCCGCACGACGGTGCCAAGCTCTTCCTGACGCCCGAAATCTCGATGCAGATCCAGAAGGTGCTGAATTCCGACATCGTCATGATCTTCGACGAATGCACGCCCTACCCGGCGACGCACGAAGAAGCGGCCAAATCGATGCGCATGAGCATGCGCTGGGCGCGGCGCTCGCGTGACGAGCACAACAAGCTGGAGAACAGCAATGCACTGTTCGGCATCGTTCAGGGCGGCATGTACGAAGACCTGCGCGACGAATCGCTGGCCGGGCTGGACGACATCGGTTTCGACGGCATGGCCATCGGCGGCCTGTCGGTCGGTGAGCCGAAGGAGGACATGGTGCGCGTCCTCGCCCACGTCGCCCCGCGCCTGCCGGTGCACAAGCCACGCTACCTGATGGGCGTCGGCACGCCGGAAGACCTCGTCCGTTCGGTCAAGGCCGGCATCGACATGTTCGACTGCGTGATGCCGACGCGCAATGCGCGCAACGGTCACCTGTTCACGCGCTTTGGCGACGTCAAGATCAAGAACGCCCGTTACAAGCTGGATACCGGCCCGCTCGATCCGAGCTGTACCTGCTACACCTGCAGCCAGTTCACCCGCAGTTACCTGCACCACCTCTTCCGCCATGGCGAAATCCTCGGCGGCATGCTCAACACCATCCACAACCTGCATTTCTATCAGGCCATCATGGCCGAGATGCGCGCTGCCATTGAGTCCGGCACGTTCGAAGACTGGTCCGCCGGCTTTGCCCGGGACCGTTCTTCGAGCCAATGATAGAATCCGCGTTTTGCTTTTTTCGCTTTCAGGAGTTTCCCTATGATTAGCCTTGCCCACGCCCAGACTGCTGCAGCCTCCGCCGACCCGACGGGTGGCCTGATGCAGATGCTGCCGATGATCCTGATGTTCGTCGTGCTGTGGTTCTTCATGATTCGCCCGCAAATGAAAAAGGCCAAGGAACACAAGGCCCTGCTCGCCGCGCTGGCCAAGGGCGATGAAGTCGTCACCCAGGGCGGCATCGTCGGCAAGGTGACCAAGGTGGGCGACAGTTACGTCACCGTCGAAATCGCCGAAGGCACCGAAGTCGTCGTGCAAAAGCCGTCCATCGGCCTGGTTTTGCCCAAGGGCACGCTGAAGTCGCTGTAATCACCCCCAAAGGCGGCCCAGTGCCGCCTTTATCGCTTTGAAGCCGTCATGAATCGCTACCCTCTCTGGAAATACATCACCATCGCCGTCGCACTGCTGTTGGGCCTCGTCTACACGCTGCCCAACTTTTTCGGCGAATCACCGGCCGTGCAGTTGTCCAGCGCAAAAGCCACGATCAAGGTCGACGCCAGGGCCCAGGCCCGCGTCGAGGAGGCCCTCAAGGCCGCCGGCATCACGCATGACGGCATCCAGCTCGACACCGTCGGCGTCAAGGTTCGTCTGACCAGCACCGATATTCAGTTGAAGGCCAAGGATGTTCTCGAAAAGACCTTCAACCCGAACGCAGCCGACCCGCAGTACGTCGTCGCGCTGAACCTCCTGACCGCCGACATGAAGGGCGCCCTGACCAAGAAGCTCGATTCGACCTCGGCCGATCTGCGCACCGTCATGCGCGACAAGAACATCCGCCACGGCGGCATCAATCGCGAAGGCGAGCGCATCATCGTCAAGTTCCGCGACAATGAAACCCGCGACAAGGCCCGCTACGCCATCGGCGACAGCCAGCCCGACCTGCTGGTCGGCGAAACCGGCGACGCCAGCGAACCGAAGCTGGTCGCCACGCTGAAGCCGGAAGCCCTGCTCAAGCTCGGCGAATTCGCCCTCAAACAGAACATCACCACGCTGCATAACCGGATCAACGAACTCGGTGTCGCCGAACCGGTCATTCAGCAACAGGGCCAGGACCGCATCGTCGTCCAGTTGCCCGGCGTGCAGGATACGGCCAAGGCCAAGGACATCCTCGGCCGCACGGCCACCCTCGAAATCCGCATGGTCGACGACTCGGCCGGCGCCCTGGAAGCCGCCCTGGCAGGCAACCCGCCCTATGGCACCGAGGTTTACAGCGAACGCGGTGGTCAGCCTCTGCTCGTCAAGAAGCAGGTGGTGCTCACCGGCGACCGCCTGACCGATGCCCAGCCCGGTTTCGACAACCAGACCAACGAGGCGGCCGTCCATCTGACGCTCGACTCGGCCGGCGCCCGCATCTTCAAGGACGTCACTCGCGAAAACATCAACAAGCGCATGGCCATCCTGCTCATCGAAAAGGGCAAGGGCGAAGTGGTTACGGCGCCGGTCATCCGCAGTGAAATTGGCGGCGGCCGCGTGCAGATTTCCGGGCGCATGAGCACGACCGAAGCCAACGATACCGCCCTGCTGCTGCGCGCCGGTTCGCTGGCCGCGCCGATGGACATCATCGAGGAACGCACCATCGGCCCGTCGCTCGGCGCCGAAAACATCAAGAAGGGCTTCCAGTCGACGATGTGGGGCTTCGCCGCCATCGCCGTCTTCATGATCGCCTACTACCAGATCTTCGGTGTCGTCTCGGTGCTGGCCCTGGCCTCCAACCTGCTGTTCCTGGTCGCCTTGCTCTCGATGCTGCAGGCTACGCTGACCCTGCCCGGCATCGCCGCCATCGCGCTGACGCTGGGCATGGCCATCGACGCCAACGTGCTGATCAACGAACGTATCCGCGAGGAACTGCGCAGCGGCATGCCGCCCCAGGGCGCCATCGCGGAAGGCTACGAGCGCGCCTTCGGGACCATTCTCGACTCCAACATCACCACGCTGATCGCCGGCCTGGCCCTGCTCATCTTCGGCTCCGGCCCGGTGCGCGGCTTCGCCGTAGTCCACTGCCTGGGCATTATGACCTCGATCTTCTCGTCAGTCTTTGTCTCGCGCGGCCTGGTCAATCTGATCTACGGACGCCAGAAGAAGCTGACCAAGGTGGCCATCGGCCAACTGTGGAAACCGGCGACCGCTACGGTCAACGGCAAAAAATAAGGCAAATCGAAAATGGAATTTTTCCGCATCAAAAAAGATATTCCGTTCATGCGCCATGCGCTGACGTTCAATATCATCTCGCTCGTCACCTTCATCCTCGCCGTCGTCTTCCTGTTCACCAAGGGCCTGCACCTGTCGGTCGAATTCACCGGCGGCACGCTGATCGAAACCCACTACCAGCAGGCCGCCGACCTTGAAAAGATCCGCGGCGCGCTGGGCAAGGCCGGGTTCACCGATTACGCCGTGCAGAACTTCGGTTCATCGCAGGACGTGCTGATCCGCCTGCCCTTGAAGAGCGAGCAGAACAGCAACCAGATCGGCGAATCGGTCATGAAGTCGCTGGAGGCCGAAGCGCCGGGCGCCGAACTACGCCGCGTCGAATTCGTCGGCCCGCAGGTCGGCAGGGAACTCGCCGAAAATGGCGCCCTGGCCCTGCTCGTCGTCATCATCGGCATCGTCATCTACCTCGCTTTCCGCTTCGAATGGCGTTTTTCAGTCTCCGCCATCATCGCCAACCTGCACGACGTGGTGATCATTCTCGGCTTCTTCGCCTTCTTCCAGTGGGAGTTCTCGCTGTCGGTACTGGCCGCCGTCCTCGCCGTGCTCGGCTACTCGGTTAACGAGTCGGTCGTCGTCTTCGACCGGGTGCGCGAAACCTTCAAGAAGGTCCGCGGCCTGACCACGCCGCAAGTCCTCGACCACGCCATCACGAGCACCATCAGCCGGACGATCATCACCCACGGCAGCACCCAGATGATGGTGCTGTCGATGCTCATCTTCGGCGGCGAAACCCTGTACTACTTCTCGCTGGCCCTGACCATCGGCATCCTGTTCGGCATCTACTCCTCGGTATTGGTCGCCAGCCCGCTGGTCATGTGGCTCGGCGTCTCCCGCGAGCAATTCATCGTCAAGCCCAAGGTCATCGAAGGGGCCAACGAGGACGGGGCCGTCGTTTAAGAGCGTCTTACGGTCAACCGAAAAAAAGCCGCCAAATTGAAATTGGCGGCTTTTTCTTTTTCCGCACCGGCCGGTGCATTCTTGCCATTTACCAGCTTGGCGTTTCCACTGCGACCGGTGGTGGGGGCAACCATATGCCGCTGGCGCCATAGACGACCAATCCGGCAAGGACCAAGGCCACCACCAAGGCGATGAAACCGCCGCCCCTGGCCGGCTCGCCGCTTGCCACATCCTTCCAGCCGGTCAGCATCGGCTTGACCAGGTTGTCTTTCTTGAAGTGGCCGTGGAAGATCACGGCGCCGACATGCAGGACGACGAGGCCGATCAGCACGTTGGAGAACAATTCGTGAATGCCGCTCAGGCGGTCGCTCATCGACTTGTCGATCAGTTCATACAAGGGGCCGACGAAGGCGATGTCGTCATTGGAAAACAGGCCGCTGACGACCTGCACGGTCAACAGGAAAATCAGCGCAAAAACGGAAAGCCCGCCGAGCGGGTTGTGGCCCACACCGCGCCACTCGCCTTTCAGGTAGAGCTTGATCCTAGCTGGCGTCGGAAAGAACTGGGCAAACCTCGCGTAGGTTGAACCGGCAAAGCCCCAGACCAGACGAAAGGCGATCAGGCCGACGATGAACAGGCCGATCTTACCGTGCAGATCGATCAATTTTCCGCCCAGTTGTCCGCTGACGACCGCCGCGCCAACGGCCAGGACGAGCAGCCAGTGAAACAGGCGGGTGGGGAGATCCCAGAGTCGAATTCGTTGGCGGTTCATGTCCTGCCTCAAACTGATTTTGAAAAAAACAGGCACCCGCAGGTGCCTGTCCGTGGTGATGAATTTCCGCCCTTATTTCTTGGCCTTGTAGTCGTCGTGGCAGCCCTTGCAGGTACCGCCCAACTTGCCCAGTTGTTCCTTGACGGCGGCAGCGTCTCCGGTCGCAGCGATCTTGGCCATTTCGTTGGCTTCCTTGTTGAAGGCCATGGCGACCTTGCCGACCTTTTCCTTGTCGGTGAAGATGGCCGGCTTGGCACGGGTGGCTTCCCAGCCGGTGCCCTTGTCGCTACCCGGCACGTAAAGCGCCCCCATGCCGGAATTGGCGATGGCCTGGATGGCGTTGGCGGCCTTGATCACCTCGTCCTTGTTGTAGGTACCTTCGACATTCGACTTGATGCGGCCCATGTTCCAGGCCATGAAACCGTAACCGGACTGGCGGAACTTGATGGCGTCTTCAACCTTGACCTGGGCGGCGGCGGTGCCAGCCAGGGTGACGGTGAGCAGGGCGAGCAGAAGCTTGGATTTCATTGTGTATTCTCCGTATTCGTTGAGGAAAAAGCGGGCTGCATCGGGTAAACGATCATGACCCGCAATTTATTCCGCAAACATCATAACTCGCCAACATGACAATGGCCGACATCTTGCCATGAGCATTTTTCATGGCCGCATTGAGCCATTTTGGATAGCTGGATCAGACGGCGAAAACGTGCTTGACGCGCACGGCCGGGGCGCCCTGCTCGATGGCAATGAGGCGGGCGATGTTCGGATGTTTGCCGGGATTGGCGCGCTCGTCTTCGCTGTGCTCGCCAAATATCTCGATACCCTTTTTGGCCGCCTCTACGGTGATCGAGCCATAGGTTTGCGCCAGATGGTTATACACCGCCAGCGAACCCTGGCTGCCCGCCTTGTTTTCAATGCTGGCAACCACATTGCCCTCGGCGTCGAGCAGGTTGATGGCGGCCAGGTGCGAGATGCCCGGCAGTTTCTTGAGGTTTTCGGCAAAAGACATGGATGACCTTTCGTGAGTGCGGACGGGGAAGCCATCCCCGCCCCGGACTAGTTCGATTTTCGGGGGGTTTTTCCGGTTGACCGTGGCAATCGGGCCAGCGCCCTACTTCCACTCCCGTTTGGCTTTGACCAGGCCGATGATCAGCCCGGTGGTGAACGTGACGGCCGGCACGATGAAGGCGATGGCCTTGATGCCACGCTCGGCGCCAAAGTCGAAGAGCAGCCAGGCGGCAGGCAGCAGACCGAGAAGCAGGCCGATCAGCCCGCCCCGGATGCCGCCATTGATAACCTGACGGTCAGTCGTCTTGCGCTCGCCGGTGCAGTGCGGGCAGTAGATGGCATCGGCCGGCACTTCCTGCCCGCATTTGCTGCACCGCATTTAGATGCGCTTCGCCAGTTCGGCGGCCTTGCCGGTGTAATCCCACGGCGTCAGCTTGAGCAGCTCGGCCTTGGCGGCCTCCGGAATTTCCAGCGTCGACACGAAAGCCTGCATGCCTTCGCGCGAAACGCGGGTGCCGCGGGTCAGTTCCTTGAGCTTTTCGTAGGCATTGGGCACGGCATAGCGGCGCATCACCGTCTGGATCGGCTCGGCAAGGAGTTCCCAGTTGGCGTCGAGATCGGCCTTCATGAGGTCGACATTGACCTCCAGCTTGTTCAGGCCCTTGAGCAGCGAATCGTAGGCGAGCAGCGTGTAGCCGAGGCCGACGCCCATGTTGCGGAGCACGGTCGAATCGGTCAGATCGCGCTGCCAGCGGGAGATCGGCAGCTTTTCGGCGAGGTGCTTGAGGACGGCGTTGGCCAGCCCGAGATTGCCTTCGGAGTTTTCGAAGTCGATCGGATTGACCTTGTGCGGCATGGTCGACGAGCCGATTTCTCCGGCCTTGACCTTCTGCTTGAAGAAACCTAGCGAGATGTAACCCCAGATGTCGCGGTCGAGGTCGATCAGGATGCTGTTGGCGCGGGCGAAAGCATCGAACAGTTCGGCCAGCGCATCGTGCGGCTCGATCTGGATGGTGTAGGGATTGAAAGTCAGGCCGAGCGATTCGACAAAGCGCTTGGCGAAGCCTTCCCAGTCGTAGCCGGGATAGGCGCAGAGGTGAGCGTTGTAGTTGCCGACCGCACCGTTGATCTTGCCGAGCAGCTCGACAGCGACGATGCGGGCACGGGCACGCTCCAGGCGGTAGGCGACGTTGGCCATTTCCTTGCCGAGCGTCGTCGGCGTGGCCGGCTGGCCGTGCGTGCGGCTCATCATCGGCACTTCGGCGTTGACGTGGGCCAGTTCCTTGAGGCGGTCAATGACCTTGTCGAGCGACGGCAGCATGGCCTGCTCTCGGGCGCCTTTGCACATCAGCGCGTGCGACAGGTTGTTGATGTCTTCGGACGTGCAGGCGAAGTGGATGAACTCGCTGACCTTGGTCACTTCGGCGTTGCCCTTGGTGTTCTTCTTGATCCAGTATTCGAGGGCCTTAACGTCATGGTTGGTGACGGCTTCCTCGGCCTTCACCTCGGCTGCCTGTTCGACGGTGAAGTTGGCGACCAGCGCATCAAGCTCTGCTACGGTCGACGGGGAAAAAGCGGCAATTTCCGAAAAATGCGGCTCGGCGGCCAGCGCCTTGAGCCACTCGATCTCGACCTTGAGACGCGCCTTGATCAAGCCGAATTCGGAAAAATGCTCGCGCAGGGCGTCAACC
>PHCF01000140.1 GCA_002842145.1 Betaproteobacteria bacterium HGW-Betaproteobacteria-6 | reverse complement strand
TGATGCGCTCGGGATTACCGACCGACGTACCGCCGTATTTTTGAACAATCAACGCCATGGATTTGTCCGGTTAAACGTTGGAAACATGAAAAAGAGGGCAGGATTTTACCCCACCCTGTTCTTTTTCCGAAAGAAGAAAACAGTGGCTAGAGGTCAGCCAGCGAACGTAGATGGGCGCCAACGCTGCGCGCCAGCGAGGTCATCACATAACCGCCTTCGAGCATGGAAACGATGCGTTTTTCGCACATTTCAGCGGCCAGCGCTTTGAGCTGATCGGTGACCCAGGCATAGTCTTTTTCGAGGAACTTCAGGTTGCCCATGTCGTCCTCGAAGTGGGCATCGAAGCCAGCCGAGATGAGGATCATCTGCGGCTTGAACTCCCGCAGTCGGGGCATCCATACCTGCGTCACGGCATCGCGGAACTCTTCTCCTCCACACCCCGACGCAAGCGGCACATTACACATGTTGGCAGCCGGCTTCTCGGTGCCACAGTAGGGGTAGAACGGATGCTGGAAGATGCTGCACATGAGTACCCGTTCGTCGCCGGCGAAGCAGTCTTCCGTGCCGTTACCGTGGTGCACGTCGAAATCAATGATCGCCACGCGCTCCAGGCCATGGGCGACGAGGGCATGTTTGGCCGCAACGCCCACGTTGTTGAAAAAACAAAAACCCATCGGATTTGCTTTCTCGCAGTGATGACCGGGCGGGCGCACGGCGCAGAAACCGTTTTCGATTTCGCCCTTCATGACGAGGTCGACGGCCAGGCATCCAGAGCCGGCCGCGCGCAACGCCGCCTGCCAGGTATGCGGATTCATCGCGGTATCGGGATCGAGGTGCACGACGCCCATTTCTGGCGAAGCGCGCTTGAGGCGTTCGAGATGCGAGGCGGGATGGACGCGCATCAGCTGTTCGAAAGTGGCGAGCGGCGCGTCGTAATAGACGAAGTAGGCGTCGATCCCCTGAGCGATCAGGTGATCGTTGATGGCGGTCAGACGTTGCGGGCATTCCGGGTGATGCGAACCCATGTCGTGCAACTGGCAGTCACGATGGGTGATGATGGCAGTGGTCGTCACTTGTTCTCTCTCTGCGAAGCGGCGCACAAGACGGCGCACGTCGAAAGGTCATTATCGTCCCATTCATCGCGCCGCTTCAAGCATTAGAATGGGTTTGGACTGACACTGCGGAACCCATGATGTTTAAAAGCACACTTTCCGGCCTCGCTGGTCGCCCACGGGCATTCGACGGCATTCTTGAACAGGCCGGCCGGATCATTCTCGGCAAGGATCATGAAATCCGGCTGGCCATCGCCTGCCTGCTGGCCAACGGCCATTTGCTCATCGAGGATCTGCCGGGCATGGGCAAGACAACGCTGGCCCACACGCTGGCCCGACTGCTCGGGCTCCACTTTTCGCGTATCCAGTTCACCAGCGATCTGCTGCCGGCCGACATTACCGGCGTATCGATCTTCGAGCGCGACAAGAGCGAGTTCCGTTTCCTGCCTGGCCCGGTCTTCGCCCAACTGGTGCTGGCCGACGAAATCAATCGTGCCACGCCGAAAACGCAGAGCGCCCTGCTCGAAGCGATGGAAGAAGGCCAGGTCACGGCCGAGGGCCAGACGCGAATGCTGCCAACGCCCTTTTTCGTCATCGCGACGCAGAATCCGGCCCACCAGATCGGCACTTTTCCATTGCCCGAGTCGCAGCTCGACCGATTCCTCATGCGCCTCGAACTCGGTTACCCGGACCGCGCGGCCGAACGCGCCCTGCTTGCCGCCGGCGGTCAGCGCCCCCGGGTCGAACAACTGACGCCGCTGATTACGGCGGATGATCTCCCCGTCTTGCAGCGGGAAGCGGCGGCCATCCACGCGGCCGGCCCGCTCATCGACTACGTGCAGGCGCTGGTCGAAGCGACGCGCCAGAACCCGACCTTCCAGCATGGCCTGTCGCCGCGCGCCGGGCTTGCCCTGCTTGCTGCAGCCCGAGCCTGGGCCTGGCTGGCCGGGCGCGACATGGTCCTGCCCGACGACGTGCAGGCAGTTCTTCCTGCGGTTGCCCGGCATCGCCTGCGCTCGGCACAAGGTGGTGGCTACGCCCTGGCCGAGGACATCGCGGCCCTGATCCGCAGCGTCGCCATCCCCTGATTGCCGTGGGCATCGTTGCCACCCTGCAGCAAAAACTGTTCCGCTGGCAGAGCGACGGCACGGCACCGCTGCGCCTCGGCCAGCGGCGCGTTTTCATCGTCCCCTCCCGCGGCGGCCTGCTCTACGCCCTGGCGCTCATCGTCATGTTGATTGGCGCCATCAACTACAACCTGGCCCTCGGCCACGCGCTGGTTTTTCTGCTCGCCGGGTTGGGCATCGTCGGCATGATCCACACCTTTCGCAACCTGCACGGGCTGATCATCACGCCGGGCCGCAGCGAACCGGTTTTTGCGGGCGAAACGGCGTATTTCGAGCTGACGCTCGACAACGACCGTCCGACCCCACGCCTCGGACTCGAACTGGAGGCCGAACGCGGCAATCCGGTGTTTGCTACGGTCAACCGGAAAAAAAGCTCAAAATTGAACATTCCGGTCAGTACCCAAAACCGCGGCTGGCTGGCCCTGCCCCGCGTCCGATTGTCGACCCGCTATCCGCTCGGCCTGTATACCGCCTGGGCCTACCTGCAGCCGGCCATGCGCTGCCTGGTCTATCCGCAGCCGATTGCCGCGCCGCTCCCCGTTTCCTCACCGACGCCGGTCGGCGGCGAGCGGAGCGGCGATGGCGGCCAAGAGGATTTCGCTGGATTCCGCGCACGTCAGCCGGCCGACTCGCCGCGCCACGTCGCCTGGAAAGCTAGCGCCCGCGGAGCCGGAGAAGGCCCGTTGCTGATCAAGCAATTCGCCGGCGGCGCGCAGGTTGAACTGAGGCTGGACTGGCAACTGACCGACGCCGCGCTGAGCAACGAAACCCGCATCGGCATCCTGACCGGCTGGGTACTCGCCGCCGATGCCGCTGACGCGCATTACGGATTGCGCCTGCCCGACATCGACATCCCGTCCGGCAATGGGGAAGGTCATCGCCAGCGCTGCCTCGAAGCCCTCGCCCTCTGCCAGCCATGAGCACGCCACCCCGCGAAGCCCTCGACCGCCACGCCACGCCCTGGCTATTCGCCACCGCCCTGGCGACAACGGCGCCGCACTTCATCCACCAGCCGCCGTGGCTCAGCGCAGTGGCCGGCACGCTGCTGTTGTGGGCCGTCTGGCTGTGGTGGAAAGACCAGCGCCTGCCCGGCCGCTGGATCCTGATACCGCTGGTTGGAGCCGGCAGCGCCGGCATCCTGCTCGAATTCCACACCCTGTTCGGGCGCGACGCCGGGGTTGGCATGCTGGTCATCTTCATGACCATGAAATTGCTCGAACTGAAGTCGCGGCGCGACGCGATGGTCGTCGTCACCCTCGGCTACTTCCTGCTCCTCACTCATTACCTTTACTCGCAAAGCATCCCGACCGGCATCTGGCTGCTCGCCGCCATGTGGCTGGTCACGGCAACGCTGATCCGTCTGCACGGTGGCCCGCTGAGCCGCCCGCGCGAGACCCTGCGCCTTGCCGGCGTGCTCTGCCTGCAAGCCATCCCTTTCATGCTCGTCCTCTTTGTGCTCTTCCCGCGCATCTCCGGGCCGCTCTGGGGCTTGCCATCGGACGCTTTCACCGGCAAGACCGGGCTGTCCGACAGCATGTCGCCAGGCAGCATCGCGCAACTCGTCCAAAATGGGGACATCGCCTTTCGTGTCCGCTTTGATGGACCGCTCCCCGCCAAACAAAAGCTCTACTGGCGCGGCCCGGTCATGGAGCAATTCGACGGGATGACCTGGCGCCGCTACGCCGGCCGCTACCCGGCCGCCCAGTTGGCAAGCCGCGCCCCGCCGATCAGCTACGAAACGACGCTGGAAGCCCACAACCAACGCTGGCTGCTGGCCCTCGATGCGCCCGTCGTGCTGCCGCCCGAAACGGTACTGAACGGCACCTTGACGGCAATCAACAGCAAGCCGGTCCACGAGCGCCAACGCTTCCGCTTCTCATCCAGCCTCGACTACCGATTCAACCCGAGCGAAGATCCGCTGGTGCTGCGCCGCAACCTGGCCCTGCCCGCCCGTCTCAATCCGCAAACCCGTGCCCTGGCCGCCCAATGGCGCGCCGGCAATGCCCCCGAAGCGATTATCGCCAAGGCGCTCGCCCTGTTCGCCGCCGACTTCACCTACACCCTCCAGCCGCCGCGCCTCGGATTAAACGGGATCGATGATTTCCTGTTCCAGACCAAACGCGGCTTCTGCGAACACTACGCCGCCGCCTTCGTCGTCCTGATGCGGGGTGCCGGCATCCCGGCACGCATCGTCGGCGGCTATCAGGGCGGCGAATTCAACCCGCTCGATGGCTATCTCGTCGTTCGCCAATCCGACGCCCACGCTTGGGCCGAAGTCTGGCTCGATGGCCAAGGCTGGCGGCGCGTAGACCCGACGGCCGCCGTCTCGCCGAACCGCATCGAAACCGGTATCGCCGATGCGCTGGCCTTTGGCGAACCGCTGCCCATGCTGATTCAGATAAGGGCTGACTGGCTCAGGACACTGCGCTACCGCTGGGAAGCCATCAACAACGCCTGGAACCAGAGCATCCTCGGCTACGACCCGCAACGCCAGCGCGAATTTCTGGCCCGCCTCGGCCTGCCCGACGCCGACTGGCACAGCCTGGTCATCGCCCTCGGCAGCACCTGCGGCCTGCTCGCCGCCGGCCTGATGGGCTGGGCCCTGTACAAACGTCCGGAACACGATCCGGTCGTTCGCCTCTGGCATCAGGCACTGCGACATCTGGCCCGAAGAAAGGTAGACTGTGCGCCCTGGGAAACGCCACTGGACCTGGCCCGAACTGGCCGAAGCTTTCCAGCGCGTGGTCGACGCCTACCTTGTAGCGCGCTACGGCAACACCGACAAACACCTGAAAACACTGCGCGACGCCGTTGCGCTATTGCGACAATGAACCTGAAACTGACGTTTGCCCCGCTACTGCTCGCCGCCCTCGCCACGCTGACCCATGCCGCACCCGATTCGACAGCCAGTTCGCCGACCTTCGCCGACGACCCGGCGGTCGTCGCCTTTGCCCGCGATATCGAAGCCCGCCACGGCTTCAAAGCCGACGAACTGATCAGCCTGTTCGCCCAGACCAGCCCTAACGCTACGGTCATCAAACTCATCCAACCAGCCACTTCGCCGCTGCAGCGCTCATGGGAACGCTACCGGTCGCGCTTTCTGAACGAGCGGCGCGTCGATGGCGGCGTCACATTCTGGCAGGAAAACGCCGGGCATTTGGCCAAGGCCTCGGCGCTCTACGGCGTACCTGAGGAAATCATCGTCGCCATCATCGGTGTCGAAACCCATTACGGAACCAACACGGGCGGCTTCGGCGTTTTCGAAGCGCTATCGACACTGGCCTTCAACTACCCGCGCCGGGCCGAATTCTTCCGCACCGAACTCGAACAGTTCCTGCTGCTGACCCGCGAAAACAATCTGGACCCGATGGCCGTCAAAGGCTCGTTCGCCGGTGCCATCGGCATCCCGCAATTCATGCCGGGCAGCCAGCGGCGCTATGCCGTCGATTTCGACGGAGACCAGCGCGTCGACCTCGGGAACAGTGTCGACGACGCCATCGGCAGTGTCGCCCGCTTCCTCGAACAGCACGGCTGGCAAGCCGGTCAAGCCATCGCTGTCCAGGCGACGACAGCGGGAACGCCGGATGCCGGGCTGATTCAGGCCGGCATCCGGCCCACTCTCAAGGTCGCCGACCTGGCCGGCAAGGGCGTGACTGCGGCGGCCGATCCACAGGCAAGCGTCGCCCTGATCGACCTCGTTTCCCCGGGGTACGAAACCGAATACTGGCTGGGATTCGAGAATTTCTATGTGATCACCCGCTACAACCGATCAAGCTTCTACGCCATGTCGGTTTTCCAGCTGGCCGAAGAAATCCGCAGCCGGATGTGCGCAGCTACAGCAGAGAATCGCGCGAGATATTGCCGCGCTTGATGATCTTGCGCAGGCGATCCAAACCTTCCATCTGAATCTGCCGCACCCGTTCGCGGGTCAGCCCGAGATCGTGGGCAATGACGTCGAGCGTCGCCAGATCGGCGCCGTTCAGACCGTAACGGCGCTCGATGACCGAACGCTGGCGCTCGCTCAGCTGATCCAGCCAGTCGCCCACCAGCGAACCGACTTCACTCGACTGGAGCAATGACTCGGGATCGCCTGCACCGTCGTCGGCGATAACTTCGGCGATGGTGTGGCTGGGATCGATGTCGAGGGGCGCATCGAGCGAGGCGATATGTTCGTTGAGCGACAGCGTGCGCCGCACATCATCGACCGACCAGTCGATCAGGGCAGCGATGCGTTCCACCGTCGAATCGCGCCGATCGGCCGATTCCAGGTGCCGCATGGCGCGCAGGACGACATTGATTTCCTTGACGATATGCACCGGCAAGCGAATGGTGCGCGACTGATTCATGATGCCACGCTCGATGTTCTGACGTATCCACCAGGTAGCGTAAGTCGAAAAGCGGAAACCGCGCTCCGGATCGAATTTTTCCAGCGCGTGGATCAGGCCGAGATTGCCCTCCTCGACCAGGTCGAGCAGCGGTATGCCCCGGTTGAGGTAGTGCTTGGCGATATTCACGACAAGCCGCAGGTTGTGTTCGATCATGCGCTGGCGGGCGGCGAAATCGCCCGCACGGACGAGGCGCGTCGTGGCCAACTCTTCTTCCGGGGTGAGTAGCGGCTTGGCGCCGATCTCGCTCAGATAAAGCTGGGTAACATCCTCGAGCAACTCGATTTCCGGGATGGCAACCTCAGGCTCAGGCGGCGAGCCCGATTCATCGGGCTGCTCCTCGAACTCATCTTCCACGCTCTCGCCGAGATCACTCATCTTTTTGGCAGATACTGTGCCGGATCGACCGGCTTGCCCTGTTTGCGGATTTCGAAGTGCAGCTTGACCGTGTCGGTGCCGGTGCTACCCATTTCGGTGATCTTCTGACCGCGCTTGACGGAATCATTGTCCTTGGCGATGAATTTGCTGTTGTGTGCATACACCGAGTTGAAGTCGTTGGTGTGCTTGACGATCATCAGCTTCCCGTAACCGGGCAGAGCCTCGCCAACATAGATCACTTTTCCGTCGGCGGCGGCATATACCGGATCGCCCATTTTTCCTGCAACATCGAGACCTTTATTGGCCGAGGCACCAAATGGACGAACAACCGTGCCTTTACTCGGCCAATCCCAGACCACACCACCGACCTCCGCAGCAGCAACCGAATTTCCGTCCGCCCTGGCTTCGGATGGCTTGGCGGTTTCACCATTGATCTTGTTCAAACGGGCATAGGCTTCGTCCGAATACGGCTCCTTGCCAACCCGCGGCTCGCGCTTCAAGACTCCGCTCGGCACGGCAACATCCGGATTGCCGGACGCTTGATCGAGGGCATGGGATTCGACAACGCCGCCCAGCTCGATCGGCTTGGCAACTGCACCATCGGTGCCAGTCTCGGCAGCAACCGGCGGCGCTATGCGCAGCACTTGCCCCTCCTTGATGGCCGACGAGTTGGTAATGTTGTTCCAAGTCGCCACATCGCGGTGATCCTGGCCGTGCTCCAGCGCAATCCGGTACAGGGTGTCCCCGCGCTTGACTGTGTAATAGCCGGCGCCGACAGGCTGGTTGACGCTTCGTCCTCATTGCGTTCCTGAAAGTAACGGGACGAAGCGTACTGCATCGAGCCTTGTTTCGACGTACCCCTGAGGGGTGTGCTCAATGAAGCTAAGATACTGCTCAGCAGCCCCTACTGGCAAGACCAGCCGACCGCCCGGGGCAAGCTGCCGAAGCAGTGCCGGCGGTACACTGACCCCGGCGGCGGCGACGATGATGCTGTCAAATGGCCCGGCTTCGGGCAAACCGAACTGGCCATCGGCGTGTTTGAGCCGGACATTGAACTGCTGCAGGGTGCGCATGTTGGCCTTGGCTTTTTCGAGCAAGGGGGCCAGCCGCTCGACGGCATAGACCTCGCTGGTCAGTTGGGCCAGCACGGCAGCCTGGTAGCCACAACCAGCACCAATCTCGAGCGTCTTGCCCAGTGTCTTGCGTCCATTGAGCAGCAATTCGATCATGCGCGCCACGACATAGGGCTGCGAAATGGTCTGCCCCATGCCAAGCGGTAGCGCAGTATCCTCGTAAGCCCGCGAGGCCAGCGCCTCCTCGACAAAGACATGGCGAGGCACCGCGGCCATCGCCTTGAGCACCATCTCGTTACGGATACCCTTTTCGCGCAGGCGCTCGATCATGCGCGCCCGCGTCCGTTGTGAAGTCATGCCGATACCTTGCAACACGCCGAGACTCACTTCATCCACTGACGAATCGCAGGCAACTGGGCGGCGTGCGTCAGATCGATCTGCAAGGGGGTAATCGAAACGACTCCGCGCTCGATGGCGTTGAAATCGGTTCCCGGTCCGGCATCGGCAGCCGCTCCGGCCGCGCCGACCCAATAAACGGTTTGATTGCGCGGAGAAGTCATTTTGACGACCGGCTCGGCTTTATGCCGGCGGCCGAGACGGGTGACTTCCATGCCATTTAATTCGGCGTACGGAATATCCGGGACATTCACATTCAACAAAACCGGTTCCCGAATTGGATCACGAATAAAGCGCTCGACCAATTCGCGCGCGACCTGGCCGGCCGTCGAATAGTTATTTCCCTCGAAGTTGGTCAGGGAAATGGCGATCGACGGAATGCCGAGCAAATACCCCTCGGTCGCGGCTGCAACCGTGCCCGAATAAATTGTGTCGTCGCCCATATTGGCGCCGTTATTAATTCCGGAAACGATAATATCGGGCAATTCATCGAGCATGCCGGTAACAGCCAAATGAACGCAATCGGTCGGCGTTCCATTGACAAAATAAAAGCCATTGGCCGCCTTTTTCAAAAACAACGGCCGATCCAGCGTCAGCGAATTACTGGCGCCGCTCCGATTCTGCTCGGGCGCCACGACGACGACCTCACCCAGACCCAGCAGCGCATCGGCCAGGGCGGCAAGCCCCGGCGCGAAATAGCCATCGTCGTTACTTAGCAGAATGCGCATAATCAGACCAGCAGATTATCCAGAGAACCGCCGTTGGCAACCCAGGCCTCGACCCATTTCGGCTTGCGGCCGCGACCGGTCCATTCGAGTTCGACATTTTGCGGATGACGGTATTTGACCTTGACCTTATTGCCGGAGGCCGCCTTTACCTTGACCTCCTTGCCCAGCAGATCTTCAATGGCATAACCGCGGGTTTTGGCAATGGCGCGCAATTCATTCAGGACATTTATCTTTTCCTGGGCTTCGCGACGTTTGATTTCGGCCGGAATCTGCTGTTGCAGATCGCGCAATTGAGCAACGGAAAGCGTAGAAATATCCATGGTTATCTCCTGATATAAACGAGTGGCGACAATTTAATTTATTTGAAATCAAGTATCAATACTGTTCCAAAATAAAGCCAGCGATAACCTGCTATTTGCAACCTGTACAAAATTCGGCCACACGATGCCAAAGCGATAATGGCATCATTTTCACGCAGCGAATAAAGCCGACGGAAACGATGGGTGACATCGATTGCCACGGTCAACCGGAAAAAATGGCCAAAATTGAAATGTTTTAACCGGCCAATCGCCCCGATTGAATACGCAGCACGCGCCCACAGCGAGCTGCAATCGCCTCGTCATGGGTGACGAGCAACAAGGTCGTGCCTTGCCTGGCGTTGAGGTCGAACATCAGATCGATGACCTGCTGGCCGGTCGACGCGTCCAGATTGCCGGTCGGCTCGTCGGCCAGCACCAGTTGCGGATTCGGCGCAAAGGCGCGGGCCAGCGCGACGCGTTGCTGTTCGCCGCCGGACAGATGCTTGGGATAATGCTTGAGCCGATGACTCAGGCCGACACGGCCGAGCCAGTCGCTGGCTGCCACGGTCGACCGGGATAAACCGGCCAATTCCAAAGGCAGCATGACGTTCTCCAGCGCATTGAGCGAAGGCAGCAACTGGAAGGACTGAAAAACGAAACCGAGCAGACGGCCACGCAACTTGGCGCGCTGGTCTTCGTCGAGCGAATTCAATGAAACGTCGTCGAGCCGGACCTCGCCGACCGTCGGCGAATCGAGTCCGGCGAGCAGCCCGAGTAGCGTCGATTTGCCGGAACCGGAAGCGCCGACAATCGCCACGGTTTCACCCGGCATGACCGAAAAGGAAATATCCTGCAAAATCGTCAGCGGCTCGCCGCCGTTATCGACGGTCTTGCCCAGCCCCGACACTTCAATCACCGGTTTCCCTGCCATGCGCTTCGCTCTCTTCCTGTTTGCCCTGCTCTTCACCGCCACGCCCGCCCTGGCTGCCAAGACCATCCTGGTCATGGGCGATTCGCTGTCGGCGGGCTACGGCATCCGTCCCGACCAAGCCTGGCCGTCACTGCTCGACAAGCGGCTGGCCGAAAAGCGCCTTGATTATAGCGTCGCCAACCTGTCGATCTCCGGCGAAACCACGGCCGGCGGACGCTCGCGCCTGGCGCAGGCGCTGATTGCCCACCATCCGGCCATCGTCGTCATTGCCCTCGGCGCCAACGACGGCCTGCGCGGCCTGCCGCTCGGCCAGATGCGGGACAACCTCAACGCCATGGTCGACGCCTCACGCACGGCCGGAGCCAAAGTTGTGCTTGCCGGCATGCGCCTGCCGCCTAACTACGGCCCCTACGCGACGGCCTTCTTCGGCAGTTTCAAAGGCATTGCCCAGGCCAAGAAAACGCCGCTGGTTGATTTCCTGCTCGAGCCGGTTGCCAGCCGGCCGCAGCTTTTCCAAGCCGACAACCTGCACCCGCTGGCCGAAGCCCAGCCGCTGATTCTCGATCACGTCTGGCCGGCAATCGCCCCGCTGTTAAAATAGCCGGATGAAGCCTTCCCGCCCTACCGTAGCCGATCTTGCGGCCTACGACGAGATCATTGACGTCCGCTCGCCAGCCGAATTCGCCGAAGACCACATTCCCGGCGCCATCAACTGCCCGGTCCTCGACAACGAGCAGCGCATCCAGGTCGGCACCATCTACAAACAGGTTTCGCCCTTCGAAGCCAAGAAAATCGGTGCGGCGCTGGTGTCGGAAAACATTGCCAAACACCTCAAGGAACGCTTCCTCGACCGCCCGAAAAGCTGGAGGCCGCTGATCTACTGCTGGCGCGGCGGCGACCGCAGCGGCTCGATGACCACCATTTTCAAAGCCATCGGCTGGCATGCCGGGCAACTCGACGGCGGCTACAAGGCCTGGCGCAGCCATGTCATCGCCCAGCTTGACACCTTGCCGCAGCACTATCGCTTCACCGTCATCTGCGGCGCTACCGGCAACGCCAAGACGCGCATCCTGCAAGCGATCGGCGAACTAGGCGAACAAGTACTCGACCTCGAAAACCTGGCCAACCACAAAGGCTCGGTGCTCGGCGTCCTGCCCGATTCGCCGCAACCGGCGCAAAAAGGCTTTGAAACCGCCTTGATGCTGGCCCTCGCCGCACTTGACCCGGCCCGCCCGGTCTATGTCGAGGCGGAAAGCCGCAAGATCGGCAACCTGCACGTACCGGAAGCACTGATCGCCCGCATCCGGAGCGGCGAATGCATCGCCGTCGAGGCCACGCTCGACGCCCGCGTCGCCTTCCTGCTCAAGGATTACGACTATTTCCTGACGCGCCCTGAATTTCTCGGCGCCCGCCTCGATGTCCTGCGCTCGCTGCAAAGCCGCGAAACGATGACACGCTGGCAGCAACTCATCGCAGACGCCGATTGGCCGACGCTGGTCCGCGAACTGCTCGAACTGCATTACGACCCGCTCTACCGGCGCTCGCAGGAGCATAACTACGCCGGCATTCAGGATTCCGGCAATTTCACGACCGACGATTTATCCGAAGGGGGCATCAACCGGCTGGCCGCCGCCATCGTTCACTCGCGAATGGCGCAGACGGCCTGACGCATGGCCGGCTTCGGGTTGGCTGCGTAGCCCTCCTCGAAGGCGACTTCCCGCAGGCCGGCAGCCTGAACGACCTCGTGCAACTCGCCCGGCCGGAGCAAAAAGGCCGGACTCGACGGCTTGCCGTAGGCTTCGTTGCCGAGCATGAAGGTCTCGTAGATCAACACACCACCTGGCGCCAGCATGGCCAGCACATCGGGCAGACGCGGTCGCCACAGGTAATTGGCGACGACGATGCCGTCGAACGTCCGACCGGCCAGCGGCCACTCGCCGCCCTCCAGATCCAGCTGGGTGGCGGTAATCCCCGGCACATTCTGCAATTTCAAAATTGCCTCAAAATCCCGGTCGACCGCAGCAACCTCGAATCCCAGCCCGGCCAGCAGTCGCACGTGGCGACCGCCGCCGCATGCCAGATCCAGAACCTGCCCGCCAGGCGCGATCAATCCGCAATGCGCTGCCACCCAGGGCGATGGCGGTATGATTTGCGGCAATTTACTCACGGAGGATGTCATGTCGGTTGTCGTTGCAGAAAATGGTCAGGGAAGATACCAGCAGGCAGTCACCGTCGGCCAGCATCAATTGATTGCCGACGAGCCGGTCAGCGTTGGCGGCGCCGATGCCGGTCCGGCCCCGTTCGATCTGGTGATGGCCGGACTCGGCGCCTGCACGTCGATGACGCTGCGCATGTACGCCGAACGCAAGGGCCTCGCGCTGACCCACGTCAGCGTCGCCCTGAGCCATCAAAAAATCGAGATCGATGGCGTTTCCCGCGACCACATTGAACGCACCATCAGCCTTACCGGCCAACTGACCGCCGAGCAGCGTCAGCGCCTGCTCGAGATCGCCAACAAATGCCCGGTACACCGCGCCCTGTCGCACTCGCTGGTCATCGAAAGCGCCCTCGCCGCATAGGGAATAACCCTACAACCCCAATGACAATGCATGGGCGTTGTGCCAGAATTCCGCATTGCACAAAAAATAAACTGCCTAGGGGTTCACCATGTTGGAACAGCACTATTTAACCTCGCTTTTCGAACCAAAATCGGTTGCAGTCATCGGTGCATCAGACCGTGAAAACTCGGTCGGCAACATCATCTTCAAGAACATCCTGAGTTCGGGTTACAAGGGCCGTCTGTACGCCATCAACCCCAAGCACGACACGATTCAGGGCCAGCCCTCCTACAAATCCATCGAGGAAATCGGCGCCCGCGTCGAAATGGCGGTCATCGCCACCCGCCCGCAGACCGTTCCGCAACTGATCGAACAATGCGGCCGCAGCGGCGTTCGCAACGCCATCGTCATCGCCGCCGGCTTCTCCGAAGCCGGCCACATCGGCGCCGCGCTCGAGCGCAAGGTCATGGAAATCGCCCGTTCCTACAACGTGCGCATCCTCGGCCCCAACTGCCTCGGCATCATTCGCCCCGACCTCGGCCTCAACGCAACCTTCACCAAGATCACCGCAGCCCCGGGCAACCTCGCCCTCGTCTCGCAGTCCGGCGCCATGTGCTCCGCCGTGCTCGACTGGGCCAAGGCCAACCAGGTCGGCTTCTCGTCGGTCATTTCAATCGGCATGACGGCCGACGTCGATTTCGGCGAAATCCTCGACTACCTGATCTACGACAGCCGCACCCACTACATCCTGATGTACGTCGAAGGCATCCGC
>PHCF01000139.1 GCA_002842145.1 Betaproteobacteria bacterium HGW-Betaproteobacteria-6 | reverse complement strand
GATCGGGTAGATGTCGGCGCGGATGACCTTGGCGGCAGCCGGGCCGCCAATCGAGACGACGTAGCAGACGTGACAATCGCCGATCAGCTTGGCGCGCCACAGGTTCTTGTCCTCGGAAAACTCGGCATCCATGGTGTCGCGGATATCGACCAGGCGGATTTCGGTCGGCGACACCTGGTAGACCAGGAAGCGCAGGCAGGAGCCGAAGTGGCCGGAGAGCAGGTCGCCCTTGTCGGAAGCGATGGCGATGCGCACCGAGCCGGGCATGTCGCCGTCTTCATAGGCCTCGATCTTGGGCAGCGAATCGTCGCCCTGCGTTTCGCCCCACAGGATGCGGACGGCCAGTTTCATCGATTCGAGGCCGATGCCGATATCTTCGCCATCTTCCTCGCCATCGGCGCTGGCGAAGCCGGTCTTGAGCATGGTCACCGTCGCCTGGCGCAGCTTTTCTTCGTCGATGTCCTCGCCGAGCCGGCGTTGCAGCAATTCGATCAGGGCCGGCAGGCTGGCGTTGGGCATGGCCCGCGAGGCCAGCGCAATGCGCAGCGCAGCTTCGCGGGTAATCGGAGGCGTGGCTTTTTCCATCATGTTCTCCAGTGTGGGTCGGTTGGGGTAGCTACACCCTTGCAGAGATGGTGCCAGCCGGCCAATATCGGCTAACCGCCTGATTTCACGCGGGCATGGGGCTTGCTGAAGTCCACCCAACGCCAAGGAAAACCCATCATCGTGTCGGATACCTCACAAGAAGTCGTACGTGCCTACCACGCGCGGACCAAGCATCGTTTCGAAGCCTATGCCGAAGGCCCCGGCCAGTTGGACTGGGACGCCCAGCCGGCCGCTTTCCGCCACTATCCGGGGGCGCCGGTACTGGAATTGCCGCTGGCGGCCGAGCGTTTCGAGCGTTGCTACGGTCAACTGGAAAAAAAGCCCAAAACTGAAATCGCGCCGGACCTCGACAGCCTCGGCGCTCTGCTCGAACTATCGTTCGGGCTGTCGGCGTGGAAGACCTGGGGGCCGAGCCGCTGGGCGCTGCGCTGCAACCCGTCGTCCGGCAACCTGCATCCGGTCGAAGCCTATGTGCTGAGCGCCGGCCTGCCCGGTGTCGGCGCCGGCCTGCAGCACTACGACCCGGAACAACACGCCCTCGAAGGTCGCGCCCTGACTGCGCCGGCGGAGGGCGAGGCCTGGCTGGCCATCGGCCTGAGCAGCGTTATGTGGCGCGAAGCCTGGAAATACGGCGAACGTGCCTTCCGCTATTGCCAGCTCGACATCGGCCACGCCGTCGGCGCCCTGGCCTACGCTGCGGCGCTGCTCGGTTGGGAAGTCGTGCCGCTGGTCGCCCCGGCCGAAGCGCTGAAGCATTGCCTCGGGCTGGATCGGCCGGACGATTTTCCGCCCTCGCGCTACGCTTTCACCGAAACCGAGGAGCCGGAAATCCTGCTCGCCATTCGTGCCCCCGGCCTGAATACGCCGCCTTCGGCCGAAGCGCTCGCTGCCTGGCTCGATAGCGCCGCCTGGCAAGGCAAACCGACGCGCATCGACCCATCACCGGGCTACCGCTGGCCGGCCATCGATCAGGTTGCCGCGGCCAGCCGCGAGGCGATCAGCGCGCCGGAAGCCATCGACTTTGCACCGCTACCGCCGCTCGTCCCGCACCCGACGACGACCGGCGCCGCCCAGATCATCCGCCAGCGCCGCAGCGGCCAGCGTTTCGATCCGCACTACGCGCTGCTCAAGCCGGCTTTCTACCGCATGCTCGACGCCGTGCTGCCCCGGCCGCAATTGCCTTGGCTGGCCCAGACCACGCCGCCGCGCATCCACCTGCTGCTCTTCGTCCTGCGCGTCCATGGTCTGCCCAGCGGCCTTTACCTGCTGCCGCGCACGCCGGCGGCTTGCCGCGAGTTGCCCGCGGCCTTGATGCCGGCCGATGAACGCTTCGCCAACCGCCGTCCGGTGGCCGACTTCGACCCCGAATGCCCGCCGCACCTCGGCCTCATCCAGCTCGCCGAAATGGGCCTGCAGGAAATGCAACGCCTGGCCCGCTCGCTGTCCTGCCACCAGGACATCGCCTCGACCAGCGCCTTCTCGCTCGGCATGCTCGGCGAATTCGAGGCGGCGACGGCCACCGGCCACGGCTACCGCGACCTGCTGCGCGAAGCCGGGCTGGTCGGCCAGGTGCTCTATCTCGAAGCCGAAGCCGCCGAAGTGCGCGGCACCGGCATCGGCTGCTTCTTCGACGACCCGGTGCATCAGCTCGTCGGCCTCTCCGGCCCGCGCTACCAGAGCGTCTATCACTTCACGGTCGGTACGCCGGTCACCGACGACCGTATCGAAACCGGCCCGCCTTACCCCCAACGACAACAGGAAAAACCATGAGTCCCCAACTCGCCAGCTTTCTCGCCGAACACGGCTTTCAATCCAACGATATCAACGCCCCGCAAGCCGACGGCCGCTTCACGCCGCTCATGCGCGCCGCCAAGCTTGGCCGGCTCGACATCGTCGACGAACTGCTGGCGCTCGGCGTCGATCTCAACGCCCTCAACGCCGACGGCTGCAACGCCCTGTGGCTGGCCTGCTACAACGGCAGCCACGAACTCATCGAGCGGCTGATCGCTGCCGGCGTGAACATCGACCAGCAAAACGGCAACGGCGCCAGCGCCCTGATGTATGTCTCGTCGAACAGCAAGCCCGATCTCGTCAAACTGCTGCTGGAAAATGGCGCCAATCCGAAGCTGAAAAATTTCGACGACTTCAGCGCCCTCGACCTCGCCGCCTCGCTGGATTGCTTGAAGCTGCTGCGCAAGGCGGCTTGAAGCCGGGCCGCGTGCCGTTTTCAGCATCCAGAATCTTTTTTGGTTGCTGAGTGTGCGGCTATTACCAAAGACATATATTGTTCGCGCTGGCCGAAATGCTGTCCGGTTGTAGGCATGTCGTTCGAACAAAAAAATAGCCTTATGTCAGGCGCTTGGGAACATATCGGAGCAAGGCAGAAAAATGAGAAACAACCAGCCAGTGAACAACAGGGAAACATTGCTTCCTGAGGGACAGTTCATTTATTCCCGGACGGATTTGAACGGCAATATCACCGAGGCAAACGAGGCGTTTGCCAACATCAGCGGCTTTTGTCGCGAAGAGATGATCGGCCAGTCCCACAATCTGGTGCGCCACCCCGACATGCCCGAGGAGGCTGTTGCGGGGATGCGAACCGGCGCCGCGCAAGTCGAAAACGGCGTTACGCTCGTTCAGAATGCCCAGAATGCCTTGCGGGAGATCAACGTACAAATGGGCGTGACCATGGAAATGGTCAGTGACATCTCCCATTCGTCGAGTGAGCAGGAATCGGCGATGACGGTCATGGCGCAGGGCGTGGAGCGAATCTCGAGCATGACCGAACAGAACATGGTTGTCGTAAACCAGACCACCTTGATGGTCGAACAGTTGAACACCATGGTGGACCGAATGGAGAAATCGGTTACCCAGTATTCGGTCTGAGTTTGAACGGACGAGGCGCCTGGCCTAAGGTGCTTTGTCCGTCGAGCGTCTGGCGAACAGATCGTCCGCGTCGTCGACGATCAGGATCGTCTCGCTTCGCGGTGTGGTACTGACCTGCCTGTCGAGATTCTGCTCAGCCTCGGCCTGATATTTCGATTTAGGGCCGGCATCGGGGGCGGCGGCGATTTTCATACCGGAAGGGCGCGACAGTGAAGCCACGCGGTTTTTTGCTTTTGTCGTCATGCCGATCTCCTCATCTTGCCTGGCCCCTTGCGGCAGGGCATTTGAAAATGGGCTGTTTTTGCCGGTAGACCGTAGCGTTCGCCGGGAAGACGCTCAGTGGTGCGTCACTTGCAGGAATTCCATCAGTTGCCCGGAGGGCAGGGGCCGGCTAAAGAAATAGCCTTGCATTTCGTTGCAGCCAAGCTGGCGGAGGATGGCGACCTGTTGCTCGGTTTCGACACCTTCGACGATGACGTGCAGGTTGAAGTTCTTGGCAATGCCGACGATGGCCTGAATGATCGCGAAGGAATCCTGGGAACTCTTGAGGTCGCGCACGAACGACTGGTCGATCTTGATCCGGCTGACCGAAAAGCGGCGCAGGTAATTGAGCGAGGAATAGCGCGTGCCGAAGTCGTCGATCGAAATATGGACGCCGGTGCTGCGCAGATGCTTGACGCGGGCAACGATGTTTTCGGCGTCCTTCATGAGCAGGCTTTCGGTGATTTCGATTTCGAGTGATTCGGGGGGGATGCTGAATTCGTCGAGGGGAATGCGGATGCGGTCGAGGAGGTCGATGCGGTCGAATTCCCGAGCCGACAGATTGACGCCGAGCCGGAGGTCGCCGAATCCCTGCGCCTTGAGGTGCGCCAGTTGGGCGCAGGCTTCGCGCAGCACCCAGTCGCTGATGGTGATGATGAGCCCGGTTTCTTCGGCAATCGGAATGAAGAGGTCCGGGCTGATCATGCCGGCACTCGGGTGGTGCCAGCGAATGAGGGCCTCGACGCCGACGATCTTGCCGCTCGACGCGTTGATCTGCGGCTGGAAATACAGTTCGAACTGGTTGCCGTCCTTGACCGCCTTGCGCAAATCGTTTTCCAGCGACAGGCGGTCAAGGTGGGCCGTGTGCATATCGGGCTGGAAAGCCAGCGAGCCGTTTTTCCCCTGGTCCTTGACTTTGTACATCGCCATGTCGGCGCAACGAATCAGGTCTTCGGCGGAGGTGCTGTTGTCCGGGTAGACGGCAATGCCGATGCTGGTCGTCGCCAGGAACTGGGTTTCGCCGAGCAGGAAGGGTTTGCGCAGTTCGGCGAGAATCTTCTCGGCCACGACATGGACATCTTCAGTGTTGGCAATGCTCGGCAGCAGGGCGGTGAATTCGTCGCCGCCCTGGCGAGCCAGCGTGTCGCCGGTGCGCAGGCAGTTGCGGACGCGAATGGCAAATTTGCGCAACAGTTGATCACCGATCTGATGGCCATAGGTATCGTTGACCAGCTTGAAGCGGTCGATGTCGAGGAACATCACGGCAAGTTTTTCCTTGCGCCGTGAGGCTTGGGCAATCGCCATCTCGAGACGGTCGAAGAACAGGATACGGTTGGGCAGTTTGGTCAGCAGATCGTGAAAGGCCTGGAAGGTGATCGTTTCTTCGGCCTTCTTGCGTTCGGAAATGTCACGCGCCACGCCCGAGGTGCCGAGAAAGGTTTCGGCCGCGCCGCCCGGGTTGGCTTCGTACACCCCTTGCGAACTCAGGATCGCTGTCATGACCGGGCCGCTGCCCAGGCGCGGCATGGCCGGTTTGCGTTTGAAGCGGACCTCCAGGTTGCTCGTCGCCCGTTCGCCAACCCGTCTTTCGTTGAAGGCGTATTTGACATGGTCGTGGTCGCGCGGATCGACGACTGCGGTGTAGCTCTGCCCGACCAGTTCTTCCGGGCTATAGCCGAGCAAACTGCTGACCCGTCCGTTGATGAAGGTAAAGCGGCCTTCGTGATCGAGCGTGAAGATCAAGTCCGGCGACTGCTCGACGAGGAAGCGGTGCAGGCGTTCGGAATGTTGGAGCTGGGTCGACACGATGGCGAGTTCCTGGTCGCGCTGGCGATTGGCCAGCGCACGGTCAACGGCCAGGATCATGTCGTTCGGATCGCAATCCTTGCGCAGGAATTCGAAGGCCCGGTGACGCAGGGCGTGAATGGCCGAGTTGATCGACTTGTCGGCACTGAAGACGATGACCGACGTATCGATCTGGTGCGCGGTCATCCACTCCATGATTTCGAAGCCGGAGATGTCGGGCAGCCGCAAATCGAGAATGACGAGGTCGGTCGTGCCTTCCTTGAGCTCTTGTAGGCATGGCGGAAGTGCGGCTCGTCATCGACGATCAAAATGTTCTGCCGCGACTGAATGCCGGGAATCCTGGCCAACTCGTACAGTGCGGTGATCGCGTTCATGCCTGTTGCCCCGCTGCGCTGTCGCGGTTCTTGGGGATCAGCAGTGCAATGCTGGTGCCGGCGCCAAGCTGGCTGCGGCAGGTGATCAGGATGCCTTCCCGCCGTGCCAGGCTGCCGACCACGGACAGGCCAATCCCGCGCTGCGCCGTATCGGCGACGGGTTTCGGCCGGTAGAGCGCCTGGATGGTGTCTTCGGCCATGCCCGGACCATTGTCGTCGACGCGCAATTGCACGTAGCTGGCACCGTTGTGAATGAGGTTGTCGCTGACTGAAATCTTGATCAGCTTGCCTTCGCTCAGGGCCTCGGAGGCATTCTTCCAGAGGTTGAGGACGATTTGCTTGAGGTTGTCGCGGTTGATCGGAACCGGCAGCTCAAGCTGGGGCAGCGCCGTTTCAACGCGTATTCCCTTGGCGTTGAACAAGGTGTCGGCATAGAGCAGCAGAAAGTCGTTGAGGACGCCGACGAGATCGATGTTGCCGGCTGGCGGGGTGCTTTTGAGCGATTGCGTCATGTGGCCGACGATGTTGGCGACGCGATCGATTTCCTCAGTCAGCACTGCCAGTTCCTGGCGAACGCCATCCTCCGGCAGTTTGCGCTCGAGAATGCTCAGATAGCTCTTGATGATGCCCAGCGGGTTGCCGGCTTCGTGGACGATCTGGCGGGCCTGGCGGCTGAATTGCTGGGTCAGTTCGGCTTCGACTTGCTGGCGATGCTGGGCTGCTTCAAACACGGCATCGAGGCTGATTGCCGCGATCTTGCCGAAATTGGCCAGCCAGGGAACGCGACGCAGCAGGCGGCCATATTGCTTTTCCGACAGGCCGCAGACCATCACGCCGATGACGCGGCTACGCGCCTGCATCGGGATGCAGAGCAGACCATCGGCGGACAGGGCGCGGGCGAGTTGCAGATCGAGCAAGGCGGGCGAATCGGTCTGATCAAAGGTTGTCCGAACCTGGCGCCCGATGACTGCCGCTGCGGCCAGTGAGCGGGAAGAGATCAATGGGATGGACAGCTGCCGGAAAAGTTCCGGCTGGGCGCCGACTTTTTCACCGCTCAGGGCATCGCCTTTCTCATTGGCGAGCAGGATGGCAATTTTCGGGAGATCGAAAAGGATGCGCGCCGATTCGCGGAGGGCGAGCAGGACTTCGGTGTCGCTGCCGAGCTGGAAGAGGTCCTGCTGCAAGGGCTGGAGCAGGGCCATGCCGCCAACCGCGGCGGCAATTTCTTCCTCCGCGGGGTTGGCCGGGTTGGCCAGATGTGGCATCGGGGCCGGGTTCGCTGCGCTCCGCTTGGGGAATTCGTCGGCGATGCCGATGCCCAATGCTTCGGCAATCTGGCGGGCACGCTGGATGGCGCGTTCGCGCACGGCGAGCAAGGCCGACATTTCAAGTTTGGGGCTGCTGCGATTGACGACCAGGCTCAGCTCGACCGTGCTTTCTGCCGTCGTGCTCAGGGTCTGGGCCAGCCAGACGATCTGCGGCAAGGCGGTCGCCGTGACGATCTGGGCGGCCGAAGCGTGATGGAAAGCGACGCCATCGGCGAGTACCGAATCCAGTCCCCACTGATCGATCAACCAGCCACCGACGTCGGCGTGCGTGGTGCCAAACAGTTGCGACTCCTCGGCCTGGAGCCTGGGGGTTTCGGCCGAGTTGACGAGAAAACGCTGATACGGATCGCCGAGTGCCGAGAGCAGGATCAGTTCGCCGATGTCGTGCAACAGGCCCGAGAGGTAGGCTTCGTCGGGGTGCGGGTAGTCGGCCAGTTCGGCCACGCCACGGGCGATTTCGCCGACCAGCAGCGAATGGCTCCAGTAGTCGGCGACATCGAATTTGTCGAGATGGGGGTTGCGGTCAAACAGCCGCTGGATGGAAAGGCAGGTTGCCAGCGAGCGGACGAGGCGCGTGCCCAGCGCGATGAGGCAGGTTTCGAGATTGTTGAATTCCTTGCCCCGGCGCAGGGCGGGGGAGTTGGCGACGCTCAGGATGCGGCTGGCAAGCCCGGGGTCCTGTTCGACGATACCCGCCAGCTCGCCCATCGTCGCCTGCTCGTCTTCAACCGTCCGCACCAGCCGCAGCAGAATCTCGGGCGGCGAGGGAATCCGCGCGATATCGATTGATTCCAGTACGGAGTTGGGCAGGCTGTGCATGAGGTTGAAAGTTCAAAAATGACTTATGGGCTGCACGTAGAGATAAAGACGCTGGAATTTAAACATGACGGACACAATTCTAATTTACACAGGAAATGAGTCGAATATATGAAATGTTGGAAATATTTTCAGTTGAAATGGCGACGAGGTCGGCCGGAATTTCGTCGTTCGGGCTGGCGCGGGGAATTCGACATTTGACTGAAATTTCCGGTTCACCGCAGGGGGCGGTGGCGGGTGAAATGCCGGTCGGGAAGTGGATTTCCCGGCCGGCGTCAGGCGCGCTGGGTGCCGTTGCCCCGCGCGGCGCGGCGCTCAGGGATGACCGGCCAGGGTCAGCAGGGTCCGGGCCTGCTCGGGGCATTGCGCCGCAATGTTTTCGTCGAGAGCCTTGAGCCAGCGCCTGGGGATGCCGCGATTGACGACGTCGATCAGGCAGTCCTCGAAGGTTTCGGTGGCGAAGAAGGACTGGAGAACGGCTTGCATGGTGTCGACGACAAAGCCGCTGGGATTGTCGCGGTGGCGCTTGTCGTAGGCGAAAACTGGGAAGTCGCTGACCAGCTTGCCGGCCCGCCGGCGTTCGACCTCGACAGGGTCACGGCCGGCGAGGAAATCCTGGACCATGAAGATCAGCGCTTCGCAGGCCGCGTCGGACAGCGCGTTGTGGTGGGTGACGTGGGCCTGGGCGCGGTTTGCAAAAATGGTCGTTTTTTCCGGTTGACCGTAGCAAGCCAGGGCCACGGGCAAAACGCGCATGGCGGCGCCGTTGCCGGCATCGTGTTCGGAGGCGGCGGCTTCCGGGTTGCCCGTCTGGCGAAAGCCGATCAAGTTGCGACGGACGGTGTTTCCGATGTCGACGGGCTTGGCTCGCATCCAGGCATCGAAGGCCTCGGCTGCGGCAAGGGCGTCGACGCGGCCACGGGCGATGATCGACGCGCCAAGCGCCAGCGACATCGTCGTGTCGTCGGTGACCTTGCCCGCCTTCAGGCGCAGCCAGCCACCGCCGGTGATGTCGCTGTGCACGCCGATCTGTTGGCGGATTTCATTCGGGGTCAGAAACTCGACAGTGGCGCCCAGCGCATCGCCGATGGCCAGCCCGAGATAGGCTGCCATGCCGCGGTCGACATGCGGCGCGTGGGCAGGCCCGGGGCGTCGGCGTACCGGGGCGGTCCTGGCGATCAGTTCTCCGGTCCAAAACATTTGGCGTAATCCTTGCAAACCCCACAGGATGGGGCTGGGCAGACGTAGGTGCCGTCGCGCGAGCAGACCTGGCGGTAGATGAATTTCTTCCACTTCATGTCGCCGGTGTTGGCGCGGGCGAGGGCAGGAAAATTGACCGACATCAGCCGGGAAAGTTCTTCCCGGTTGGCCAGGCCGAGATCCTGCCAGAGATGGTCGCGGCCGGCGCAGGCCGTGGCGAGGATGTTGGCGACGAGCAGTTCCGACGGGTGTTCGCAGGCGCGAAAGTCGAGCAGCAGCTTCTGCAGGTCTTCCCATTCGGGAATGGCTTCAACAGCGCGCACCGGGCCGCTGACGTCGAACCCGGGAAAATAGGTGTGGAGCAGCGCGGCATGAGCGGCCTTGCCCAGCCCGAGATCGGCCGGCAGGCAGCCGCTGTCGGCCACCTGCCCGGCGATGATGCTGGCCAGCAGCGCCCGGTTCGGATCGGCCGCTGCCTTCGCCGTCGCGGCCGGCATGGCCAGCAGCTCGGCGAACAGGGTGGTGCGGTAGGGAAGCCGATCCGGGCCGTTCATGTCGCGCTCGTTGCCGGTGTTTACTTGCTCGGATATTCGACCAGGATGTCTTCGTCGCGGACGATCATCTGGCAGGCAAGGCGCCACTGTGTCGGCGGGATGTCGTCAACGTACATCTGCTCGATCTGGGCCTTGGTGATGTGGCCGAGTTCGGTCAATGCGGCGACTTCGCGACCAGACAGGTGCCGCAGTTGCCTTCCTGGCAGCCGAAGTCGATCGGGATGTGATGTTCCTTGGCCAGCGCGAGGATGGTCTGGGTGTGGCTGCCGGCGACGGCGTAGACCGTCTTGTCCTTGTGCAGCGGGCTGCTGAATGTGATGAGGGCCATTTTCAAGTATTCCTGTAGAGCGGGTTGATTTGGATTTCTCTGTTGCGGTTGGGCGTTTGCTTTTAATCTTGTTCTGTTCGACCTGATGGCTGTACGCCGTCAGGCCGGTTTGACGACGATTTCGCCGCCGATGATCTGGGCCTGGCAGGCCAGCCGGTGATTCCGCGGCGCCATGTTGTCCTTGAGTACCTGGTCCTCGAGGATGCTCGGCGGGGCGAGGAATTCGCTGCCGGAAACGATCTTCGTCAGGCAGGTGCAGCATTCGCCTTCGCGGCAGCCGTAGGTGATGCCGGCGCCGACTTTCTCGGAAACCTCGATGAGCCGGGTGCCAGCCGGGACGGTGACCGAGACGCCGATATCCTGAAAAGTGACTTTTGCTTTTGGCATGTTTATCTCCCTGTTTGTTGTTTATGCGGGCGTCGCCTGCAGTTGGCTGAACTCGATCTCGCGGTGTTCGACCCGGCCGGTCAGATGACGGGCCAGTTGTTCGCCGAGATCGCGGCAGGCTTCGAGTTCGCCGGCATCCGGCACGAGCTTGATGCGCAGTCCCTCGACCGGGACGCGCAGCTTGAGGCCGCGCAGGCGGTCCTCGATCAGCCGTACCGCCTCGCCGCTCCAGCCATACGAGCCGAAGGCGGCGCCCAGCTTGCCCTTGACGTTGACCGTGGTCAGCGACGAGAGCACGTCCCAGATCGGCTTGACGGCGTCGGCATTGATGGTCGGGCTGCCGAAGGCGAGGCCGTCGGCTTCCTCGATGAGGTCTGTGAAGATGCCCGATTCGCCGCCTTCGAGGTCGTACAGCGAGACGCGCACGCCGCCAATCGATTCGGCGCCGGCGGCGAGCGATTCGGCCATGCGCCGGGTATTGCCGTAGGCCGAGATGTAGAAGACGACCAGCGTCTTTTCGCTGCGCGCCTCGTTGAACAGGCGTGGCGTGGCCAGTTCGCGGTAACGGTGCACGTAGTCGCGCGGCGCGTGACGCAGGATCGGGCCGTGCGCCGGGGCGATCAGGTTGATGGCTAGCGGTTCGATCAGGGCGATGGCATCGAGCACATACTCGCGGAAGGGCCGCATGATGTGCGCGTAGTAATACTCGAACGAGAAACGGAAATCGCCGACCGTGTCGTTGAATAGCCGGTTGTCGCAGAAATGGCAGCCGAAGATGTCACCGGTGAACAGCAGGCCGTCCTCGACGAGATAGGTGCACTGGGTGTCCGGCCAGTGCAGGTAGGGCGTGTGCAGGAAGCGCAGCGTGCGGCCGCCGAGATCGACTTCGTCGTCGGTGGTGACCGGGATGTATTCGGGCGGCTTCTCGCCGGTCGGCTTGAGCAGCGCTTTCAGCATCATCTGGGCGCGGCTCGACAGATAGACCTTGGCCTGCGGGGCACGCTTGAGCAGCTCGGGCAGGGCGCCGCTGTGGTCCGGCTCGAGATGGTTGAGGACGATGGTGGTGATTTCGTCGTAGCGGGCGACCGTTTCGAGTCGACGGAAGAAATCGTCGGCGAAGTTTTCCTTCACCGTGTCGATGATCGCCACGCCGTTCTCGCCGCGCACGACATACGAGTTGTAACTCGTGCCGTTGGCGGTTTTGAGGATGATGTCGAAACTCCGCAGATGCGGGTCGAGGGCTCCCACCCAGTGGACGCCCGGCGCAATCTCTACGGCGTTGTCAGTGAGTGCCGCAGCGACCATGGCTGCTTTCCTCTTCCTCGTGATCGTGCGCGTGGCTACCGCAGCTACCGTGGCCTTCCGGACCGTGCACGCAGGCTTCGATATTGCCTTCCGGCAGCTCGACGTTTTTCAGGCCAATCCATGCGTCGACCGCAGCAATGTCGAAACCGACCAGCCTTTCCTCACCGATTTCCATGAGCGGGCGGCGGATGAGCAGCGGATTTTGGAGTAGCAGATGCAGGGCATCCTCGGCGCCGAGGTTTTCCGGCACGATCTCGCCCGACTTGACATCGGGCGCCGCCGGGTTGAACCAGGCGCTGACCGGCAGCTTGCCAAGAAAGGCGAGCAGACGATCAGCCGTCCAGGCTTCGGTCTTGAGACTTTTGGCCTGGACGGTGTGGCCGGCTGCAGCGAGCAGGGTCTTCTGGCGAAGATTGCCCT
>PHCF01000138.1 GCA_002842145.1 Betaproteobacteria bacterium HGW-Betaproteobacteria-6 | reverse complement strand
TTAGCTTGCATTGCTAAGTACATGATGTTAATTTGAAAGTCCCAAATTTGACGCTCAGGGTTTTGCCGTGAACGGAACTGTACATATCAGGTTCAAGAAGCGCGCAGTGGCGCTTGCCGTTGCCTCTTGTCTTTCGATTTCCCCGTGGATTGCAGAGGCCGCCGGTCTGGGCAAGCTCACGGTGTTGTCCGGGATTGGGCAGCCCCTGAGGGCCGAGCTCGATATCGGTGCGACCAGAGACGAGCTCGGCGGCATGAGTGCGCGTCTGGCGCCTCAGGATGTATTCAAGCAGGCGGGAGTGGATTTCGCTTCGGTATTGCTGGATCTTCGCTTTGCCGTTGAGAAGCGACCTGGTGGGCAATCGATCGTCAAGGTAAGTTCTGTCAAGCCGATCAACGAGCCATTCCTGGATTTTCTGGTCGAGCTGAATTGGCCTGCCGGGCGTCTGGTCCGCGAATATACATTCCTGCTCGATCCGCCGGAAATGCGGGCAGCCCAATCGTCACGCTCGGTGGCGGATGCGCGGATTGTGGAAACGGTACGAGGTGGTGGTAGCGCAGGCGAGTCAAGATCTGCTCCGCTCAGGGGGGCGTCACGCAATGCTCCGGAGTCGAAAGTGGCTTCAGAGGCGGGTAGCAGGATGGAAAGTCCCGGTGCTCATGTCGTGAAGTCGGGTGAAACACTGCGCCAGATCGCTGCTGAAAACAAGTACGACGGCGTGTCTTTGGAGCAGATGCTTATTGGTTTGTTCCAGCGCAATCCGGACGCTTTTGTGGCCGAGAATGTCAATCGTCTCAAGGCTGGTGCAATTCTGAATGTTCCTGAACAGTCGGCAGTCGAGTCGGTGTCGCCGGCGGAGGCGAGGAAAATTTACGTCGCCCACGCGCGTGACTGGAATGCCTATCGGCAAAAGTTGGCTGCTTCGACGGCCAAAACGTCAGCCGCCGATGGCGTTGCAACGCAGACCAGTACCGGAAAAATTACCGCCAAGGTGGACGAGAAGATCGCTCCTGAAGAGCAATCCAAGGACCAGGTCAAGGTTGCGCGGACTGACCCTGCGGCCATGGGCGCAGCCGCTGGAAAGGCAGCTGAAACGGCCGATCAGGTGGCCAAGGACAAGGCTCTCAAGGAAGCGCAGGATCGCCTTCAGGCTCTGGAAAAAAATGTCAATGAGTTGCAAAAGCTTCTGGAGTTGAAAAACCAGAAGTTGGCCGAGCTTCAACAGCCGCCGGTTGTGAAGGACGAGCCCAAGGTGGCCGAGGTAAACAAGCCTGTCGAGCCTGCGAAATCCGCCGAGGCTGACAAAGTGCCTGAACCTAAACCGGCTGAGGTGGCAAGCCCCGTCGAGGCGCCAAAAGCGCCTGAAGCCGCCAAGCCGGTTGAGCAGCCCAAGCAGGTAGAAGAGGTGAAAGCGGTTGTTCCGCCGACCGTAGCGCCTGCGGAACAGGTGCAGGATGAGCCGAGTTTTGTCGATTCACTGCTCGAGGATCCGTTGCCCCTGGTCGGTGGCGGTGGCGTTCTGGCACTGCTGGCTGGTTACTTCTTGTACAGCCGTCGGCGCACCAAGAGTGCTTCTGTTGAGACGACCGCGCTTCCGATGCCTTCCAGTCTTGGCCCCAACTCGGTGTTCCGCATGACGGGTGGCCAGAGTATCGATACGGGGAACACGCCGCCGCAAACCGGCGAGTTTAGCCAGACTGGTCCAGGAACCATCGATACCGATGAGGTCGATCCGGTTGCCGAGGCAGACGTATACATGGCGTATGGCCGCGATACCCAGGCTGAAGAAATCCTGCTTGAAGCGTTGCAGAAAGATCCGCAACGCACCGCAATCCATGCCAAGTTGCTCGAGATTTATGCCAACCGTCACAGCGTCAAGCAGTTTGAGACGCTGGCTGGCGAGCTATATGCGCAGACGGCCGGCGTTGGTCCCGATTGGGCCAAGGTGGCCGTACTGGGGTTGGCGCTTGATCCGAACAATCCGTTGTACTCTGCTTCGCAGGCGCAGGCTGCGCCGGAAGTGATGGAGGAGGCATCGCTCGCGTCGGCTGATGTCCCTGTTGATCTTCAGGCTGACGTTCCTGCTGAGGTGGCCGAGTCGCTGGCGAGTTTCCCTGAACCCGAAGCTGAGCCGGCTGCAGCCTCTGAAGCGGAGGAAGCTCCGGTGGTGCTAGACCTCACGGAAGGGTTTGAGCAGGACACCTTGGTGCTTCCGAAAGAACCGGTAGTTGAGGTCGTTGACGATGCGGCTGGCGAGACAGTGGATTTTGGGTCGGACGCCATGACGCTTGATTTTGATCTCGGAGAGGAGACGGTTGCCCCCGAGGTCGTCAGCGTGAATGACGCGACCGATGCGACGGTTTCGGCAAGCGATGCTGATGCGCTTGATTTTGACCTCGGTGGCGAACTGGCTTCAGTGGTCGAAGAGTCGGTGGTCCCAGAGATGTTGGTCAACGAAGAAAAAGCAGGGAAGGCTGATTCGACCTCGGAGGATCTTGATCTGAGCGTAGTAGCGGATGCCCTGGTAGATGAGCCGACTACGCCAGCCCCCGATTTTTCGCCGGACGGTACGCTGGTAATGCCTTCGGCTGTTGCCGAGATGGCCGAAGATATGGATGTCGGCCTCGGCACCTGGGTGGGTGGCGAAGAGGTTCCCGACGAATTGCATCCCGAATCGTTGCCTGAGGATGTGCCTCCTGCGGCCGACCTGGGTAACGATGAGGACAAGGCTCTGACACAGACTGTGGTTAATCATCTGTCCGGTACGGATACGCTGATTGATTCCAATATCCTGAACTTTGGTGGTGAAGAGCACGATGACAAGCTTGATCAGACGGTTGTCAATCCGTCTGTCGTCGATAGCGATTCGCTGGAGTTCGATGTCAAGCTGACTGACTCGATGTTCCTGGGGCAGCCCATGGGGGCGCAGGAATTCGATATCGGTTCGATCAATCTTGATTTGTCCACGCCGCCGGAAGCTGCGCCTGATGCGCTGGCTGACGTAGGTGTTGCGCCGGAAGAGGCGGCACCGCTGGATGCGCCATCGGCAGAGCCTCCGGTTGTCGAGGAGGCTCCGGTGCACAACGAGCATTGGGAAGAGGTTAATACGAAGCTCGATCTGGCCAAGGCCTATGAAGAGATGGGTGACCTTGAAGGTGCTCGCGAACTGCTTCAGGAAGTGGTCAGCGAGGGGTCGGTCGATCTGGTTGAGCAGGCTCGCACGATACTCGGCCGCATAGGCGGGTAGAATTCAGGCTTGTGATCGGCACATGGCCCCGCAAGGGGCTGTGTGCATTTTCGGAGCTTGGTTTTGCATCCTTCTTGCGCATTGATCATCTGGCTGGCAGCCGTTGTTGGCGTTCAATTCGTCGGCTATGCCGCCATGATCCTGCTTGTTGTCGGGGCTTTGCTGCTGAAGCCAGCCCTGGCTGGGCGCTGGTCGGCTTATGTCTGGCGGGCGCGCTGGCTGTTGCTCACCCTCTGGTTGATTCTGGCCTACAACACGCCGGGCGAAGCAATACACGACATGGCCTGGGCGCCAACCTTTGAAGGCATGGCCGAAGCCAATCTGCAGGCTGCCCGTTTGGTGACGATGCTGGCCTGCCTGGCCTGGCTGTTCCTGCGTCTCGGCCACGAAGGGATGATCGCTGGCTTGTGGGGCCTGCTGGAGCCGCTTCGGGGCCTGCGCTTCGACGTCGAGCGCGTTGTCGTTCGTCTTTCGCTAGTGCTCGAAAACCTTCAGGCGCCGCCGGAAAAAGGGGCCTGGAAACAGATGCTGGCGGCTCAGCCGTTGGTTTCTTCCGGGCGGGAGGTTTTGCATCTGAATCTTGCGTCGTGGACGTTGCGCGATACTGTGCTGGTGGTGCTGTCCGGCCTTGGACTGATGGGGGCTGCATTGTTGTGAGAATTGCCTTGGGTGTCGAATATTGCGGCACGGCCTTCCGCGGCTGGCAAAGCCAGGCCGGCGGCGGCACGGTGCAGGATGCGCTTGAGTCCGCTCTGCGCGAAATCGCCGGCATGTCAGTCGGCGTGATGTGTGCCGGGCGCACCGACGCCGGGGTGCATGCGAGCCATCAGGTCGTGCATTTCGAGACCTCGGTCGACCGCCCGCTGACGGCCTGGGTGCGCGGCGTCAATTCGAATTTGCCGGAAGGCGTTGCCGTGCGCTGGGCGCAGGTCGTGGATGACGAGTTTCATGCGCGCTTCAGTGCCCGGGGACGGCGCTACCGCTATTTGCTGCTCAATCGGCCGCAGAGGCCGGGTTTGTGGGCGGGGCGGGTGGGCTGGGTTCACGGCGTGCTCGAACTGGCTGCGATGCAGGAAGCCTGCGGTCGACTGCTCGGCGAGCACGATTTTTCGGCTTTTCGCGCTGCGGGGTGTCAGGCCAAGTCGCCGGTCAAGACGCTGTCGAGGGCGGAGGTGCGGCAATGCGGCAATATGTTCGTCTTCGATTTCGAGGCTAGCGCCTTCCTGCATCATATGGTGCGCAATTTGGTCGGCACGCTGGTCTACATTGGCAAGGGGCGGCAGTCGTCCGGCTGGATCGACGAGTTGCTGCAGGTGAAGGATCGCACGCGGGCGGCGCCGACTTTTTCGCCCGACGGCCTCTATTTCCGTGGCCCGATCTACGAGCCGCACTGGGGCTTGCCTGATCCGGATGACGATTTTCTCGACGGGTTGTTGAAATGATGTTTTCCGGCCGGATTTTTGCTCAAGCAGCGATTTCAATTTTGGCCATTTTTCCCGGTTGACCGTAGGAATCAGAATTCATGAAAACACGGATCAAAATCTGTGGCCTGACCCGCGAAGAAGACGTTGACGCGGCCGTTGCGGCCGGTGCCGATGCCATCGGCTTCGTCTTCTATCCGCCCAGCCCGCGTTACGTTACCCCGCAGCGGGCCGCCCAACTGGCCCGGCGAATTCCTCCCTTTGTCGATGTCGTCGGCCTGTTCGTGAACGAGGCGCCAGACGTTGTCCTTGCCGCCTGCGAAGCCCTGCCCATCAACGTTCTGCAGTTTCACGGCGACGAGGATGCGGCCTATTGCCGGCAGTTCGCCCGGCCCTATCTGCGGGCAGCACGGGTGAGGCCGGGGCTTGATCTGGTAGAATTCGCCGGCTCGTTTCCCGACGCCCGGGGGCTGTTGCTGGATGCCTTTGTCGAGGGCTACGGTGGTGGCGGCCATGTCTTTGACTGGACGCTGATTCCGCCGAATCTCCCTTCGTATCTGGTGCTTTCCGGCGGGCTGACAGCAGACAACGTTGGCGATGCCGTGCAGCGCGTGCGCCCGGTGGCCGTCGATGTCTCGTCTGGCGTTGAAATGAGCAAGGGAATCAAGGATCACTCGAAAATCGCTGCCTTCGTGGCGGCCGTACGGAAAGCTGATGAATCAATATAACTTCCCCGATGCCAAGGGCCATTTCGGCCCCTACGGCGGCGTGTTTGTCGCCGAGACGCTGTTTGGCGCGCTTGATGAGCTGAAGGCCGCCTATGCTGCAGCCCAGGCCGACCCCGCATTCCGGGCCGAATACGAATATGAGTTGAAGCATTTCGTCGGTCGTCCGTCGCCGATCTATCATGCCAAGCGTTGGTCCGACCTGCTTGGTGGCGCCCAGATCTACCTGAAGCGCGAAGACCTCAATCACACCGGTGCCCACAAGGTTAACAACTGCATCGGTCAGGCCATGCTGGCCAAACGCATGGGCAAGCCGCGCGTCATCGCCGAAACCGGTGCCGGACAGCACGGCGTGGCGACCGCGACCGTGGCAGCCCGCTACGGCATGGAGTGCGTCGTTTATATGGGCAGCGAGGACGTCAACGCACTGAACGAGGCGATGCGTGACTGGGTGACCAACATCCACAACACCTTCTACATCATCGGCACGGTCGCCGGTCCGCACCCCTACCCGATGCTGGTCCGCGATTTTCAGAAGGTTATCGGCGAGGAATGCCTGACCCAGATGCCCGAAATGACCGGCCGTCAGCCGGATGCAGTCATTGCCGCAGTGGGTGGTGGTTCTAATGCGATGGGCATTTTCTACCCCTACATCAACGTCGAGGGCGTGCGCCTGATTGGTGTCGAGGCCGCCGGCTCCGGCATTGAAACCGGCCATCACGCCGCCTCGCTGACGGCCGGTGTGCCTGGCGTGCTGCACGGCAACCGGACCTACCTGTTGCAAGATGAGGATGGCCAGATCATCGAGACGCACTCCATTTCGGCCGGTCTCGATTATCCGGGCGTCGGCCCGGAGCACGCCTGGCTGAAGGATCTTGGTCGTGCTGAGTACCAGCCGATCAATGACGCCGAAGCGCTCGAAGCCTTTCATAACCTGTGCCGCCTCGAAGGCATCATCCCGGCACTCGAGTCCAGCCATGCCTTGGCTTACGCCGCCAAACTTGCACCGACGCTGGCCAAGGACAAGATTCTGCTGGTCAACCTCTCCGGTCGGGGTGACAAGGACATGCATACCGTGGCCGAAAAGTCGGGAATCGTATTCTGATGTCGCGTATCCAATCTGCTTTTGACCGGCTCAATGCCGAAGGCCGCAAGGCGCTGATTCCCTTCATCACGGCCGGCGACCCGGATGCAGCTCTGACCTTGCCGCTCATGCAGGCGCTGGTCGAGGCCGGCGCCGATGTCATCGAACTCGGCGTCCCTTTCTCCGACCCGATGGCCGACGGCCCGACCATCCAGCGTGCTTCCGAGCGCGCGCTGGCCAAGGGCATGACGCTGCGCAAGGTGCTGCAACTGGTTGTCGAATTCCGCAAGTTTGACGACAAGACGCCGGTTGTCCTGATGGGCTACGCCAATCCGATCGAGGCGATGGGGCTCGAGACGTTTGCCGAGAAGGCCGCGCAGTCCGGGGTTGATGGTGTTCTCGTCGTCGATTACCCGCCGGAAGAAGCGGTCAGCTTTGGTACCGCGATGAAGGCGCACGGCATGGATCCCATCTTCCTGCTGGCACCAACGTCGAATGCCGAGCGCATTGCCCAGGTGGCCGAAATCGCCAGCGGTTATGTTTATTACGTCTCGCTGGCGGGGGTGACCGGCTCTGGCGCACTCAACGTCGAGGCGGTGGCCGAGCGCCTGCCGCTGATCCGCGAGAAAACCGGCCTGCCGGTCGGTGTCGGTTTTGGCATCCGTGACGCGTCGACCGCCGCCCGTATTGCCGCTATCGCCGACGCTGTCGTCGTCGGCAGCCGGATTATTGAAGAAATTGAAAAATCGACGGCTGAAACTGCCTGCGCCAACGTCAAGGCCCTGGTTGCAGACATTCGTCGCGGTGTGGATGAGGTGAAATAATGAGCTGGTTGACCAAACTGCTGCCCCCCAAGATCAAGCGCGAGCAAGGTGCCCAGCGCCGCGGGAATTTGCCGGAAGGCCTGTGGAGCAAGTGCCCGTCCTGTGAGGCTGTGCTCTACGCAACCGATCTCGAGAACAACCTGCAGGTCTGCCCGAAATGTGGTCACCACAATCGCCTGAACGCCCGTCAACGCCTTGATCTGCTGCTCGATAGCGAAGGCCGTTTCGAGATCGGCGCCGAAGTTTTGCCGGTCGACAGCCTCAAATTCAAGGATTCCAAGAAATATCCGGATCGCCTCATGGATGCCAACGAATCGAGCGGTGAAAGCGATTCGCTGGTCGTCCTGCAGGGGGCCGTCAAGACCATGCCGGTCGTTGCCGCCGCCTTCGAGTTCGATTTCATGGGCGGTTCGATGGGCTCGGTGCTCGGCGAACGTTTCGTGCGCGGCGTCCAGACAGCCGTCGAACAAAAGATGCCCTTCATCTGCATCACCGCTTCCGGCGGCGCCCGCATGCAGGAGGGCTTGTTCTCGCTCATGCAGATGGCCAAGACGACGGCGTCGCTGACCAAACTGTCCGAAGCCGGCCTGCCTTTCATCTCCATCCTGACCGACCCGACCATGGGCGGCGTTTCGGCCTCCTTTGCCTTTGTCGGCGACGTGGTCATTGCCGAGCCAAAGGCGTTGATCGGCTTTGCCGGTCCGCGCGTCATTGAGCAAACGGTGCGTGAAAAACTTCCGGAGGGATTCCAGCGCTCCGAGTTCATTCTTGAAAAGGGCGCCATCGACATGATCGTCGACCGTCGCGAGTTGCGCGACCAGGTTGCCCGCGTATTGGCGCTTTTGCTTAAGCTGCCTGTTGCCGCTTGAAGCAGGATCGCGCTGTTAGGATCGAGTAACAGTACCGGACGTCCTGCGCTTTGGCTCGATCCTAGGCAACGAACAACTAATGACTAAAGACGACTGGCTGCAACATCTCGAAGGCTTGCATCCCAAGGGGCAGGCCGGCATCGAGCTGGGTCTCGACCGTATCCGGCTGGTCAAGGCGGCCTTGGGGCAGGCCCAGCATTGCCCCGTCATCGTGGTTGGTGGTACCAACGGCAAGGGTTCGACCTGTGCCTATCTGGAAAACATCATCGACCGCGCCGGCTACAAGGTCGGCTGCTACACCTCGCCGCATCTGCTCGACTACAACGAGCGGGTCCGCCTGAACGGTCGGTCGGTCAGTGACGGAGCCTTGTGTGCCGCCTTTGCACGCGTCGAAGCGGCGCGCCAGAAGGCCGGCAACGTTGCGCTGACCTATTTCGAATTCGGTACGCTGGCCGCCTGGGAAGTCTTTGCCGAGGCAGGTGTCGACGCGGCGATACTCGAGGTCGGCCTCGGTGGTCGCCTTGATGCGGTCAACATCTATGAACCCGATGTTTCCATCGTGACCACCGTCGCACTCGATCACACAGATTGGCTGGGGCCGGATCGCGAGAGCATCGGTTTCGAAAAGGCCGGTATCTACCGGGCCGGCAAGCCGGCTTTTTGTGCTGATCCGAATCCGCCGCGCAGCCTGCTTGACCATGCGGCAGCGATTGGCGCCGATCTGCGTCTGATCGGCCGCGATTTCGGCTTCGAGCGGCCAAGCGCCGAAACCAACGAAAACCGCCTGCAATGGCGCTGGTGGTGCCGTTCCGGCGGCCAGGTGATCAAGCGTGCGCTGGCCTACCCTGGCCTGCGCGGCCCGACCCAGCTCTACAACGCCGCCGTCGCCCTGGCTGCGCTCGACGCGCTCGGCAGCAAACTGCCGGTGACCATGCAGGCCATCCGCCCCGGGATGATCGAAACCGAATTGCCTGGCCGCTTTCAGGTCATTCCAGGCAAGCCGGCGATTGTTCTCGATGTCGGCCACAATCCGCAGGCCATCCGCGTGCTTGCCGACAACCTGTCGAGCATGGGCTTTTTCGACCGGACCTTTGCCGTACTCGGCATGTTGCGCGACAAGGATATCGTCGGCGCCCTGGCGCCCTTGAAGGGCAAGGTCGATGTCTGGCATCTGGCGACGCTGGGTGGGCCGCGCGGGACGAGCGCCGAGACGCTGGCCGGGATCATCGTCGACAACCAGCTGGGTGGCGAGGTGGTTTGCCATGCCTCTCCTCAGTTGGCCACGCAAGAAAGACCCTAGTCATGGACGACAACGACGCCCAGTTGTACCTCAAGAAACGCGCCCGCCGCCGTCTGGTCGGGGCCGTATTTTTCGTGTCCGTGGTGGCTGTCGTACTGCCCATGGTGATGGATCACGAGCCGCGCCAGACGGTGCAGGATGTCGAAATCCGCATTCCCGGGCAGGATGAAAAGCCGTTTGCGCCGAAATTTGCCGCATCGCCGGTTGTGCGCGCCGCACCGAAGGCGGTGGAGACCCCGGTGGCGCCTCCCGCCGTTGTTGCCGAGCCGGCGGTCAAGCCGACTGCCCGCGTTGTCGAGGCCGTCAAGAATCCGAAGCCGGTTGAGAAGGTCGCTGAAAAACCAGTCAGCAAGCCCGAAAAAGTGCCTGAAAAATCGGCGGCCAAAACACCCGAAAAACCTGCCGAGAAACCTCGGGCAGATGAAGCGAAACGCGCCGCAGCGATTCTGGCGGGTCAGACCCCGGATGCCAAGCCGGTTGCGAAAAATGGTGAATATCTGATCCTCATCGGCGCCTTTTCCAACGAGGCCAATGTCAGAAATCTGCGGAGCAAGCTTGGCGAGCAGGGAATCAAGACCTTCAGCGAGCCGCTCGATACGCCGCAGGGCAAGAAAACCCGTGTGCGTGCCGGGCCGTTCGCGAGTCGCGAGGCGGCCGACAAGGCACTCGACAAAATGAAGCGTATCGGTGTCAGCGGAGTCGTTGCGGCCAAGCCATGACCGGTTTTGACTACGTCGTGATAGGGATTGTCAGCGTGTCGCTGCTGTTTGGCTTGTGGCGCGGTGTGGTTGGCGAGGTGATCGCCCTGGTGGCCTGGGGGGTCGGGATTTTTGCCGCAATCGAGTTTGGCTCCACTGTCGGGAACTCGGTTTTCGCCGGTTTGAGCGACCCGGCCTTGCGGACGCTGGCCGGCTGCGTGGTGATCTTTGTCGGCATCCTCGTCATGATGGCGGTGTTGAACATGGTGGTGCGCAGCATGGTCAAAGCCCTCGGCTTGTCCGTGTCAGACCGTCTGCTCGGCATGCTCTTCGGGCTGGCGCGCGGGGTGCTGGTGGTCATGGTGTTGGTCGGGCTGGGCGGCATGACTTCCGCGCCGATACAGCCGTGGTGGCGGAACGCGATGCTGGCGGCGCCTCTGGAAACGGTCGTTTTGGCTGCCATGCCCTGGTTGCCGGACGATTTGGCAAAACGAATTCGATTTAGCTAGGCAGGAAAAACTATGTGCG
>PHCF01000137.1 GCA_002842145.1 Betaproteobacteria bacterium HGW-Betaproteobacteria-6 | reverse complement strand
TGGCGGGAAACCTTCGATTTCGCCATGCGCAACTTCAAGGACGAGAGTTTCGTCGCCCAGTACCTGTCGCCGCGCCTGATGCGGGAATTCCGGCTGTTCTCCATTCTCGACGACGAAACCCTGCCGAAACTGCGCGTCGATGCCATTCATGACGAACAGGGCTACCGGGCGCTGCGCCGCTCACTGGCCGAGCAATACAACCTGGGCAGCGCCGACCCCGACATCCAGGTGTGGAACGTCGATCTGCGCGGCGACCGCTCGCTGACCCTGCGCCACTTTTCCCATCAGCGCCGACCGCTCGGCCCCGAAACGGAGCGCGTCCTGGAACATCTGGCCACGCTCTGGGGTTTCACGGTACGCATCGAAACCCAGATGCCGGATGGCAGCGTCAAGCAGATCGCCGAGCACCGCAACGAAAGGCGCAGCCGGCCGGGCGTGCCATAGCCTTCCAGACCCGGCTTCGCCGCCATTCATGGCAGGCGGGGAACCAAAGCCGCCGGTTAGCATCGAAATTGCTTGAACCACGGCCAGTGCCGCGATTTACGACAAAACCGCCACTGGCCGATGGAAAACCGACAAAGCCCGATTCCGATGAACGCCCCAGCCCCCCGTTTTTTTACCTTCGACAACTCCTATGTTCGCGACCTCGATGAGTTCTACGTTCGCTGGCAGCCGACGCCGGCGAGCCAGCCGGCCCTCATCCGCCTGAACGAAGAACTGGCCATCGAGCTGGGGGCCGACCCGGCGGCGCTGGCCTCGCCGGAAGGCATCGAAGCGCTGGCCGGGAGCCGCGTTCCGGAGGGAGCGGAGCCAATCGCCCAGGCCTACGCCGGCCACCAGTTCGGCCAGTTCTCGCCGCAGCTCGGCGACGGGCGGGCCTTGCTGCTCGGCGAGGTGATCGACCGCCACGGCGAGCGCCGCGACATCGCGTTCAAAGGTTCCGGCCGCACGCCGTTTTCGCGCAATGGCGACGGCAAATGCGCACTCGGTCCGGCCTTGCGCGAGTACCTGATCAGCGAGGCGATGCACTCCCTGGGCATTCCGACGACGCGTTCGCTGGCCGTCGTGGCGACCGGCGACATGGTGCGCCGCGACCGCGCCCAGCCCGGCGCCGTGCTGACCCGCGTCGCCGCCAGCCATGTCCGCGTCGGCACCTTCCAGTTCTTCGCCGCCCATCAGGGGCCGGAACAGGTCAAGCGCCTGGCCGACTACGTCATTGCCCGCCATTACCCGGCACTGGCGGCCAGCCCGCAGCCCTACCTCGACCTGCTGACCGCCGTCGGCGAGCGCCAGGCCGAACTCGTGGCGCGCTGGCTCGGCGTCGGCTTCATCCACGGTGTCATGAACACCGACAACATGACGCTGTCTGGCGAGACCATCGACTACGGCCCCTGCGCCTTCATGGAAAGCTACAGCGCCGGCACGGTGTTCAGTTCCATCGACAGCGCCGGCCGCTACGCCTACGGCAAGCAGGCCGGCATCGCCCGCTGGAACCTGGCGCGACTGGCCGAAACCCTGCTGCCGCTCATCGACCCCGACACGCAACGCGCGGTGGAAGCCGCCACAGCAGTCATCGACGCCCTGCCCGAGCGCCAGGCCGCGCACTGGCTGCGCGTCTTCCGGGCCAAGCTCGGCATCGACGAAACCGGCGACGCCGAAGCGGATCGCGCCCTGATCGACGACTTCCTGCGCATCCTCAAGCACAACCGCCTCGACTTCACCCTCGCCTTCCGCGCCCTGTTCGATGCGGCGGCCGGCGACGCCACGCATCTCAACGCCCTGATGGCCGAGGCCACCGATTTCGCCGACTGGCAAACCCGCTGGCAGGCTCGCCAGCCGACACGCTCAGCCGAACTGCTGACAGCGATGAAACACGCCAACCCCTGCTACATCCCGCGCAACCACCGCGTCGAAGCCGCCCTCGATGCCGCCGTCGATCACAACGACCTGGCCCCCTTCGAACGCCTGCTCGCCGTCATCCGTTCCCCGTTCGACGAACGCCCGGCCGACGCCGAATACGCCGAACCGGCGCCGAGCGAATTCACGACGACCTACATGACCTTCTGCGGCACCTGACTCGATTGCTACGGTCAACCGGAAAATTTGTCCAAAATTGAAATCCCCAACCACCCTAGCTCCATGACCATCACCATCTACCACAACAACCGCTGCGGCAAATCCCGCGACACACTCGCCCTGCTCAAGGAAAAGGGCATCGAACCGGAGATCGTCGCCTACCTCGACACGCCGCCCGATGCCACCACGCTGAGCGGCCTGCTCAAGAAACTCGGCTTGGCCGACGCCCGCGCGCTGATGCGCAAGGGCGAAGCCGAATACAAGGCGCTCAACCTGGCCGACCCGTCGCTCTCGCAGGACGCCCTCATCGACGCCATGGTCGCCAACCCCAAGCTCATCGAGCGGCCCATCGTGGTCAATGGCGACCAGGCCGCCCTCGGCCGCCCACCGGAAAACGTGCTGGCGATCCTGTAAGTCCTGCCAAGCCCGCGCCCGGCCGGCTATACTGGCCGCACAACGCTTGCCGGAGTTCGCCATGCCTGCACCTTCCGAGCAGTTCGTCCTCGCCCTCGATCAGGGCACAACCAGCGCGCGCGCCATCCTGTTCGACCGCCAGGGAAGCATCCGCGGCCTCGCCCAGCAGGAAATAGCCCAGCATTACCCGCAGCCCGGCTGGGTCGAGCACGACGCCGATGAAATCTGGACAGCGCAGCTCACCGTCGCCCGCGCCGTGCTGCGCGACAACGGGCTTGCCGCCACGCAGATTGCCGCCGTCGGCATCACCAACCAGCGCGAAACCACCGTGCTCTGGGATCGCGCCACCGGTCAGCCCGTGCACCGTGCCATCGTCTGGCAGGACCGGCGCACCGCCGCCATTTGCGACGAGCTGACCGCCGCCGGCCACGCGGAACGCTTCCAGCAACGCACCGGCCTCGTCCTCGACGCCTACTTTTCCGGCACCAAACTCAAGTGGCTGCTCGACCACGTCCCCGGCGCCCGCGCCCGGGCCGAACGCGGCGAACTGGCCTTTGGCACCATCGACAGCTGGCTGGCCTGGAAGCTCACCGGCGAGCACGTCACCGACCCGTCGAACGCCTCGCGCACGCTGCTTTTCGACATCCATCGCCAATGCTGGGACGACGAGTTGCTGGCGCTGCTCGACATCCCGGCCGCCCTGCTGCCGCGCCTCGTTGCCAACAGTGGCGACATCGCCATGATCGATGCCGAATGGCTGGGCACCGCGATCCCGCTCAGCGGCCTGGCCGGCGACCAGCAAGCCGCTTCCTTCGGCCAGGCCTGTCTCGACATCGGCATGGCCAAGAACACCTACGGCACCGGCTGCTTCCTGCTCATGAACACCGGCCGGCAGCCCATGGCCTCGCAGCACCGCCTGCTGACCAGCATCGGCTGGCAGCGCAACGGACAAACCACCTACCTGCTCGAAGGCAGCGTCTTCATGGGTGGCGCCACCGTGCAATGGCTGCGCGACGGCCTCGGCCTGATCGCCAGCGCCGGCGAAGTCGAAACACTGGCGGCCTCCGTGCCCGACAACGGCGGCGTCTATCTCGTACCGGCCCACACCGGCCTCGGCGCGCCCTACTGGGACCCGACCGCCCGCGGCGCGCTATTCGGCCTGACGCGCGGCACGACGCGCGCCCACATCGCCCGCGCTGCGCTCGAAGCCATTGCCTTCCAGAGCGCCGAGGTGCTGCAGGCCATGGAGAACGACGCCGGCCAGCCGATCAGCGAAGTCCGAGTCGATGGCGGCGCCGCCCGCAACGATCTGCTCATGCAGTTCCAGGCTGACCTCCTCGGCGTCCCCGTCGTGCGCCCGAAAGTCACTGAAACCACGGCTCTCGGCGCCGCCTATCTGGCCGGGCTGGCCGTCGGCTTCTGGCGGGACGAGGCCGAACTCACTTCGCTGTGGCAGGCCGAACGCCGTTTCGAGCCTTCGATGGCCAATGACCGGCGCGCAGCCCTGTTCGCCGACTGGCGCCGCGCCATCCAGCGCACCCTCGGCTGGGCCAAGCCATGACCCGCGACGACGGCCTCGCCGCCCTGCGCGACCCGCGTCCGTGGGACTTCCTGATCATCGGCGGCGGCGCAAGCGGGCTCGGCACGGCGGTCGATGCAGCAGCCCGCGGCTATCGGACGCTGCTCGTCGAAGCTCGCGATTTCGCCTCCGGTACCTCGATGTGCAGCACCAAGCTGATCCACGGCGGCGTCCGCTATCTGCGTCAGGGCGACATCGGCATGGTCCGCCACGCCCTGCGCGAACGCTCCTACCTGCTCCACAACGCACCGCACCTCGTCCATCCGCTCGCCTTCATCATTCCGGCCTGGAACCGCTTTGACCGGCTGATGTACGCCGCCGGCCTCAAGTTCTACGACCTGCTTTCCGGCTGGCACAACCTGGCCGCCTCGCAAGGCCTCAACCGGCAGGAAGTCATGGCCGCCCTGCCCGGGCTGAACAACGCTGGCCTGTGTGGCGGTATCCGCTACTGGGACGGCCAGTTCGACGATGCCCGGCTGGCCGTCACGCTGATGCGCACGGCGACCGATCTCGGCGCCACCTGCCTCAACTACCTGCCGGCCACCCGCCTGCTCAAAACCCACGGTCGGGTCACCGGCGCCGTGCTGGGCGATGCCGAAACAGGCGAGGAATTCGCCGTCACGGCCAACGTCGTCATCAACGCCAGCGGCGTGCACGCCGACAGCATTCGCCAGCTTGATGACGCCAATGCCCCACCGCTGCTGACACCCAGCCAGGGCATCCACCTCGTCTTCGATGCCGATTTCCTGCCCGGCCAGCAGGCGCTCATGATCCCGAAAACCGAGGACGGCCGCGTCATGTTCGCCATCCCCTGGCAAGGCAGGGTGCTGCTCGGCACCACCGACACGCCGCGCCCGGAGTTGCGCCAACTCAACGACCCGCAGCCGCTGGAAGAGGAAATCGACTTCCTGCTGCGCACGGCAGCCGGCGTGCTGACCCGGCCGCCAACCCGCGCCGACATCCGCAGTGCCTTTGCCGGCCTGCGCCCGCTCATCCATCCCGAACACAGCGACGCCAAAAATACCGCCGCGCTGTCGCGCGAACACGCCATTCTGGTCAGCCCCGCCGGTCTCATCACCGTCGCCGGCGGCAAATGGACAACCTGCCGGCTCATGGGCGAACAGGTCATCGACCGTGCCATCGCGCTCGCCGGCTTACGTACCGTAGCCAGCCCGACCCGCAGTCTCAAACTGCACGGTTCCCCGGGCGCGCCGAGCAGCGATGCCTACGGCACCGACGCCCGGCAACTCGCCGCGCTGCCCGGCAACGACCAACCGCTCCACCCGAACCTGCCGTACAGCGAAGCCATGGTCCGCTTCGCCATTCGTTTCGAGGCGGCGCGAACGATAGACGACGTACTGGCCCGCCGGACGCGCGCCCTCTTTCACGATGCAACCGCTGCCGAGGCCTGCATCGAGCGCGTTGCGGAAATTTTTGTCGATGAACTGCAACCGACGCCAGAACGTCTGGTCACACTGAGGCAGTCGGCGCACGCCAGCGCCGGCCGGTTCCGGCTAGCGAATTGAGTCATAATCCGGACATCGAACAACCAATTTCGGGCGCGACGCCCGACATCAGTGACATGGGATCGAAAACGAATAACCGAAACGTGATTGACCGATGGAAAATCATTCACGCCAAGGCCCCGGAGAATGGCCAGTACATCGCCTGCATTGAAGGCCTGGTTGCCAGTTCCAATCCGCGCTACCCGCAACCGTCGTCGATCCGGACTTCCTACCTGACGGCCTACGAGATCGAAGGCGGCACCTTCGTGGTGATTACCGCGCGCCGCTCCGAATATGCGCTGGGCAGCCGCCATCCCGCCGAGTTCCTGACCGAGGATTTCCTCAAAAGCGTCCTGCCCGAACGCAAGCGGGCAGCCGCCCCGTCGCCCTTCGACGGCGCCGGCACCCAGATCACCGCCTACATGGAACCCGACAGCCAGGAGGCGCCGACACAAGCCGGCGCTGGCGACAACCCGGCGGCAAAG
>PHCF01000009.1 GCA_002842145.1 Betaproteobacteria bacterium HGW-Betaproteobacteria-6 | reverse complement strand
TCCACATCCGCTGGAAATTCGTGCCTAGCAATGTCATCGAGCAACCCCTCAAGAAACGTCCGCATTTGGGCGTTTGCAGCAGCCCAATCGCCTCGGGTACCCTCGCCGAATTCTTTGATCAATGAGCTCACCGCCTGGTGCTGGGCATTAATTCGTTCACGGCGGTATCTTCGCCGATTTTATTTTTTTATTGCCTCTATGGGGCTGTTACTCCCATTCTCGCAAGGGTTGAAAGAGTTTCTTGATTGAGTGTGCTGAACGCAACGGGACAGATTTTTTTTGCCTCAACGTATTTCTCAAAGCATCTATCCTTATTGGAACCATTAGCTAGTGAGTTTGCGCCGTCCAGCAAGCTTGCGCCAGGACCAAAGTAGATCGCCTTCCACAATTCTGTTGCTGCATCCATGAGTCCGTACGTAGATGCTTGTCCGCAAGTTTGCATCCCATGAAGTTGCAAATCATCAGTGATCAAGTTCGGTGATCTGCATTGGGAGCGGATGTCCTGAAAAAGCACAAATAATTCGGAATGTGCTTTCTGGACCGATGTATCTAACCCTGGGTGATGAAAAATAACTGCAAAGACGAAACAGATCATCATTACGCCAGATAAAAATTCCCAAATCCAGCTTTTCAGGCTCTGAATGAAACCGAAAATGAACCATGATGCGACCATTAGGCCACAGAGTAAGAAGGCAGGTATTGCCCACCAAACTCCCGCGATGCCGGATTTAAATGCTAAGAAGGAGCCGCTTATGAATGATAATAGTGCAAAAGCTATTTGCATGTTTTTCAATGCTTTTGTTCCTTTAAAGTGATTTAATAAGAGGCTATTTTGTTATCAAGGGGTTTGATATTTTTAGCCTCCCTTGTGATAACTGTGATAAATGATTGATCATTTGATGTGTAGGTCAAGCCTTCAAGTGGGGGACGATGAGCGTTGCTCTACCATCCTTCTGCCATCGAATATGAAAATCGCGCCCTAGTACCAGCGGCGGTTTCTTCTCTAAGTAGTTGTTCGCCGTTGCGGGATTCAGGATCGTTGATGCGTTATCTGGATCAGCGGCCAGCGCTTCGAGTTTAGAGATATAGAACGAGAGTCCCGCACTGAAGTTGGGAATCTGCTTGACCGCGACTTTAGCTGCAGCAAGAGTGGCTGGAGCCCATTCCGTTTTCGCTAATATGGCTTCACGTGAATGCATGGTTAGCGCATTGGCAATCGAGAATTTTTCCCGTCGCTTAGTCGCCCACTGGACAGCGTAGTCATAGGCCTTACGTCCCTCTTCTGGTATCCCCATTCGATAGAGAAGCAGCCCCAGATTGGCTGCTGCGTGAGCCACGTCAGCGGTATCGCTTCGGATTTGATGCATGAGAATATCCGCTGATTGACGTATGTTTTGATCGACATGAGTCGGGTCTCCCTCGAACAGCGTGCCGCTGGAGATTCTGGCGTAGTAGTCGTTGTTATGGAGACAATAATTGGTCGGATGGGCTCTTACTGCAAATTCGGTAATACGTTCTATCGCTGCATAGTCGTCGAGGAGGCAGTACACGTAGGTTGCCATGATTGCAGCATCGGCAGAAAACGGTTCTTCGTTGTACCATTTCTCTGCATAAGGGGCCGCAATGAGAAGATCCTGGTTTGAGTAGGCACGTAGAAACGCAGCCTCGTTAGCGCTGGCGACGCGTTTAAATCCTTTTTCGATGCCCGCAAGTGCTAATTTCCCCCGTTCGTCTGCCCATTTAATCTGTGCGAGCGCGTTCTCATTTGGGGACAGGAGTGCCGTTTCGAAATGCTTCTTCGCATCTTTTCGCTTTCCATCAAGCAATTCGTAGGTGCCAACCGCTGCTGCAAGTTCGGTGAGCATGGCTGGTTGAAACGCACGTTGGTCCAGTATTCTCCGTGCTTCTCGCATGAATTTTGGGGCGCGTTCCTCGGTTTGGGCGGTAGCCAGTTCTGCGGCGATGAGCCAGGGGTCATTTTTGGTGGCTGGGGACTTGGCTAAAAGACGCATTGCTACTCCTCCTTCCCCGTTGTTTACATAAAAACGGACGGAAGAGCGCAAAATCTGCCGGTGATTCGGTGCCAAGGAAAGAGCTATCCGAGTGGATTTTTCAGCTTTTTCATGTTCGCCTAGGATAGATTGGTGTCGCGCCAGATCCATAAAGAGGAGCGGATTTCTTGGGTAATGCTGCATAAGTCTGCGTAGCCGCCCCACTTGGAAAATACTTTCCTCAGGGCCTCCCCAGTGATTCCCATTTGACTTTTGCTCATCGTGCGTTGCACTCTTCACGTGACGCTGAAGATTCGCTGGCAGGCTTTCTGCCTCCTTGAGCACAGCCACGGCAGCCTCGTGAAGCGACACATCATTCGCGAAATGGGCCAGGCTAATTGCCTCTGCAGCGATACCGGGATGTGGATATTTGCTCAGTTCCTCGCGTACTCGACCCAATTCCGCTTCGAAAGACAGTACCCTTTTGTGCGAGCGCAGTGCGAGTGCTTCACTGTTGCCTGCTACGCGCGATGAATCCCTCCAGCGAGGCAGGATTTTGCGATCGATGTTGTCTGAGAAGAGAGTTTTCTTGCTCATTCTTTGGCGTTCCGCTCGATGCGAGCCTGTACCATGGCTCGCTTGGCAAGATTGGCTAAAGTGGTGATGAAGCGATCCAGTCCGATCCGCCCAACTTTGCCATCGACAATCTGTTGCCGGGCTTTAGGGTGACCTCGACGATGCACATCGGGGTCGCAGGCATGCTGTACAAAAACAACGAGTTCGTCGCGTGCCCATTCGGGGAAGTCCAAAGCAATATCCTCGATGAACGAGGCAAATCCTTGTTGAACATAGGGAATTACTTCGGCATATGAGCCGTCCCATGCTCCTGGGCAGAACTCCGGCGGCATTCGTTCGATGGTGCCGCTGGTTGCACCTTCGCCGGCAAAGAGAAAGCAAAGAAGTGATCCCAGTTGGTAGAGATCGCACGCCTCACGTCGATCAATCCACTCGGGTGCCACATATTGATACAACTGTTCCGGTGGCGCATAGAGTCCATCTCCGGCAAAGGCCAAGGTATCGTGCGGTGCCGGATAATCGCGGTGGCTAGCCCGCCCCAGATCAGCGACCTTGGCACCGGTTTTGTCTCGCTCGAAAATGACCACGTTTGACGGTTTGAGATCCTGATGCGCGATACGCACGCCGTGCAATTGCCGTAAGCCGACGGCCACTTGGTGAAGTAGTTCCAGATTAGCCACAACCTCTAACTGCCCTTTACGCCCCATCAGGGAGCGAATGTCGCCACCATCCGCCGTCTCGAATAGTATGTAGCAGAGGGGCATACGCATGTACGGATACGCAGGGTCGGCTACCTGCGATGAGTGTTTCAGGATTCCCTTCACCACCCGGTTCAGGCCTGCATCTCTACAAATGTCTATGAGCCGTGATTCATGGGCATACGCTTGGATCACTTCGCCAAGTTCCTCAATCGGATTATCCGATTGCATGGCCGAAAAGATGTCGAATACCTTGAGAAAGGCATGTGCGCCGTCACGCTCGCACAGATAGGTCACGGAAAAAGTTCCTCCAGACGAATGTGGAGCCGGTTTTCCTGGCTTCGAAAGCATCTGTTTGACGACCCATCCACCCTCTATGGTCTGTCCTACCAGATTGTGCGTGATAGGTGTCGGGGCTTCCTCTGCTCCAGTTTGCGGTGCATTCATCTGTTCCTCCTAGTTGTATATATGTCTTTGTAATTTTTCTGGTGTTGCGGGGTCATGAGTCCTTCTTGCCGCCTGTGCTATTGAGGACCTTCAAGATGTCCTGCAACTGTTGTTTTTTCTCTGTCGGTAATTTTTGGTACCTCCTGAAGAACGCAAGGTCTGCAATGTCTTCTGATGGAGTGGCCGTCTCTGTATCGAGCAGAAACTCGGATGTAATTCCGAGAACGTCCGCAATCTTTTGCACCTTCTCCAAGGTTGGATTTGCGGTATCCCTGTTTTCAAGCTCCCACAAATAACTCTTACTTGTTTCGGCTTGTGCTGCCAGTTGATCGAGGCTCAAGCGCTTCTCCTGACGTAGCTTCCGAATCTTGTCGCCTAGAGGTGTAGGCACGCCACTCTCCTGTGATGATGAAAGACTGATTGTACCGAAATAACGAACAAAAATGAATCGAGTTGACATTACTTTTGGTTGCTCGTATTCTGCAGTTGTGTATCGATATAACGAACAATGTTGTGTTGATGCAGCGAAAGTCAATTTCATCAAAAGGAGTAGTTATGGGCAAGAACCAGCATGTTGTACATCGTGAAAATGGTTGGGCTGTTCGTGGTGAGGGCAACCAGAAAGATACCTCGCATCACCGGACTCAGGCCGAGGCAGAGCGAGCTGCGCGTGATATCGCGATCAATCAGCGGTCAGAAGTTTTGATACATGGGGAAAACGGTCGTATCCGCGAGCGGAATAGCTATGGCAATGATCCTTTTCCGCCCAAAGGCTAGTTCTCCACAGCTGCATAAATTTTTTGTCTGAAAAGGAATTCAAATGACCAATACTCATCAGAATGCCGTAAAAATCATCCTGAATCTGGAAGAGATCGAAGTTCATCCAGGGCACCTAACATACGCCCAGTTGGCACACTTGGCATATCCGGATGATCCGCCCGCAGATTCATCGGACATTGTTTACACCATTACCGTGAGTCATCCGGAAATTGGTGATCGCTCTGTGGCACGGGGCGACAAGCCTGTACCTGTTAAAGAAGGGATGGTCTGCAATGTCCGAAAAACCGGCCGTTCTTGAAGCTGCGCTTGCTCCTTTTGTTGCCGCGGGCCATCGTGTGAGCGTGGTAGGGTCACACCTCCTCCTGCACGATGTGCCGGTGGTTAACGAGCATCGCCAAATCCAGTTGGGAACACTGGTTTCCACTTTTTTATATACAGAAAGCGCAGTTGTTGCTCCTGCGACCCATCAGGTATGGTTCGATGGCCCGTACCCGTGCTTTTCAAACGGCCGGCCTATCGAAGACATCAGGTGTTCCGAGGTGGCGGGCGGAGAATTGGCGCCCAATGTCCCCGCGCGGTATTTTTTCTCCAATAAAGAAGTCGGTTGGTCAGCCTATGCCTACCACTTTGACCAGCTGATGCACTATTGGCGAATCATTGCGGATCAGGCTAGGGTAATTGATCCGAATTGTGGGCGTCCGGTTACTGCAGCCGGCATTTGGGTGGCGCCGAGTGAGTCGCCATTTTGTTACCCGGATGCATGTTCTGCTCGGGGCAACTTCGGTTCGGTCAGCGAGCGGCTTGCGCAATCGAAGGTGGCGATCGTCGGTCTAGGGGGCACTGGATCCTATTTGTTGGATCAATTGGCCAAGACACCAGTTCGTGAAATTCACCTGTTCGATGGAGATACCTTCGACTTACACAATGCATTCCGTTCGCCTGGGGCGGCCGCGGAAAGGGAGTTCGGTTGCATGAAGGTGGACTACTACGTCCGGATGTATTCCTCTATGCGTCGGGGCCTGATTCCGCATCCTCACTATGTCGCGGAGGCGAATGTCGGATTGCTGGAGCAATTCGATTTTGTGTTCGTTTGTGTGGATAGAGGGGGGGCGCGGAAACTGATCTGCTTGGCACTACAAGAACAGGGGCGCCCCTTCCTAGACTGCGGAATGGACCTGTCATTGTCTTCGGCAAATGAGATTTATGGAACATGTCGAGTGACGATGTCGTCGCCCCAGAAAAGTGACCATTTCTGGGGGCGGGTTCCAACGATGGAAGATGCTGGCGACGGGCTCTACGATCAGAATATACAAATCTCAGACGCCAATGCGCTTAATGCCTTGTTAGCGGTGATGCGTTGGAAGCAACACCTGAATTTCTATGCTATGCCAAAAGCCTGGCACCACATGGAGTTCATGGTAGGTGCGACAGCTTTGGCAAGAGCTGACTTGGCGGAGGGGGAGCATGCGAGTTGAGCAAGTTACGCCACAAGTTGTGGAGTTAGCGCCCAAAGAACTGAGTCCGGGGGTTCTTTATATTAGCTTCAAATATAAGCTGGCTCTTCACCTGTGCTGCTGCGGGTGTGGCGAAAAAGTAGTAACCCCTTTATCACCAGCTGAATGGGATTTGAGACTTGTCGATGGAAAGGCAACATTGCATCCGTCAATTGGAAACTGGTCCATGGCATGCAAGTCGCACTACGTGATAAGAAATAACCGTATCGTTTGGGCTGGCGGAATGACTGATCGCCAAATGGCAGCCGTGTTCAGTCGTGATAAGGCCTCGATTGATGCGATGCATAGGATTGCGATGGATCAGAGCCGAAACTCGGACGAAGAAGCTTTGAAACATTCAAACTCATCTTCAATTGGCGATTTGTTGAAGGCTTTCTGGAACTGGCTTCTGGGAAGAAATGCATAGCGATAAGTGTTAGAAAGTCGCTTTGAACTAACGCCTTGCTGGATTTTCCTTGGCAGATCATGATGAGTACGATGTAATATATTGCAGATGTCATTGACTGCTTAAGCCATATGGGACTCACTGTCGCAGAAATCAGGAAATTGATTGCGGATGAGGGGATTGCGCCCGAATCCGCAGATATTGTCTCTCAAGGGACTCTTTTTACCCCTGACGGTGAGCCTGTCGAGTATGCACTGCATCATGGATGGGACCCGGTAAAGGCCTATTTATGCGACAAGACTTGGGGTGTGTTCACCGTCCAAATGCTGCACTTCATCAAGAACCAAAACTACGATGAGGCGACGCTTCACAAAGTGTTGAGCGAGGTCCAGATTGATGACCATCACTGGGATTGGCTTGCTAAAACATTGCACTACAACAGTGAAGAGTACGACTGGTTCTATGTGATGGCGGAGGGTTACCCTCAGGGGGCTTGTCTGATCTATCACCCCAAGCCGAGTTGTATTTCCTCCGGGGACATTTTTTATGTCGAATACCTCGCAGCAGCACCATGGAATCGCACTAATCCGATGCGAAATCGCGCAATTCGGGGAGTCGCCACGGAACTGATGAGGTATGCAGTTAATTATGGACGAAACCACCTCAAGTTACGATATGGATTCTCCTTACACGCTATTCAGCGGGCGATGCCATATTACCAAGACCTAGGGATGGTGAGACACGTTCCCGCTGACAAAGAAAAGCTCTTTTACTTCGAAATGCCTGAAGATTTGGCGCAAAAGCTTGTGGTGGCATAGATGGAAATCAACGAGCTAAACGATTTTCCTGTTCTCTCCGCAGCTACAGACGCCTTTGAGTTGTACGACTCTTTCCTTCAATGTGAAAAGTTGGTCAGAAACATTCCAGGAAAAATCCTTGGGGTGGATCGGGACTTCGCCTTTTTCAAGATGCTGAAGGAGGTGCATGAGGCTCGCTCCTGCAAGCAAACGCTATTTCGGAAACGAGATGATGCCAACGATGCTTTGCTATTGCTTTGGCTTTCGAGAGTCAAGGAATTGGCAAAGATCTATGGAGGGCTGAACGAAGTACCGCCTTTCAAAGGGCTAAACACCACTCAGCTAAGAGAGTTCGCACAACTGAGCGTCGATATTGGCAACATAAATCGTCTTGACCAGATATTGCTTGAGCATGGGATCCTTGTTGTATTCGAACCATCCATTCCTGGCATGAAGTTAGATGGTGCGGTTTTTAACTTGGCGACTGGGAATCCGGTCGTTGGACTTAGCTTACGTTATGCGAGGTTGGACAACTTCTGGTTTACGTTGATGCATGAATTGGCACATATCAGCAAGCATTATGAGATGCTGGTAACGCCGATCCTGGATGATCTCGAAAATGAAGATGAAGATCTGGTCGAACTTGCGGCCAACCGTGTGGCGAGCAATGCACTGATCAGCCGAAGTGATTGGAGAAGTTGCCAAGCGTTGTATTCGCTTGAAGAAGCTGACGTCATTTCGTTTGCCAGTAAGGTAGGCGTGCATCCCGCCATCGTGGCCGGACGAATTCGAAAGGATCTTAACCGGCACGAGTTATTTTCACGGATCGTTAACGAGGTCAACGTTAGGGAGATTCTCTTTGGCAATGAATAACTACGTACCCTTTCTCAAGATCAAAGTAAATGAGATTGGGGCACTTGGGGCTCTGAGTGGTGAAGTAAAGAAATTTGTTACACCTTTCTTTGACCTTCCAAAACAAAAGGATGGTGCTAACAAAGACGCATTCATTGCGCTAGTCGATAAAGCTGCACGGAGTGTCGAAAGAAATTTGGGCGTTGGCTACACCTTCTTTCTGGACAACTTCGATATTGATGACGCACTACATATCAACGGCAAAAATAATTACGCCTATGTTATGGAGAGCTTCAAAAACCTCAGCTTCATACCGGTCATTGGGCTTGACCGTACTGATGAGAGAAATAAATTGGTATTCCAGTACAAAGCGTCAGGAATAATCAGTGCAAATGTTGTGGCGATTAGGTTGCTCGCAGAGGATTTTTTGAGTTTTGACTTGGTTCGTGATGAAATTTTTGACTTAATCGAACTGGGCGAAGGTCTGTTTCATCATTGGATTCTGGTTTTAGATAATCGAGTTTGTGCAAATGTTGATGCCGCAACACGTGCAGGGCAGATCGTTCATTTCGTAAAGGAAAGTATGGCGGCCTTTGGCTTTGATGACATCATCGTTACTGGGTCATCGATACCCGCATCAATCAAGGATCTTCTTGAGGTTGAATCAGAGGGAACTTATGAACGGATTGAACTGGAGATATACGAAAGTGCTAGCAAGCATTTGTCTGGAACAAGCCTTACCTTGGGTGACTACACGATCGTAAGTCCGTTGTATTCGGAGTTTAAAATTCCACCAGCGGCGATGCGTAATATCATGACCCCAAAAATTTTTTACTCACATGCCAACGTACATTATGTGGCGCGTGGTGGAGCGTTGAAGACACATGCTAGAGGCGACCTACAATATAACGACATTGCTGCACACTTGATTGGTCAGCCATTTTATCGTGGGCCAGAATATTCCTTTGGCAGCTTATTCTTGTTTCAAAAAGCCCACGGACAGGGGAAAAAGGTTACTCCAAGCAGTATTTTAAAACCAACAATAAATGCCCATATGACTTTTATGGTCAGAGATTATTTGTCTTTGCTTTAACTGTTTCTGGATTTTAGTTTCTCGCCAATGCTTTTATTGACGGAGTCCTTGCTTAGCATGGACGCGAGAATATCTGACAATTCACTTCGGTTTAGTTTTTCTGGTTTTTCGATGGTGCTATCACCAGCGACTTCGACCATTTCCGATTTCCATAGCGTCAAAAGTGCAAGCCTTTTGTCAAAGAGTGGGCTCAGAGATGCCGCCCGAACGTGACTTATGGATATTTCTTCTGATCGTTGCTTGGCGACCATAATTCCCCAGTGTGGTGGAGCTAGGCGTAAGGCATTATCTGTATGCCGGGCGACCGTAACAAGGGTAATTCTTTCAAATACGAGGTCAAAATAGCGACTCTGCCTCAAGATTCGGTAGATAGAGTCGGTCTCCCCCTTGATCTCATAGCAGTGTGCTGCAGAATGAACGGTGACAACGTCAGCAATTGCATTGCCATTGTGAACTCGCAATTCCTCAAGTAAGGCTTTCGGAGCTGGTGATTGCTGCGACAGACGCTTGATCAATGATTTTCTAATCGTCTTGTCGTCAAGAATCAATTGGTTCACTATCCCTATACCCTGTGTCGGACGCCTTAGCACTGCTATCTACCGTTGCTGTCCTGTGATCAGGTGCTTGGCCAGAAAAACGTTCGATTCTACTGCATCTCAGTTGCAAGGCTGAGATTGGTCATGTGCGGGGGCAATAGATTGGTTTCACCATTTAAGAGGCGAGACAACAGTGATGCAGCATCATCCGGTTTGCGGTGCGTGACATGAAGCCGTCATCGGTTCATCCTGAAAAAGCGGCAGCATTCTCGCCTATAGTGCGGTAATTCAGTCTGGTCAGCCACAGGTCGCTGCGCTGGCTGAATCAAGCATATCTAGCCCCGCCTTGCAGGCCGCGGCATCAAAGTGAGCCTCATGCCATCCCCGCGCGGCGTAGTTCGAGAATTTTCCGACGTAGCCAACCCGGAAGAACGCGAGTTTGTAGATCATGGCGACAAGCTTATAGACGTTGTCCAGCAAGTCTTGAAACTTCGCGGGGTCTAGCTCGAAGCTGCCGTGCGCGGTGGGATTTCTCAAAGCCTTCCAGGCCTTGATCTCATCCTCGTCAATCACCCCGGCCTTTGCCAAGACGAACATCTTGTCCACCGCTCGGTTCGACTTCATAGTGCCCATCGCGGACGTCGCTCGTCCAATCAAGTCCTCATCGACCGGAGCTTGTTTCACCCAATCAAACAGCTTGTTGATCAATGCCTTGAGCCCTTTGTCTGGCTTTCCCAGGTTCTTGAAAATCGGGTCTTGCAGAACGCTCTCCACCGAAACGCTCAACAACAGAGCGATGGTGTCGATCCAGACGCCCTTGAGCGTAAAAAGTCCGCCGACCTTCTTGGACAGCGGGGCGGCATCCACCCCGTTGGCCTCCGAGCACGAATACCGGTAATAGCACTCCATCAGGCGATAGAACTCTTCCGACGCATGGCTCGGCAGAGGACTAGAAACCAGACCGTTGTTGAATGGAATGGATTTGGACAAAGTGACGATCTGCTTGCCGCCTTGGATTACTTCTTCCATGATGGGCCAAGCATGTTTTGCCACGCAAAATTGAATAGCTTCCAATAATCTTGCGTGAAAATCTGAGGGCTGCTCTGTGCCAACTTGCACCACAGCCGCAAACTCATACGAGTTGCCGGCCTTGTCGGCGCTGACCTGGTAGTAGCTGATATCCATGCCATCGACCACGCCGGCAGACACGCGATTTTTGATCAACAGGCGCCTTCTTCCTCGAATTACATCCTGCGATGGCAGTGAAACGTTCATCGGCATTTCAAGGTCGTCATTGAAGACGTAATGCACGAGGGTTCGCTTGACGTCGGATGCGATCTCAACCTGAATGGAGTCGCAAGCGACAGTAAGAATCTCCGCTTGCTGCATTTCATCGCGCTTCAACAGAACAGCGGGATGCGTCCAGCAGTTGCCGGCAATGTCCACAGCTCTCAGAGAAAAGTAGTGATCAGCTGGAATGAGCTCGCCTGACTGGACTCGCAACATCGCATTGAGAGTCGCGATTTGATCGTATGGATGATGCTCGTCTCTCTTCCACACCAATCGCGCCTCGGTCCCGTTCTCTGGGCTTGCGAAGATTGAGCCTGCCGCCGTATAGATTCTTGGATTGTCGGTAGCATTCTGCGTCAACGTGATTTCAAGACAATCGATTGCCAATGTGCCTTGGATAAACGCCAATTTGAAGTCGTCATCTTCCAAGCTTATTTTTTGTATCGCCACCGTTTCCCCCTTTTTTCTATTCAATATGTAGCCGAGCTGCAATCCGTCACCTGCGGCTCCTCAGCCACCCGGAGCTTGGGTAATCGGAGCCAAAATGGCCTGGCCGACCACTGCTGCGCCGGGCCCATCGCCCATCAGTTCGGCGATGCGGCGCTCGTCGAGGCGGCCAGCCTTAATGTCCTCACGCATCTGCGCGGCCAGTGCACCCTTGGCGAGAGCTAGCGTCGCATTCGCCATGGACGAAAGCCCGTTGGTTGAACTCGGATCGTAGGCAGTCATTGCGTCGATCATCGGCCCGAGCGCAGGGAGCAACTCGGCCGGAAGTCGAGACTTGAACCCTTGCAGCACCCACTTGGCCATGTTCAATACGCGCTGCGCCTGCCCATCGATCAAACGATCCACGAGCTGCTCGCCTTCAAACTCCGACAGGGTCGAATAGGCGGTGAGCTCAGAATGCATCTTGGCGGCTGACTTGGCCAACGAATGAGCCTCGATTTTGCGCATCAAGTCCGTGAACACTACCGCCTGGCTCCCACTAGAAATCGCGGCGGCTAGGCCTTCCGTGGGCTGGGCTGGCACCGCCACTCGGGCGATGGCCGAGGCGGACTCGACCTTCTTGATGTCGTTGGGCGTATGCGCCGCCATCGGGTCGATGTCCACCGTCACGCTCTTGGTCGCGGCACCAGCGCTTACCGTCCCAAAGTGCATGCCGAAATGGATCGACGAGAACAGTGAGAAGCGCCCAAAGATTTGCCCATCCGACGCATCGACCCCCACCGTCACGCGGTGGCCAAACTCAAAGGCGTTGGGCGTCGCGTCGGGTTGCGGCTCGAAATCCCACCAGACAGGAGCCTGACCGCCCCAAGGCGCGAGCGCGGCTTCGAGCGCTTGGCGCGCCGGCTCCAACCTCGGATCGGCCGGTCCATCCGTAGCCTCGCCACAACCGCCTCGAATCTGGGCGAGGGCTGCGATGGCCTGCGTGTAGGCGATGAACTGCGCCACGTCGCCGGAACGCGCCAAATCTGGGAATGCCTGGGCCAAGAAGGTTTGGGTGACATACGCCACCGCGCCGAGGCCGTACGGTCCGCCAAAACGCCGCTGGTGGTGGACTTCGCCTAAGAAATAGGTCTGCTCCTGCGCCTTTTGCAGCGGCGTCGCGTCGAGGCCATTGGCCTTTTGCTCTGCCAGCCACTGCTTCATCGCCTCCCGGTTGGGGAACGACATCTTCATGAGCACGCCGTTTCCCGCTGGTTCTTGGGAGATGACGCGCGGCGCTGTGAAGACGCTCTCCTTGGCTGAGAGCCTCAGCTCCTCGCCAGTGTTGGCGTCGCGGGCAAGAACGCTTTTGACATTCTTGGAATGGTCGGGGACTACGCCCAACATGGCATTGAGGACATCCACTTGATTGGCCAGTTCCGCGACCAAACTGGAATAGCCGTTGTCATGCTTGGTGCAGTAGATTTTACTGTTGATTCGCCGCCCGCCGAGCGCCGCCGGAAAGACGTGTTCCCCCGAGCCCGCAGCTAGGCCGCACACGATGCAAGTAATACCCATCTTTTCCCCCAAGATTGTTCTATGGTGCTCCGTTTCCCAGCATCATAGCCCAGGCATTGGCGGCGAACCCTATCGGAATATTTCGCTGCGGCGTCAGGGGTCGAAGGTGCGACTGGCACCAGCATGTCATAGGTCAGCGTCGCGGGGATGCCCACGGCGCCTATCAAGTTCGGAGCGAGTCCGGAATTTTTTATAAAGCAGTCATTGCCATTTGGATCAATGAAAGACTGCTTTGGTACCGAACTCCAGACCTATGGGGGGCAATGTCCGACAAAGTAGGGAAGAGGACCAACCCCAATTTCCTCAGTTCCGACACTGCTTGCCTTGAACCCTGCTTTACTCGGTCGGGAATGTATCGGTTACCCTGTTGTGCGAGTGTCATTTATCTCATGCGATAACATGTCATTAACGATAACATCTTGCCACCAAGAGGCCAGCTTTGGACTTCCGACTTACTCGTATCATCCTGATCGATTCCTACTGCCGCAGCCGCATCGTTGAACTCGATGTCAACGGACACATCACCATCAATGGCGAAAACGGTGCGGGCAAGACCACTTTGCTGCGCCTACTGCCAATGTTCTTCGGTGAAAGCCCTTCACGGATCATTCGCGGTGATGCAGTCACAGAGCGTTTCGGCAGCTACTATTTCCCGACTACCGGCTCCTACGTCATCTTCGAGTATCTGCGCCGGACACATAAGGCTATGGCTGTGATTCATCCAGATGGCCAGAGCGGCGAAGGCGTGGTTTATCGCCTGATCGATAGCGAGTACAAGCCGGCGTTGTTCAAGCACGAAGGGCAGGTTGTCCAGACTCGCGACCTCTATCGGCATCTCGACAAGCAGGGCGTTTTCGACTCGAAGCCGCTGACACTCCACGTTTATCGGCAGATCATTCAGAACACAGCCGGCCGTGAACACCGCAACTTGGCCGCACGTTTTTCCTTCACGGGCGGCACCGGGAAACTGACCCATCTTGAGCGTGTGGTCACCGGCATCCTTCAGCGTGCAACCACCTTCCACGATCTGAAGAAGATGATTGTGTCGTCCGTCCTGAATGGTGACGAGGTCTTTGCACTCCGCACTGGCCGGCGTGACTTGCAGCACTGGCTCAATGAACACGAAGCCCATCGTCAAGTGATGGAAAAAGCGCCGGTCATGGCTGATCTGGAGCAGGCCGATCAAGGTCGCCTGCTGATCAATCATGAATTTACGACCCTCCATGCGAAGTTCCAGTTACTTCAAGACTACTTTCAAGAACAGGTTGTAGAAGGTGAGAAAGCCGAGGAGCGGGCCAAGTCTGACCTCACCGAGACCGAGGAAGAGTACAGAAAGCGCCTGCAAACCATTTCGGATGCAAAGATTGCAGCAGACTCCCGCGCCAAGCAGGCTCGCCAGGCCATCGAGCAATTGGATGCCCGGAAGCGCAAATATGAGACGGACGATATCGCCGGCAAGATAACGAAAGTCGATTCGATTGCTGCATGGGAAGCTGAACTGAAGCCGCTCAAGCAGCAGTTGGATGACTTGGAGCGAGAGGTAAAGTCGCTGACTGAGACGTTCACGGCAATGGAAACAGAGGCCAGAAATCAGGCACGCGATCAGAAGTCTGAGCTAGACGACAAGAAGCCCGGCATCTACGAGTCCTTCGGAAAGCGCAAGGAAGCAGTCAGTGATGCTCACGGGGAAAATCTCAAGGCGATCCGGTTGCGCCATGAGCCAGAACTCGACGCAGCAAACATCAAAGTCACAGACCTCAAGACCCAAAAAGCCGGGCTGGAGGTCGAGGTCAAAAAAATCCAGGCTGACCCGGAGACCATTCAAGCACTGGAAATCGAACGGCAGAAACAATCCGCCGCTAACACTGATCTGACCGACCTCCACGACAAGACTGATGGCCTCCAAAAGACCTACAGCAAGGCTAAGCGCGAATACGACGATCTGGAATTGCAGGTCAACGAAGGTGAAAACGCCATCGAGAAAGCGGAGGCAGAACTTGAAGAACTGCTAGCCGCCGATGCTGCTGGAGACGACACCTTCCTCGGTTTCTTGCGCCGGAATAAGCCGAACTGGGCTGCCGACATCGGACGTGTGGTCTCTCCAGAAACGCTACTGAGGACTGATCTGGCCCCGGTTCTTGGCGATGGTCGCGATCTGTACGGAGTAACCATCGATCTGGAGCAACTCAAGGCGGGTCGCTACTCCTCCGAAGAAGCTATCCAGCAGGAAATCAAGCTGGTTAGGACTAGGCTGGCAACCCGGAAAGGGGAGGTGGCAGAAGACAGGAAACTCCTGATAAAGAAGAAGGAGGCAATGGATAAGGCCAAGACCGCCATTACCCTTCACGATGCCGCCATCGCTACAGCAAAGAACCGGAAGCTGTCTGCCGATACTGCGGTAAAGACTGCACTTCTCCGAGTCGAGCAAAGCAAAAAGGCGGCAGCCACAAAAGCCCAAGGAGACCTTGATGTTTGCGCCAAGAATCTTTCCTTGGCTGTTCAGGCGCTGGAATCGCTCAAGAAGGATCACCGCAAAGAAATAGAAGAGGTTGAGACGCTACATACCGCAAACCTCGTTCAACTAAAGTCCGAAGAGACAAACGCGCTCAATGAGATCGATACCCGCAAGAGGACTATCGATGCCGACTTGGCTGCCAAAGTCGCCCAGATCGCCAAAGATCGCGACGCCAGCCTGCGCGACAAGGGTTATTCAACCGATGTCCTCAATGGACTCCGGAGGCGCATTTCCAAACTGGACGGCCAGATTGCCGAAGCCAACAAGCTACGCTCAGAGGTGATTCAGTATCGTGACTGGCTCGATACCTTGTGGTCTCAACGGCCAACACACTTACAGGACCGGCAAACAGCAGATGCTGATTCCGCTCGCCTGAAGCGCGAGAGCGAAGATGTGCTCCGTGAGCGCAAGGAAGTCACCGATAAGAAACAGGCTGTCATCAAGGAGATCGGTGAGACGATCAATAAACACGAGAGAAGGCGCATTCTCGCTTTAGGCCAAACACGTGATCTGGTGCATTGGCCGCAAGATCAGGAAACCCTGAAGGCCGGTTTCGAGCAGATTCCCGATATCGACGCTCTAGTGGCCGAGCGTCGCCGCTTGATGGCAGACCTTGATAGTTTCCGGGAAAAGATTCGGCAAGGTGTTGAAGAAATTCGCCGGCAGATGATTTCGATTGTTGGTACCGGCCCCGAGAAGTTCTATGCAAGCGCCGTGGCGGCATCAGGCTATCCGCGCCCGGGAATGGAGCACGAGTGGATTGAAGTATTCCGCACTTGGTTCCAGCACGAACACGAAACGAACCGGACAGACCTTCTCCAGCGCGGAAAGACGCTTGCTCAGAACATCTCCTACTTCTGGAAGAGTCTCGATGACTTCAAACGTAACGTCAGCACCTTCGCGACCGATTTGCGAGCTAATCTGGAACAAGGCCAAATCTTCGACAGCATTGCCGATGTCAGCACGGAAATCCGGGCCGAGGTCGATACTCAGGGCTACTGGGAAGCGGTTGGCAACCTGCATCGCGAATACGAAACTTGGCACACCAATGGTGATCCAGCATTGCCGCCTGCCAGCTTTGTCGATGCCGCCAAGCAAGTAGCGCTTGTCGTTGGTGAGGACAAGGGGCTGGTTGCTGACCCGGTTGATCTCATCAGCCTGAAGATCAGTGCCAACGTGAACAATCAAGGGGTGAAAACAGCAAGCAATGAACACGAGCTGGCCAACATCAGTAGTAACGGTCTGAGTTACATCATTCTCTGTGTGATCCTGATTGGCTTCGTGAACCGGATTCGCCGTTCAGAGAACGTTGTCGTGCCTTTCGTCGTGGACGAGCTGAAGGACTTGAGTTTCGCCAATGCCAAAACGCTGCTCGATCTGCTGACGCGGAACAATATCACCATGATTTCGGCTTTCCCGGATATCGATCTTGACCTAGCCGAGCTGTTCGAGCGCAACTACAAGATTCTCCCGGGCCGCAAGGTCGGCTTGATAAACCTTGATGACGAAGTAGAGGACGACGAGGAGGAAGCCCATGTTTGACCAGGTCACCATTCGCCTGCTCGAAGGCAAGTTCATCTGTGAATCGACTGCGCCTGACGCCTTCCGTTGGCTCAATTCCGAGGAGTCACGGCAGGATGTTGCCACTTACCTCGACAGGATCGGGCGTCGTCTGACCAAGACCCCGAATGGCGTCGCCTACTACGCGACCTGGAAGCGTGTCGGTTCCGATGAGCGCTCTGAGGTAAAGCGTGTTTTTGCCAACATCAAACAGATGATTCGTCCGGTCATCCACTTCATCAATCTGTGCATGGAGGTGGAGAAGAAGGACTCCAGCCCGGCAGCCGGTGACCGTCTGGACTATGCGGTGCTTCTGAAGGCTGTCACCGAGAATCCCCACCTCTTCGAGGTGCTGCGCGAATTTGCCACAATGGGCAAGGAATTCACCGTCACCGACGCATCAGCGAAGGGAATGCTGGACAAGGTTATCCAGCAAATGGAGCGCTGGGGCTACCTGATTCTGGTCAATCGCGAGCAAGAGTCCTACCGCTTCACGGGGAAGATCGATTACTACTATCAAGTGATCGAATTTCTCATGGACCCGGCTCAGAACGAAGGAATTGCCGATCCAGCAGCAGAGGATCAGGAGGATGCGCCAGAGCAGCGGGGGCTCCTGTGAGCAACATCGACCCAGTCCTCACGCTACTCGCCAAGCTAAGTGCGAGCAGCAAGACGGTTGCCGAAGCCTACTATCAAGGTCGTGTTCACAAGACCGAGGAGAACTTCCGCGACATCGAACGTTTGCGGCATCTTCGTCTCCTGTCGCCGGACATCAGGGACGCCTTCCAGCTACGGGCTAGTTTCCGCCATTTCCTGAATGCGGCGCTCAACACCGAGCGGCTGTTTTCGATAGGGGCCAACATCGGAGGCTATTTTCAGCGCCTGTCCGATCTGGTTGAGGGCCATTCTGTGGCCTATCAGGAAGGGCGTGATGCTGATTGCGAGCGCTACGAAGTAGAAACACGGGAAGCCATCAGCGATATTGCCGATGCCATCGACGATGAACTGATCATCCTTCAAGCCCAAGTCTCCACGCGCTTTGCAGCCGTTTCGAGCATCGCCGAGAAGAAGCGCCAGAACCTCCACTACCAGAAGCGAACTCAACAACTGGTCAATCTTCTGGAAAGCTTCCACTTTTCGGATATTGGCGAGCAGTTGGCCGGGCACGAGGAATTGGCACTGTCTTTCAAGTCACTGCTGGCAGATCGCATTCCTGCATTCCGCGAGTCGCTATGGACTATCCTGGATACGCTGAACCAGTACCTCTTTGAGTTCCGTAAGATCGAAGAGCGTGCCAAGCGGGTTCGCGCTTTTGCTCTGCACCTGAACCGCAATCCGGATTGGGAACCGAAAGCGTGGGATGAAGTTGCTGAACCGGCCGATTGGCTACGTTGTGCGACTCCGCTTGAAATCCAGACTCACCCTGACGTATTTGCCTCGGAAGCCGAAGAGCTCCTCTCAGAGATTGCAAGGTCGATTCCAGACACGGCTGGAGCCAAGAGCCGTACTGCCCGCCCGGCCGGCAATGTGGATGAGGAGCCTGGCAATCAGCAAATTCAGCCGCCAGAGTCGCCTATCCGCAAGGCGATCCGGATTTATTTCAAGGAAGCCAGTCGGTCAACGGAAGGCATTTCGGCACGTGATTGGTGGGCCATCAATCCTTCATTCCTTGGCAATATCAAGGAGGAGATATGGGTTCTCCGCGTCCTGGCTGAACATGACAATAAGGGCAAGATCGGCAAATGGCAGTTGCGCATGAACTCTCGGCCGCATCCAGACTTTGACGGAAACCTCCTCATCATGGATGTCGTGATCTCCAAGAGGGCTGCCTGATGCTCGATCAAAAGCTTGCGGAAGCCATGCAGCGCATCCTGTCTCGGCAGGACGAGCGTTTCACTTTGACAGCTACGCTCCAACGCCTCGTTGATAATGGTGTCGGCACCAAACGCGGCAAATCTGTCTATTTCAACGAGCGTGACCGTCAGGCGATGCGTGAGTGGCTGGAAGCCAAGGGGTTTTCCACCAAGCCAGTGGATATGACCGGCATGAGTCGTGCGAAGCGGCTTGAGGTTACGCCCATTGAAAAGGCCGGCGGCGAAGCCGTAAAGCGCAACCGCATCTCGATCAAGGCGCTAGCCGGGCAAGCTCTCGTTATCGGTGGCCAGCCTATCAACCTACCGGCAGAGTCTCATCTGGACGTGGATTGGACAAAGATTGTCAGTCAGATCGGCCATCGCGCCATCATGGTGGTTGAGAACTACGAGAGCTTCAATCGGATTCACGAGACCAGCTTTAAGCTCCCGGTGGAATATCGTTCTCCTTTGGTGGTGTATCGCGGTGATCCATACGAGAGTCGCATCGATAACGTTCTGACGTTTCTAGGAGATGCAAAGTTGCCAGTCCTAGCTTTCGTTGATGCCGATCTGGCAGGAGTAGTTATTGCCGCTAGGTTGCCGTGGCTTGTAGGAATGGTTACTCCAAACCTGCCTACGCTTGTTAAGCAGCTATCATCGCCGCAAATAGGTCGCAGGGACCTTTTCCAGAATCAGTACCCAAGCGTCCAGAATGCGATAGCTGGAATTCCAGCAGATGCTCTGTGCCGGGGCGTACTTGATTTGATCCTCAAATACCGTTCGGCGGTAGTACAAGAGTATTGGATTGGGCGAGATACTTGCCTCCTTACTGATCAAGGTAGCCAGGATAGGGATTTGGCATTTGCTCGCTGCAGGCCGCGCTAGCTCACTGGAATAAAATTGAAACCAGAAACATTTTGGTGTGGGTCTCCTGACCCCGTAGATATCTATTTATACGTTCTTGAGTTGAGCGATGGATGCTATTACGTCGGCCTCACATCAGACATTTCCAAGCGCTTGCAACAACACTGGGACGGTGAGGGGTTTGGTGCAGAATGGACTCGCCTACATAAGCCACGCCGGGTGATGCACGCAATTAACACTGGAACACGAAATACCCGCGAAGCAGAAGACCTCGAAAACGAAGTCACCATTTTGATGATGATCCGTCATGGCATCGAACAGGTGAGGGGAGGGCATTTCAGTTATCCAGATCGCCAATTGGTCGAACACCATCTGCGCCTAAAGGGGGCCTGGGAGCGGGTGGTTCTGAGCAAACTCGACAAACAACCCTGTGATACGAATGAGTCTTGGGATCAGGCAATGCGCACATTGCTTGAGCATGCCACCCATTACTATGATGCGGGTTCCCCCAAGGACCAACAGCAGGCACTCTTTGCTGATATCTATCGGTTAACCCGCTATCGCTACTGGCGAGATGAATTTGCTCCGGCGCTTAATCCGGCGTTCTGGGGATGCAAAGGTGTCCTACCTGTGCTCCTATCTTTTCAACTGGGACGAACCGTTGGTAGCCGGCTCGATGGCCCATTTAATGTTCTGGCGGCAGCTTTATGTAGAGGGAAAAATGGGCATCATCCGCTGCGACGCCTATTTCTAAAAGTCTGGCAGACCTACGAACCTCCGCGCACGGCAACACAGGCAATCACGCTGGAAAAATTCCTTACCTATCTCGATAAAGAGGCAGAGTACGATAGGCAATACGATGAATTTATCTCGGTGCTGCTTCCGGAAACCCGGCATTTGCTGCGCTAAACGGCTAAATTGCATGCTGCTGAGTCATCCGGCAGAAATCAGCCAAGCCCATGGGCGCTCCGTTAGTTAGAGGAATGAAACAGCATTCGCCATTGCCAGTCGTTCGTATTACGCGTATTGCGTAAAGTATGCTGGAATATTGGAAAGCTAGCGTTTGGGGCTATCAGATACGGAAGGGGCGCTAGCCGCTCGGCTCGCAACACATCCGGCCTGTACTAAAGGCAGGGATCGCGTTGTTTCATATGACCGCTATCGCTATCTGGATGCCTCTTTGCTTCCACTCCACTAATTTGTCGCTGAAATGAGCGATAATCAGCCTTTGTTCGAATTTAAAAAAAGATTCCCTATGGATATTTCCTCTCTGACTCTCGCCCAACTAAAAGACCTGCTGAATCATATCCCTGCCGAAATTAAGCGTAGGGAAAAAGATGAGAAGGCCAAGACCTTGAGAGATCTCGAAGCTCTTGCTGCTGAGCGTGGTTTCAGCCTTTCTGATCTGCTGGGGGATAGCTCTTCTAAGACGAAAAAGGAGAAGGGCACTGTTGCCGTGAAATATCGCCACCCGCAGAACTCTGAACTGGCATGGACAGGCCGGGGCCGTCAGCCAAAATGGGTCGTAGAATTCTTTGCCAATGGCGGTAGTCTGGATCAACTGGCTGTTTGATTTCCAGATTATATAGATATAAAAAGGCTGCTTCGGCAGCCTTTTTTTTCACTTACTGTCAAAATTTCTGCGGAAAAATTTTTCTACAAGGTAGTCATCCGCAGGGTTTACAAGCTGATCCCGAAGCAGCATGAATCATGCACACCCTCTTTGAGTATCAGGACAGCCACGCTTCTAAGTAAAACTCTAGTATCTCTTTGCGTCAGTGCTGACAGCCAAGGCCCTCTACTCCTTGCTATTCCATTAAGGAATGGGTTGAATAATATTTATTCATTCATGAAGTTTTGTGGATGGCTATGCTATTGAGCTTCAATAGCATAGCCCCTTTGTCATGAAACCCATCATCCGTTTTATTTTACTATTGCAGCAGCTTATGTTTTTTTTTGTTGTATGGGCAATAATTGACCAGTTTGTTAATTACCTGAAATTGCCGACACCTTCAGGCGTGATTGGGTTATTTATTGTCACATTTCTTTTGATTCGTGGATTTTTGTCGCATCGACAGATTGAATCTGGCGCCCGACTACTCTTGGCTGAGATGCCCTTGTTTTTCATACCGCCATTGTTGTCAATTACCGAACTCGGGCCTTTTTTCGCTAAATATGGACTTAATCTACTCGTCGCAACAATGATTGGTTGTGCGATTGTGATGGGCTGTACTGGCCTGATTGTCGATTTTGTCTTCAGGCTTGAGTCGCGAATGCGTGATCGCGATCAATCTGAACGTTGAAATCAATATGAGCGCTGATTTTGTCTCGCTGTTATTTTTGGCTGGAACGGTTGCAATTTATGCCTGTTCAAAAAAGCTGTATCTGAGATATCGCAAATTTTGGCTGTCGCCAATTCTTATTTCTCCAATACTGCTCTTTGTCACCATAGAACTGACGCAGACGCCGTTTCTTATATATTTTCAAGATACGCGCTGGCTGACATGGCTGCTAGGCCCGGCAACTATCGCATTTGCTTATCCGATCTATACCCAGCGCATGCTCCTCCGTCGCTATCCAATTACGCTAATGATCGGCGTGCTGGTTGGTTTTGGGCTGGGAATACTAAGTTCAATGTTGCTTGCTCGCATATTTCATCTGCCGCCCGATCTGGTGCGTAGCAGTCTTCCACGGTCAGTTTCGACGCCATTCGCACTATTAGCATCGAAATCTTTTGGTGGTGATCAAAATCTGACCGTGATCTGCGTGATGATTACTGGAGTTTTTGGGATATTTATTAGCGACACATTTCTAAATTGGTTGGGGTTACGTTCCGGCATATCGAAAGGGGCTGCGCTTGGTGCTAGTGCACATGGATTTGGAACTTCCAAGGCTTACGAGATCGGAGGGGAGGAAGGTGCAGTTGCCAGCATTGTGATGGTTTTCACTGGTATTACTATGGTGCTGTTGGCACCTGTAGTTGCTTATTGGGTTAATTGAACGATGAAGTTTGTTTACTTGCCGTCTGGTGAACGCGTTCCAGCTCTTGGTATGGGTACTTGGATGATGGGTGAAAATCCTGGCAACCGTAACGAGGAGATCGCAACGCTACAGCATGGTGTCGATCTGGGCGTTGCTCTTATTGATACTGCCGAAATGTATGGGGAAGGAGCTTCGGAGCAATTGGTCGGCGAAGCCATCAAAGGGCGGCGCGACCGTGTTTTTTTGGTCAGTAAGGTATATCCCCATAATGCCAGTGCCAATGGTATGCTGGCAGCATGTGAAAGGAGTCTTAAGCGGCTGACTATTGAATGCCTTGATCTGTATTTACTTCACTGGCCAGGCGCTGTGCCACTGACGGAGACGGTTGAAACATTCGAAAAATTACGGGAGCAGGGAAAAATTCGACATTGGGGTGTCAGCAATTTTGATTCTGCAGATATGCAGGAGCTAATTTCTACGACGGATGGAAGTAACGTAGCAGTCAATCAAGTTCTATACAACCTGTCTCGGCGAGGAATCGAATGGAATTTATGCCCTTGGAGCAACAAGCACCGGATACCGCTGATGGCATATTCGCCAGTTGAGCAGGCACGATTGCTTAAACATCGTCAATTGGTTGCGCTGGCCAAGAGCTTAAACTTGACTCCTGCGAGACTTGCCTTGGCGTGGTTGCTCCACAGAGATCAATTAATTGTTATTCCAAAGGCTTCCAAGCGCGAGCACCTTGAAGAAAATTTTGAGACTTTGCAGTATTCGCTGGACGGCAGCACTCTAGCTGAACTTGATCGTATATTCCCACCCCCCAATCGATCTGTACCGTTAGAAATGCTTTGAATTAGCAGCTTGCTTAATTCGAGAGATAAGGGCAGTGCATTGAGTCACCTACCCTGGGTATTTACGTCGCTATCAATCCTACTTCGTGGTTAGATGTGAAAGCGTGATATTTGACCTTTGAGTCCTAGTGCAACTCGTTCCAGTTGTTTGGCAGTGTCAGCAGTGGTGCGCATGGTGTTCGCAGTTGATTCGACCATCTGCGCGATCTGGTTAACGCGCTGAGCGATCGACGTGCTGGCTGCGCTCTGCTCTAGAGTCGCATTGGCAACTTCTCGAATCCGGTCAAGTGTGTGAACGGCTCCGGTTTCGATCACCTGGAGCGAAGACGAAGCAGATCCTGCTAACTCAACGCCTTTGGGAACTTCAGGTACGGGTTGCGACGCGTAACGATGTAAGAAAGTACATTCGAAATCCTCGGATATATGATTATCGCAAGTTAATATGCTGAGCTATTAGGGGGGATACGTTCCGCACGACAAAATTCCAAGCGGGAAAATAATCAAAACTGGTGAGATTCAAAAAGAAGCCACCCGGAGGTGGCTAAAATCCCGAGGGGGATGCGCAGGGAAACCACAGATAAGAGTCGATTTAATTTGTCGGAGAACTTGAATCAATTGCTGAGTCGTAAGAATTTTGACTAAGGTGAGCAATGAGAAATGGCAACTGAGAAACCGTTTTTATAAGCATTTCTGAGAGCACCCCTAATCGTTCTTCAGGGCAATTAGCTCTCGAGAGCATGAGTTCAAGTTCGAGCAATGATTTCTCACCAAGCTCCAATGATCCAAAGCTTGCGACGGCTTCAAGGCGTAAATGTGCAGCTAACCTATCAAACTCAAAAGGATTTGACCTTGCTAATGCCAGCATGGCATCAAAGTTTAGAAGAGATGGCGTCATAAGCTGTTTTCAGTTCTTATGCCAGTTCTTGTTTGCTCGTTTGATTGAAAGAAACACGCCACCCCAGATACTTCACCGGGGTGGTGAATTCCAATTCAACCTATTGATTTAGTTAAAGCCTTCTCAAAGCGGAAAATACATCTGCACCGGAATAACGTGCCGAGCGCCCCAGCTTTTCTTCGATACGCAGCAACTGGTTGTATTTTTCGACGCGATCAGAGCGGCTCATGGATCCGGTCTTGATCTGGCGCGTGCTCAGACCAACGGCAAGATCTGCGATCGTGGTATCGGCTGTCTCGCCTGATCGGTGCGAAACCACAGCAGTGTAGGCAGATCGTTGCGCCATGTTGATGGCGTCGATCGTCTCCGAGAGTGTTCCGATTTGGTTCACCTTGATCAAGATTGAATTGGCAATCCCGTTATCGATTCCTTTGCGAAGAATCTTGGTGTTGGTGACAAATAAATCGTCACCAACCAACTGGACGTGCTTGCCTAGTACATTTGTCAAATGCTTCCAACCGTCCCAGTCGTCTTCAGCCATGCCGTCCTCAATTGAAACGATGGGATATTTGTCACACCAACTGGCTAGCATGGCAGCAAACTCAGTGGAAGACAGAACCTTGGAATCACCGGAGAGATGGTAATTTCCGTCACGATAAAATTCGGAAGACGCGCAATCGAGACCCAGCGCAACATCTTTTCCGGGGGTGAGTCCTGCCGCTTCGATTGCTTCCAGGATAAGGAGGATGGCTGCCTCGTTATTTGCAACGGATGGTGCAAACCCACCTTCGTCGCCGACTGCGGTGCTCATCCCGCGATCACCGACAACTTTTTTCAGGCTATGGAACACCTCTGCGCCATAGCGGACTGCTTCGGAAAAGCTGTGTGCCCCAACGGGGATGATCATGAACTCCTGCAAGTCGATATTATTATTGGCGTGGGCGCCACCATTGATGACGTTGATCATTGGGACGGGCATTTCGACCGAGCCTGTGCCGCCCAGGTAGCGATACAGAGGTAAACCTGCTTCAGTTGCAGCGGCACGTGCCAGTGCCATCGATGCCGCCAATGTTGCGTTAGCCCCCAAGCGAGACTTATTTTCGGTTCCATCAAGTTCGATTAGCCGTCGATCTGCTTCGGGTTGGTCAAAACAAGACAGCCCAATTAGTTCATCTCGAATTTCACCATTTACCTTGGCAACGGCAATTGTTGTGCCCTTGCCGCCGTATCGTGATTTGTCTCCATCGCGAATTTCGACGGCTTCTCTGGATCCCGTCGATGCCCCAGAGGGAACGGCGGCTCGCCCGATAGCACCGGATGCCAGGAGAATCTCGCATTCCACTGTTGGATTCCCGCGTGAATCAAGGATCTCTCGACTCTGGATGTCTGCAATTTTGCTCACTGTGATCTCCTAATTGGGATTGTTTGAAAACTGTTCTTGAATAGCAATGGCGCCGGCGTGAGAAACCTGTGCATCCTGCTCGCTCTTTACACCGGAGACTCCTACTGCGCCGACGATATGGCCTGCAGCAATGATTGGGACACCACCTTCTAGCATTCCGGATATCGCTGGGGCCGAAAGAAAAGCAGTGCGTCCTGCATTGATCATTTCTTCATAAACTCGCGATTCCCTACGGCCGAGCGCGGCGGTGCGTGCCTTTTCCGCGCTGATATACGCACCGATCGGGGCGCAGCCATCAAGTCGTTCAAGTGCCAGAAGGTGTCCGCCGTCATCGACTACGCTGATGCACACCGGCCAATTATTCTTCAGGGCTTCTTCGCGTGCAGCCTTTAGAATCAGCGTGATGTCATCGTGAGATAGCATGGGTTTGGTTTGAATGATGTTCTCCTTTCAATTGTTTGAGCATTACTGGTTGAGCGCTTCGTCAACCAGTTCAATCCAGTGATGAACCGGCGTCTTTCCAGCACTTGCAAGATGGGTTTGGCAACCAATATTTGCCGTGACGATTGATTCGGGTTTCCCTTTTTCCAGCGCGACGAGTTTCCGGTCGCGCAGCGCCATCGAAATCTCGGGCTGAGTTATCGAATAAGTACCAGCTGAGCCGCAGCACAAATGGCCTTCTGAAACCGCGGTCAGGGCGAAGCCCAGGCGCTTAAGAACTTCTTCGATTGCGCCGCCAAGTTTTTGGGCATGTTGCAGAGTACAGGGGCAGTGAACGGCCAGTGTTTTGCCTGACAAAACTCCAAGGGTTTCGAGTGGCTCTTTCCGCATTACCTCGACCAAATCTTTCGCCAACTCGCTAACGCACTTTGCTTTCTCGGCATACACCGGATCACTGCGCAGCAGATAACCGTATTCCTTTACGAAAGCGCCACAGCCACTCGCGGTTTGGATAATGGCCTCGGCCCCCTGTTCAATCATCGGCCACCATGCATCGATGTTGTTCCGGGCGCGATTAAGGCCATGTTCCTGGGCATTCATGTGAAAATCGACAGCACCGCAACATCCGGCTTCCGGAACTGCAATGACGCTGATGCCGAGGCGGTCTAGGACGCGAGCAGTTGCAGCATTTGTGTTGGGAGACAAACTCGGTTGGGCACAGCCTTCCAGAATCAGCATTCGTCGTTGGTGGTGAGGCACAGGTCGCTCTCTCGCCTTCTTGGAGCGCCGAGGCATTTTTTCTGACAACGCCTTTGGAAGAATCGGACGGACGATCTCCCCAGCTTTTAACAGAGTTTTGAATACCGTCGGATTGGGAATCACGGCACGCAAAAGAGTGCGTTGAACACGTTCACCGGCGGGGCGCGGTACAAGTTTTTCGATGGTCGCGCGACCGATGTCGAGCAATTTGTGATATTGCACGCCGGAGGGGCATGTGGATTCGCAACTGCGACAAGTGAGGCAACGGTCTAGATGCTCGCGGGTACTGGAGGTTACCTCTCCGCCTTCAAACATCTGCTTCATCAGGTAGATGCGACCGCGGGGACTGTCGAGCTCGTCGCCAAGCAACTGGTACGTTGGGCAAGTGGCAGTGCAGAAGCCGCAATGAACGCACGCTCTAAGTACCGCTTCTACCTCATTCCCTTCAGGGGTGTTACGAATCCAATCTGCAAGATGGGTTTCCATTTGACTAAAACTCCGGGTACATGCGGCCGCGGTTAAATACCCCTGCCGGATCAAAAGATTGTTTGAGTGCGCGATGAATACGCAGCAGCGGCTTGCTCAGCGGAGTAAACGCCTTGCTTGTGCGGTGTCCTTTGGGAGCGCGGAACAGAGTGGCGTGACCCCCGGCGTTAGTGGCAAGGTCGCAGAATTGCTGAAGTTGGCTGACATCGGCTCGATACCAGCGTTGTGCGCCACCCCATTCGATCAGTTGCTGCTCGCTGCGAGGGATGGGGGCGCTGGTGTCTGGCAAAGAGAGACGAATCAAAGCCGAGCTGTCTTCAGCGAAGAAGCTGTGGGACTGGTCGCGTACTCCTGCCCATAAGGCTTCAGCTACGCTGTTGTCGACGAGCGCTTCGCCTCCCAGTTTGCGGCGGGCCGCTGCAACGGCGGGTTCTGCACCGGATAGACGCACGCTTAGTTTGCCGTCAAGCCACAGGCTCCCCGAAATCGGTAGCGGTTGACCGGCCCAGCGATTCAGATTCGCCAATGCCTCCCGCTCTGTGACATCAAATTGCAAGGTCGTTTCCTGGTGCAAGGTTGGCACCACTTTGAGCGAGACTTCCGCAACGACACCAAAACAGCCGAGGCTCCCGGTTAGCATTCGTGAAACGTCATAGCCAGCGACGTTCTTCATGACTTGGCCGCCAAAGCGCATTAGATCGCCAGTACCTGTCATCAATCGTACGCCGAGGACGAAGTCGCGAACGGCACCAGCTGCCATCCGCCGAGGTCCGGAGAGGCCTGCAGCCACAACGCCGCCTATGGTGGGCGTGCCACCAAAACGAGGAGGTTCGAATGCCAACATCTGGCCACTGGCAGCCAAAGTTGCTTCAATCTCGGAGAGCGGAGTTCCGCAGCGTGCGGTCATTACCAGCTCAGTCGGCTCGTAGTCGATGATTCCCCGGTAATCCCGGGTGTCGAGTGCCTCGCCTTCAATGGGAAGGCCATAAAATGATTTACTACCGGCACCGGTGATAACCAGAGTTTTTTCTTCTGCTCTGGCTGTGCGAATTTGATCCTGCCAGCGTTGCAAAATCGGCGAATCAGGCTGTACCGTAGAAACGGTCTGAATTGCAAGGCTCATGCAGTCACCTCATGGTTATGGGCGTGGCAATCGTGGCGGTGGCCGGTGCCGGTCTGCTTGTACTCTCGGCAGCGCGCTGCAGTCGGGATGACTTTTCCTGGGTTGAGGAGCCCCTGTGGATCAAACGCATACTTGACTGCAGAAAAGGCGCTCAACTCCTCAGGGCTGAACTGGACACACATTTGCGCAAGCTTTTCTATGCCAACACCATGTTCGCCGGTGATTGTCCCGCCCAATGCAACTGATAGTTCCAGAATCTCAGCACCGAAGGCGAGTGCCCGGGTCGTTTCATCCGGGTCGTTGGCATCAAACATAATCAAGGGGTGAAGGTTGCCGTCGCCCGCATGGAATACATTGGCGCACCGCAAGCTGTATTTCTTTTCCATTTCGGAGATGGCTCCGAGCATTTCACCCAAGCGTTTTCTTGGAATCGTCCCATCCATACAAAGGTAATCTGGGGTGATGCGGCCGACTGCAGGGAAGGCTGCCTTGCGTCCTGCCCAAAAGAGCAAACGTTCCGCTTCGTTCTGAGAGGTACGTATTTGCCGTACGCCAGCGTTTCGTAGCACTTCCGTAATGCGTGCGATTTCGTGTGCGACTTCTTCCGATGTGCCGTCGGATTCGCATAGCAGGATGGCTGCAGCATCTGTGTCGTAGCCAGCGCGGGCGAATGGCTCAACCGCAGCAATCGCTTGTTTGTCCATCATTTCGAGGCCGGCAGGGATAATGCCTGCAGCAATAATTGCTGCAACGGCATCGGCAGCTGTAACCACCGAATCGAACGAGGCCATGACCACCTGAGCGATTTCCGGCTTGGGCGTAAGCTTGACCAATATCTCAGTAACAACTGCGAGCATGCCCTCAGAGCCATTGAGTGCAGCTAGTAGGTCAAGTCCAGGGGCGTCTGGCGAAGCACTGCCGAAGGTAACCTCATCGATGCCATCCTCCGAGAGGACCAGGGCACGCGCAGACAACACGTTGTGTACGGTCAGCCCATACTTAAGGCAATGCACGCCTCCCGAATTCTCTGCGACATTTCCTCCCAGGGTGCAGGCAATTTGCGATGAAGGATCTGGTGCGTAATACAGATTGTGGGGGGCTGCAGCTTCGGAAAGCGCCAGATTGCGAACGCCTGGTTGAACGCGTGCAGTGCGGGCTTGGGGATCTATTTCAAGGATCTGCATGAAACGAGCGAGAGATACAACTACGCCTTCGGCGTGTGGCATGGCACCACCAGAGAGGCCGGTTCCGGCACCGCGGACAACTACGGGAACTCGGTGTTGACGGCAAGCCTCCAAAACCCGTTTCAGGTCGCTTTCCGTGCGCGGCAAGATAACTGCACGAGGAACCTGGCGGTAGGCAGACAATCCGTCGCACTCATAAGGCTTAACGTCCTCCATCTGATCCAGGATGGAAAGAATAGGAAGGTTCCTTCTTAGCTCGGCTATTAGACCGGCATAATTGGATTGGCGCGGAACCACTTCGTCCTGGTGGTCACAATGAACGCTCATCGCTCTTGTCTCCTCTTTTTTGGGGTAGGGGGCAGGGATGCTTGCCCTGTTTGAGCGCTGGATACTAGAGGCGTTACAACCGCATTTCAATGCGAAACTAGGCTGGTATTACCAGTTTATTTTATTGAGTAATAATCCTATCTATATGAAAATACGAGAACTGTACGCGGTTGCTTAAGTTGAGCGTGTTGAGGAGGTGTATTGTTGGATACTGGTAATACCACGTCAGAAAATGTGAAACGTAAGCCGCTTCCCGACGTTGTGGCTGAGCGCATTGAGCGCCTGATCATTGATGGCATTTTGAAGGTCGGTGACGTCTTGCCTTCAGAGCGCCGACTCTGCGAAAAGCTAGGTGCTTCCCGGTCAGTCTTGCGTGAAGGATTGCGTCTCTTGCGAGGCCGGGGAATTATCGAGACCGAGCATGGCAGAGGGTCGTATATCGCCCGCTTGGCAGGCGAGACAGATACGAGCCCGCTTAGCTACCTGATGGAATCTCAATCCCGTACCTTGTATGACTTGCTGGAGGTTCGGGCCATTCTCGAAAGTGAGGCAGCACGTCTTGCAGCCCTGCGGGCAACTTCAGCGGATGTCGTTCTGATTCGCCGACGCTTCGATGAGCTCAAGGACAAACAGGAGAGTCCCACGGATGCTGCTCTGGAAGAGCACGCGCGTGTTGATCACGGATTTCACCGGTCAATCAATGGTGCATCGCACAATCCCGTGCTTGTGCATACCCTTGAGTCGCTGTCGGATTTAATGTTGAGAAGTGTTTTCGCATCCGTAGCCAATCTCTACCACCGCCCAGCTTTCAAGCGAATTATTGATCGGCAGCACGAGCGCTTGTTCGATGCAGTTACCGGTCGTGATCCAGAGCGCGCGGAGCGCATAGCGAAAGAGCACATCCATGCCTTGCGCGACATGTTCATGGAGATCGAACAAGAAGAGCTGCGATTATCGACCGCTGTTATGCGACTGGAAGGTTGGAAGAGAGGGGATGGAGAGGGGTAAGTGTGCCTATCCTTCCCAGTAGCCGGGCTGGTTGTAGAGTTCCTTCAGGTAATCGATGAAATGACGCACCTTCGCGGGCAGGAATCGTTGTTGTGGGTAAACGGCTTGTATCGGGTAGCTTAGGGCGGCAAACTCATCAAGAACGGTGACCAGCGCCCCTTTTTTGAGTTCCGCTTGAATTTCCCAGGTTGACCGCCAGCCGATTCCGATTCCTTGCTTGACCCAACTGAAGAGCAACTCGCCATCATTGCAGGCCAAGTCGCCTTCGACGCGGATCGATACCAGTTTGCCGTTACGAATAAAGTTCCATCCGCGTTGCTGCCCTCCCTGTAGATTGAACGCCAAGCAGTTGTGTTTGGCTAGTTCCTCAGGGCTTCGAGGTATGCCGTGGCGTTCGAAATAGGCAGGTGTGCCGCAAACGACGCGGCGATTAGGGAATAGCGGAATTGTGACGTAGTTGGGGTCGGTGACCTCGCCAATCCGAATGGACATGTCATAACCTTCACGAACCAAATCGACGACGCTGTCTGTGAAGTTGAATGACAACTTCAAATCTGGATAGCGCTCGCGGAAGGTTGGAGCGTGTGGGGCGATATGCCTTCGGCCGAAGGCGGCGGGTGCCGAAACGACTAAATGCCCTCGCACCGTCTGGCGCCCCGCCGTAATACTGCTTTCGATCATGTCGAATTCGCGAAGCAGATGCTGGCACTGTTCAAAAAATTGTTCCCCAAGTGCCGTCAGAGTGAGACCTCTTGTTGAGCGATGCATAAGCCGAACGCCCAAGCGAGATTCGAGGATGTCCAGGCGGCGCCCCATAACGACTGGAGTAACCCCCTCCACTAGGGCTGCGCCAGCAAAGCTCCCCTTCTCTGCAACCAGGGAAAAACTCCGAATTTCCGTGTAACGATCCATTCAATACTCCAGGTATCGACAGAAGTTAGGCCCAATGCCATTCAGTTCTGATTGGGCAAAGACTAAGCTGACTTCACTGTTGAATCAATATCAATGAAGGAGGAGCAAAATGGCTCGAATGCGCGCAATCGACGCAGCGATTGAGGTTTTGAAAAAGGAAGGCATCAGTACAGTCTTCGGTGTGCCGGGGGCCGCGATTAACCCCCTGTATTCGGCGATGCGTAAGGCTGGAGGCTTCAATCATATCCTAGCCAGGCACGTTGAGGGTGCATCTCACATGGCGGAAGGTTTCACGCGTGCCAAACCCGGGAACCTCGGTGTCTGCATTGGTACATCAGGACCTGCAGGTACAGACATGATCACTGGCCTGTATTCTGCTTCGGCTGATTCGATACCTATTCTATGTATCACCGGCCAGGCCCCCAGGGCGCGGCTTTACAAAGAGGACTTCCAAGCGGTCGATATCGAGTCAATCGCGAAGCCGGTTACGAAATGGGCTGTGACAGTTCGAGAGCCGGCGCTGGTTCCGCAGGTGTTTCAGCAAGCATTCCATATCATGAAATCCGGGCGCCCCGGACCGGTCCTTATCGATTTGCCGTTTGATGTGCAAGTTGCCGAAATTGAGTTCGATGTCGATTTGTACGAGCCATTGCCTCTCTATAAGCCGGCAGCTACTCGCAAACAGGTCGAGAAGGCGCTCGATATGCTGCAGTCTTCGGAAAAGCCATTGATCGTGGCAGGTGGCGGAATTATTAATGCCGATGCAAGCGATCTTCTCGTTGAGCTTGCAGAACTGACTGGTGTGCCCGTTGTGCCTACGCTCATGGGCTGGGGCACGATCCCTGATGACCATCCCCTTATGGCCGGGATGTGTGGGCTGCAGACGAGTCATCGTTATGGGAACGCAACCATGTTGGCGAGCGACTTCGTGTTGGGTATCGGCAACCGCTGGGCTAATCGCCATACCGGTTCTGTCGACGTCTATACGAAGGGGCGTACTTTCGTTCATGTGGATATCGAACCGACTCAAATCGGCCGAGTCTTCATGCCGGATTTGGGGATCGTCAGTGATGCCAAAGCTGCGCTGGAACTCTTTGTTCAGGTTGCTCGGGAGCGCAAAGCAGCAGGTACTCTTAAGGATTTCTCCGATTGGCTTTCGCGGTGCGCGGATCGGAAACGTATGATGCTCCGCAAGAGCCATTTCACCGAAACGCCGGTCAAGCCGATGCGCGTCTACGAGGAAATGAACAATGCATTTTCTCGTGACACAACTTACGTTACGACGATTGGGCTCTCGCAGATCGCTGGCGCGCAGTTCCTTCATGTCTATGGGCCACGTCGCTGGATCAACTGCGGTCAGGCAGGACCGTTGGGCTGGACGATTCCGGCTGCTTTGGGTGTTGTCGCCGCAGACCCGACACGCAAGATTGTCGCTCTCTCAGGTGATTACGACTTCCAGTTCATGATCGAGGAATTGGCAGTCGGCGCGCAGTTCCGCCTTCCATACGTGCATGTGCTGGTGAATAACAGCTACCTAGGCTTGATCCGGCAAGCACAACGCAATTTCGACATGGACTATTGCGTTCAGTTGGCGTTCGAAAACCAAAACATTCCGGAAAGTGATGGAAATCTGCGCGGATATGGTGTCGATCATCAGGCCGTTGTTCAGGGGCTGGGATGCAAATCGCTTCGCGTGACTGACCCGGAAAAAATTCAGGCGGCACTGATCGAAGCGCAAGAAATGGCTCAGAAGTACATGGTTCCGGTCGTGGTCGAAGTGATCCTCGAAAAGGTAACCAATATCGCCATGGGTACTGAGATCGACAACATCATCGAGTTCGAGGAAATCGACTGCCGTCACCCTGGTGGGCGAGAAGGCCTGGAAATGGCCGGATTGCTGGAGTAACCAGGTAAACGAAATAAATAGGAGAGACAAATGCCACGTTTTGCTGCCAACCTCACCATGCTTTTCGGTGAGGCTTCCTTCCTCGACCGCTTCGAGCGCGCTGCCAATGCAGGGTTTTCCGCTGTCGAATTTCTTTTTCCTTATGCCTGGTCAGCTGCCGAGATCAAGCAGCGTCTTGAAGCCAACGGCCTGACCTTGGTCTTGCATAACCTACCTGCCGGAGATTGGGACGCAGGTGAGCGGGGAATTGCCTGCCACCCTTCGCGCGTCGACGAGTTTCGCGCCGGTGTTTTCAAGGCGATTGAATACGCAAAGGCGCTTGGCGTAACGCAATTGAATTGCCTCGCCGGGAAAATCCCTGCCGATGTTTCTGTCGAGGTATTGCAACAGACGCTGGTTGCCAACCTTCGTTTCGCCGCGGCTGAGCTGAAAAAGGCTGATTTGAAGTTATTGATCGAGCCGATCAATACGTTCGACATTCCTGGCTTCTACCTGAATCGGACGGATCAAGCCGCGGCAATTCTGGACGAGGTTGCTGCTGACAACCTGTATATCCAGTACGACATCTACCATGCTCAACGCATGGAGGGCGAGCTGGGCAACACGATCGCGAAATACCTGCCCCGTATCGGCCATATCCAACTTGCGGATAACCCGGGCCGCAACGAGCCTGGGAGCGGTGAAATCAACTATCGATGGCTATTCAAGCGCATTGACGAGCTTGGTTATCAAGGCTGGATCGGGTGTGAATACAAGCCGGCGGCTGATACGAAGCAAGGCTTGGGATGGATGTCTGTACTTTTGAAACCAGAGATCACGGCTTCGAGCGGCAATAGCGATTCCATGGATTGGATGAAGAATCTTGCTGGCTAAATTCAACAAACACTTAATTATTAGGAGATAAACATGGCACAAATCGGATTTATCGGGCTTGGGATTATGGGCACCCCAATGGCAGGCCATATCTTGGCCGCCGGTCATTCGCTGCATACCTTCACTATCGGCGAAACGCCGGCAAGCCTCGTCGAGGCAGGGGCGCATGTCTGCGAGTGTGCGAAGGATGTTGCGTGGCGTTCCGACATCATCTTTGTCATGGTGCCCGATACGCCCCACGTGGAGGATGTCCTGTTCAGCGCGAATGGTGTCGCAGCTGGACTGACCAAGGGCAAGACCGTTGTCGATATGAGCTCCATTTCTCCTGTGGCAACAAAGGGGTTTGCGAAGCGCATCAACGCGCTGGGCTGTGAGTATCTGGATGCTCCCGTGTCCGGTGGTGAAGTTGGCGCCAAAGCTGCATCTCTGACGATCATGGTCGGCGGCAGCAATGAAGCGTTCATGCGTGTCAAACCGCTATTCGAGCTGATGGGCAAGAACATTACCTTGGTTGGCGGCAACGGCGATGGCCAGATTACCAAGGTGGCCAATCAGATTATCGTGGCCTTGACCATTGAAGCCGTTGGAGAGGCATTGCTACTGGCAGCTAAAGCAGGTGCTGACGCAGGAAAGGTGCGAGAGGCATTGATGGGTGGGTTCGCGAACTCTCGGATTCTCGAAGTGCATGGCGAACGCATGGTTAAGCGCTCATTCAATCCCGGATTCCGGATTGAGTTGCATCAGAAGGACCTCAACCTTGCCTTGACGACAGCTCGCCAACTGGGGGTTTCTCTTCCGAACACGGCGGCTGCACAAGAGCTCTTTAATTCCTGTGCAGCCCATGGTGGGGCTGGATGGGATCATTCGGCGATGGTTCGTGCGTTGGAGTTAATGGCCAATTTCGAAATCGGACAACGCTAACAGCATAGGCCGGAGATCATGCCGGCCATTTTTGCTAATGGACATCATCATGAACATTGAACCTCGTGAATTGCTCCACAAACTGTTTTCTGCTGCCGTGCATGTTGCGCAGCCCGAGGTTTGTGTTGCCTCCTTTTTACCTGATCTACCTAAAGGCCGAACGATTGTGATCGGCGCAGGGAAGGCTTCAGCTGCGATGGCCAGGGCTCTGGAGCAGCGTTGGGCTGGGGCTCTTTCCGGATTGGTGGTGACGCGTTACGGGTATGAAGTTCCCTGCGAACGTATAGAGATTGTTCAAGCCTCACATCCTGTCCCAGATGTCGCGGGTCTGAAGGCCGCTCAATCAATGCTGGAGCTTGTCAGCGGTTTGACGTCCGACGATTTGGTTATTTGTTTGATTTCCGGTGGTGGGTCTGCCCTTTTACCCTTACCAGCTAACGGTATCACGCTGGAAGAAAAGCAGGAGATCAACCGAGCTTTGCTGAAGTCGGGGGCGACGATTTCGGAAATGAACTGCGTTCGGCGCCACTTGTCAGCGATCAAGGGTGGGCGGCTAGCAGCAGCATGCCATCCGGCCCGTGTCGTCAATCTGGTGATTTCCGATGTGCCTGGCGACAATCCAATGGATATTGCATCGGGGCCGACGGTCGGTGATCTTACTACCTGTAGCCAGGCGCTCGACATAGTGCGTCGTTACGCTATTGAATTGCCTAGCGCTGCGCGTACATTTCTCGAGTCAGGTGAAGGCGAAACGATCAAGCCGGATGACTCGCGCTTGGCGCGTGTGACGACCCACCTGATCGCCACCCCGCAAATGGCGCTTGAGGCGGCTGCTACGGTCGCTCAACAGGCGGGTATTACGCCCGTTATTCTCAGCGACCGGATCGAGGGCGAAGCTCGCGACGTCGGCAAGGTGCTGGCTGCACTCGCATTGCAAATTCGGGAACATCATCAGCCTTTTTCGACGCCTTGTGTGCTTCTGTCGGGTGGAGAAACGACCGTTACCGTGAAGGGTAGTGGTCGCGGTGGTCGCAATGTTGAGTTTCTGCTTTCGACGGCGATTGCCTTGAATGGTGCCACTGACATCTATGCCGTCGCTGGCGATACGGATGGCGTCGATGGTCTGGAAGAAATTGCTGGCGCATTCATTGCACCGGATTCTCTGGAAAGGGCTTGGGCTCGGGGAGTCAGACCGCTTCAGAGCTTAGACAGCAATGACGGACATGGCTTTTTTGAAGCTATCGGAGATTCCTTGGTAACGGGTCCGACGCTGACCAATGTCAACGATTTTCGAGCCATCTTGGTCCTCTAGCGCAACTGAATATGCGGGGTCCCCTAGCCCCGATTGAACCAGTCATTCTGGTATGAATTTATAGCTTGATTCGTGTCCTGAAGTTGCTTCAGGCCAAAGAAACCTTTCATGAATAAAGAAGGAGACATAATGAGACTTCATCGTCGCTCAAGAATAGTTGCTACCTTGGGCCCCGCAAGTTCATCGCTGGAAACCATTCGAGCACTGGCAATTGCCGGCGCTGACGTTTTTCGGCTCAACTTCAGTCATGGAACGCATGCTGACCATCAGGAGCGCTATAACCGGATTCGTGAGGTTGAGCGTGAGTTGGGACGTCCGATCGGTGTCCTGTTGGATCTGCAAGGGCCGAAGTTGAGAATAGGCACTCTCGCTTCCGGAAAAGTTCTACTGGAAAAGGGGAACAAGTTTCGATTGGATCTTGATCCAACGCCCGGATGTGAGAAGCGCGCCCATTTACCCCATCCAGAAATTTTTTCCGCTCTGAAGGTCGGTACTGAGTTACTGATTGATGATGGAAAGCTTCGTATCAGGGTTGATGCCTTCGGGACGGATTTCGCTGATACGACGGTTGTAGTCGGTGGGCTATTGTCTGATCGAAAAGGGGTGAATGTTCCTGGAGTCGTGTTGCCAATCTCGCCGCTGACCCAGAAGGATCGTGCAGATCTTGCGTATGGGTTAAACCTGGGCGTGGATTGGGTTGCACTTTCCTTTGTCCAGCGGCCTGAGGACATCGAAGAGGCGAAAAGCCTTATTGGCGACAAGGCCTGGGTAATGGCCAAGCTCGAAAAACCATCCGCCGTTACTCACCTTGAGCGAATCGTTGCGCTCGCTGATGGGATCATGGTGGCTCGAGGTGATCTTGGCGTCGAACTTCCTCCTCAGAGTGTACCCATACTACAACGCCGCATCGTTCGGGCGGCTCGGTCAGCAGGGAAGCCCGTGGTCGTTGCTACCCAGATGCTCGAATCGATGATTACAGCGCCCGTACCGACTCGTGCAGAAGCGTCGGATGTTGCAACCGCTATCTATGATGGTGCGGACGCCGTGATGCTATCAGCTGAGTCTGCTTCGGGGCAGTACCCGCTTGAAGCCGTTACGATCATGGATCTGATTATCCAGGAAGTCGAACAGGACCCGCAGTGGCGTAACGCTCTAGAGGCTAGTCATACACCTGCCGAGGTCAATACGCCGGACGCAATTTGCTGTGCGCTCAGGCGTGTTGCCGGCTTACTAGAGCCGGCAGCGACGGTGGCTTACACGGTAAGCGGTCGAACCTGTCTCAGGGCCAGCCGCGAACGTCCAATTACACCGATTTTGGCACTTACTCCTTCGCCACAAACTGCACGTCGTCTGGCGCTTGTCTGGGGGGTTCATCCAGTCCCGTTCGAGGAGGCATCAACGCTGGAAACAATGGTTTCCGACGCGACAGCTGCCGCCGTGCAGTTCAATTTGGCTTCGGCCGGTGACGATGTGCTGATGATCGCCGGATTGCCATCCGGACATGCAGGGGGGACCAATTTGCTGCATGTCATCCGCATTCCAGAACGCGTCAACGGTTAGCGCTCCAACAAACAGTTTTTTCCAAAACTCATGTAGAGGGGTATGGCTCACGAGGCTTAGCGAGAAGAACTCGGCAGCCTTTTTCAAGCTTTCCACTAGGGGGAGGCGGATTTTTAAAAAATGAGGAGACAACTATGATTTGGCAACAAATATACGACCCTGTCGGAAATATGTTTTATTCGACCGCCTTGGCCGCTATCCCAGTAGTGGTAATGCTGGCGGCACTGGGCTTTTTTCACATCAAGGCCCATATAGCGGCAGCAATGGGCTTGATTTCGGCTCTTGCCGTTGCCGTCTTTGCTTATGGCATGCCTGCCGAAATGGCTGGAAAGGCTGCGATGTATGGCGGCTTCACCGGGCTGTTGCCGATTGGCTGGATCGTGCTCAACATCATTTTTCTGCACCAACTAACCGAGCGGAACGGCAGCTTCCGGATCCTACAAGACTCGATCGCAGGCATCACTGAGGACCGTCGCCTGCAACTGTTGCTTATAGCCTTCGCCTTTGGAGCCTTCTTTGAGGGGGCAGCGGGTTTCGGTACGCCAGTTGCCGTGACAGCTGCGATTCTGATGGGTTTGGGCTTCTCGCCGCTGGCGGCCTCGGGTCTTTCACTGATCGCCAATACCGCTCCGGTTGCCTACGGTGCGCTTGGTACGCCGATCATCACGCTGGCCAAAGTGCACGGCTACGACGTGATGGAGGTGACGGCGATGGTGGGCCGCCAATTACCGTTTTTCTCGCTGCTCGTGCCGTTCTGGCTGATCTGGGCCTTCGCTGGACGCAAGGCGATGTGGGAAATCTGGCCGGCAATCCTCGTCACCGGCGCGAGCTTTGCAGTGATGCAGTTTCTGGTTTCGAACTACATTGGCCCGGAACTGGTGGACGTAATTGCCGCGATTGTTTCGATGGTTTGTCTGGTCGCTTTCCTGAAAGTCTGGCAGCCCAAGAAGATCTGGCGCTCGGTATCGCTGAAGGGGCATGAAACGGACGGCGGTGAAGGGCATGAGATGGCACCGCCAAAACGTCACACACGCGCCGATGTGATTCGTGCCTGGACGCCTTGGGTGATTCTTACTGTATTTGTGTTCATCTGGGGTCTGCCTGATGTTAAGGCCTTCTTCAACAACATTTTCGCTCCCAAGTTTCCGATCGAAGGTCTGGACAAACTGATCGAGAAAGTTCCGCCTGTCGTCAAGGTGCCCACTAAGGAAGGAGCGGTCTATACCCTGAACCTGCTGTCGGCCACGGGCACCGGTATCCTGCTATCAGCAATCGTTGGTGGGTTGGTCATGAAATACAACCCGTTGCAGCTCATCAAGACGTTCGGCAGCACGATTTGGCTGGTGCGCTACTCGCTGCTGACCATCGTCCTGATGCTTGGTCTAGGCTCCCTGACGCGCTACTCCGGAACCGACACTACCCTCGGCCTGGCGTTCGCCAATACGGGTTGGATGTACCCATTCTTTGGAACACTTATGGGCTGGCTGGGCGTGGCGCTAACCGGTTCGGATACGGCCTCGAACGTGCTGTTTGGCGGCATGCAGAAGGTTGCCGCAGATCAGTTGGGCCTGAGTCCTAACCTGATGGGTGCGGCCAACAGTTCGGGTGGGGTGATGGGCAAGATGGTTGACGCACAATCGATCGTGGTCGCCTCGACCGCTACGCGCTGGTTCAATCATGAAGGCGACATCCTGCGCTATGTCTTCTTCCACTCCATTGCTCTCGCCTGTCTGGTTGGCATCCTGGTCATGTTGCAGGCTTATGTTCCGCCTTTTACTGACATGGTCATTCACTCCTCGGCGCCCGTTGTTTCGGGTCATTAAATCTGGAGACACAAATGTACAAGCGAATTTTAATTGGTATCGACAGCAGTTCCTGTTCCGCCAAAGCATTGGAGGAGGTAATTCTGATCGCCAGATCGTTGCAAGCAAATATTCGTATCGTGTATGCGGCCGACGAGTCCTCATTGGTTCAACATGGCATGGGCATTGGCTCCTATATCGATATTGAGGTTACCAAGGAGCAAATGCGGGAGGACGGCAAAAAGATGCTGGATACAGCAGTGGCGAAGGCGAAGGATGCCGGCTGCAATGCTGATAGCTTGCTGATTGAATCCGCGAAACATCGCGTGGCAGAGATGCTGGTTAGTGCTGCTCAAGACTGGAATGCAGATCTGATCGTTGTCGGAACTCACGGCCGAAGAGGCTTCGAACGGATGTTGGTTGGCAGTGTTGCAGAAAATCTGACTCGAATCGCCTCGACCTCTTTGCTGCTAATTCGAGAACAGCATTAGCGCACATTAAAGCTATGGATCAGGGATATTCATTACCTGGGATGATTTTTCCTGCGTATGAATATCTCCTGATTGCCAGCCAAAAAATTACCTAGCCCCTACAAGATTAATTCCTTTCTCGTTCTGGAAATAGGCCTAGTAAAAGGTTGAATATTGATGATAACGGCCACTAAATTCCTCGCCGCCAATGCCCACGTCGACGAGGCTGCAATCCAGCCGCTGCCCAATTCCCGCAAGATCTATGTTCAGGGTTCGCGCGCGGGCATCCGGGTGCCGATGCGTGAGGTCTCACAGGCAGACACGCCGACCGCCTTCGGTGGCGAAAAGAACCCGCCGATCTACGTTTACGATTGCTCCGGCCCCTACTCAGACCCGGCCGCCAAGATTGATATCCGTAACGGCCTGCCTGCCTTGCGCGCTCAATGGATTGCCGAGCGCGGCGATGTTGAAGAGCTCTCCGGCCTGACTTCCGAATTCGGCCGCATTCGTGCCGAAGACAAGGCGCTCGACGAACTGCGTTTCCCTGGGCTGCACCGTAAGCCGCTGCGCGCCAAGGCCGGCAAGAACGTCAGCCAGATGCACTACGCCCGGCAGGGCATCATTACCCCCGAGATGGAATACGTCGCCATCCGTGAAAACAACAATCGTCGCGCCTACATGGAAAGCCTGAAGAATACGGGCCCGATGGGCGAGAAGATGGCCAAGTTGCTCGGCCGCCAGCACCCGGGCCAGAATTTCGGTGCCAGCATCCCGGAAGAAATCACTCCGGAATTCGTCCGTAGCGAAATCGCCCGTGGACGCGCCATCATCCCGAACAACATCAACCACCCGGAAAGCGAGCCGATGATCATCGGCCGCAACTTCCTCACCAAGATCAACGCCAACATTGGCAACTCGGCACTCGGCTCCAGCATTCAGGAAGAAGTCGAGAAAATGACCTGGTCGATCCGCTGGGGCGGCGACACCGTGATGGACCTGTCCACCGGCAAGAACATCCAC
>PHCF01000136.1 GCA_002842145.1 Betaproteobacteria bacterium HGW-Betaproteobacteria-6 | reverse complement strand
CCTGGAAGAGGGGCGCTTCTTCATCGTCAGCACGCACCGCGAAGAGAACGTCGATACGCCGGACAACCTGCGCGACCTGCTCGACACCCTGCGCGCCCTAGCCGACGAATACCGCCTGCCGATCATCGTTTCGACGCACCCGCGCACGCGCAAGCGCCTGGAGGCGCTGGGCGAGTCGCTGGAGCACCCGCTGATCCGCTTCGTCAAGCCCTATGGCCTGCTCGATTACATCAAGCTGCAGATGTCGGCGTTCTGCGTGCTGTCGGACAGCGGCACGATCACCGAAGAAGCGTCGCTGCTCAACCTGCCGGCGATCACGCTGCGCAATGCGCATGAGCGGCCGGAAGGCATGGACGAGGGCGTGCTGATCATGAGCGGCCTGAAGCGCCAACCGGTGCTCGACGCGGTCAAGGTCGTGGTCTCCCAGCACGACCGCGCGCGGCGGGTGATCCCGGTGGTGCTGGACTACCAGGCAGGGCCGGTGTCGAAGCAGGTGGTGCGGATCGTCCTCAGCTACACGGACTACATCAACCGGACCGTCTGGCGTAAATCCTGAGTCGCTGATGACGGCAGCTTCAATCCCGGCCACGCGGCCCGACGGCGCCGCTGACCGCTATTTGCTCACCGGCAGCACCGGCTTCGTCGGGCGCCGGGTACTGGCTGCGCTGAACCGGCGTGGCGATGACTGCCGCGTGCTGCTGCGCCGCGGCGACGGCGCGCAGGTTGTCCGCGGCGATCTGGCCGACAGCGCGGCGCTGGCGGCGGCCTGTGCCGGCATCGATTGCGTGATCCACTGCGCCGGCTACGCCCATGCCTTTGCCGCGCGTTCCGCGGACGAGGCGCGGCAGCACTGGCTGGTCAATTTCGAAGGAACGCGTAATCTGGTCGAAGCCGCCGGCTGCGCCGGCGTGCGCCGCTTCGTGTTCCTGTCCAGCGTCAAGGCCATGGCCGATCCGGGCGATATCTGTGCTGACGAGGATTTTCCCGGTGAGCCGGAGAGCGATTACGGCCGGGCCAAGCGTTCGGCCGAGGTCGCTGTGCTGGCTGCGGCCGATCGTTACGGCATGCATGTCGTCAATCTGCGCCTGAGCATGGTTTATGGTGCTGGCGGGCGCGGCAACCTGGAGCGGATGGGCCGGCTAGTCGGCAGGGGACTGTTCCCGCCCTTGCCCGAAACCGGCAATCGGCGCTCGCTGGTTCATGTCGATGATGTGGTGGCGGCCATCCTAGCTGTTGTTGCCGATCCCCGCGCGGCCGGCCGGACCTACAACGTGTGTGGTCCTGAGGCACCGTCGGGGCGACAACTGTTCGACGCGCTACGGGTGGCTTGTGGCCTGGATGCGTGCACCTGGGCAATGCCACGCGGCCTGCTGCAACTGGCGGCAGCCGCCGGCGATGGCCTTGGCCGACTACTTGGGTTCCGCCCGCCGCTCAACGGCGAGGTACTGCAGCGCCTGCTCGGTTCGGCCTGCTACGACGGCTCGCGGATCGGTAGGGAAATCGGCTGGAAACCGGTCGTCCATCTCCTCGATGGCCTGCGGGAGATGTTGCGGACATGAAACGTGCTTTTGATTTGTTGCTTGTCCTAATTGCGCTGCTGCCGCTCAGTCTGCCGCTGTTTCTGGTTGCTATCGCCGTGCGCCTGACATCGCCCGGGCCGGTTCTCTACTGGTCCGACCGCGTTGGTCGGTACAACAGAATTTTCAAAATGCCCAAGTTCCGAAGCATGCGGATCGGCACCCCGGCCGTCGCCACGCATCTATTACAGGATCCGGATGCCTGGTTGACGCCGATCGGTTCCTTCCTGCGCAAATCCAGTCTCGACGAACTGCCGCAGTTGTGGAGTATTCTCAAGGGGGATATGAGCTTTGTTGGTCCTCGACCAGCATTGTTCAACCAGTATGATTTGGTCGCTGCGCGGACCAAAGTTCGGGTGCATGAATTGCTTCCCGGGTTGACTGGCTGGGCTCAAATCAATGGTCGAGACGAACTACCAATTCCTCAGAAGGTTGAGTTTGATGCTGAATATATGGAACGTTGTTCATTGGTATTCGATGTGTATATTCTTTGGCTGACTGCCATGAAGGTCATTTGTGGCGAGGGAGTTTCGCATTGATTGTCGCATGCTAGCAATATGATAAATAATACAATAGGATTTCTTCCTCTTACCAATCCGCGCTCGGTCGCGGCTTTTTGCCACGACCTGATTGCCGCTGCACTGGCGTGGCTGGTTGCTTTTTGGCTTCGCTTCAACTTCGACGTTCCGTTGGATTATGCGCAGGCCGCCCATCTTGCGTTGTTTTGGCTGGTGCCGCTTTTTGCAGCCCTGTTCTATTTATTCGGTCTATATCGCGGATTATGGCGATTTGCTAGCATTTCGGATCTTCATCACCTGATTGCCGCGATTTGCGTGGGAGCTTTGCTAGCAACCTCAGTGGTTGTCATGTTTGGCGTTTCGCATATTCCGCGATCAGTGCTCGTGCTTCATCCAATGCTGTTGGCTGTGATAATGGGGGGAAGCCGCTTTACGTATCGAAGCTGGAAAGAGCATCGATTGTATGGACCAGCTAAATTGCGCGGGCAGCCAGTATTGGTAATTGGCTCAGGTGACGCCGCTGATTCACTGCTACGTGAGATCGGACGGAGCGGACAGTGGTATGCAGTAGCTGTACTGGAAGAAAATCCGAGCCGTAGTGGTCGCCAGTTACGTGGTTTGCCCATCATCTCTCCTCTCGATCAGATAGGGGCTGCAGCTATTCGTCTAGGGGCACAGCACGCAATTATCGCCATGCCTGATGCTCGACCAAGTGAGCGGCGACGGGCTGCCGAACTTGCAGCGTCCGCGGGCCTTGCCGTGATGACGGTTCCTTCATACGACGATCTATTGTCAGGCAGATTAGCAGTATCAAATATCCGCAAGGTTGAGTTGGAAGACCTGCTTGGTCGAGAGTCGGTAAAGCTCGACGACGCCAGCTTGTATGGCCTTTTGCAAGGGTGTGTAGTTCTTGTTAGTGGTGCCGGTGGTTCAATTGGTTCGGAACTGTGTCGTCAGATCGCCCGCTTTGATCCAAAGCAGTTGATTTTGTTGGACTCTTCGGAGTTTGCGTTGTACACCATCGACGAAGAGTTGCGTAACAAATTTCCGAAGCTTGACTGTAAGTGTTGGGCGGCAGATGTCCGTGATGGTGAGCGGATAGCTGAAATTCTCTCGGTTGAGTCGCCTGCGGTCGTGTTCCACGCAGCGGCTTATAAGCATGTCCCGCTGATGGAGGATGTCAACGCTTGGCAGGCTGCACGAACTAATGCGCTTGGCACATTCACCATGGCGTGGGAGGCGCAGAAGGCAGGTGTCGAAAAATTTGTACTGATCTCTACCGACAAGGCTGTCAATCCGACCAACGTCATGGGGGCGACCAAGCGCTTGGCCGAACGGTTGAGTCTTACAGTGAACGCCGAAAAACGCACAAAAATTGTAACAGTCCGTTTCGGCAATGTTTTGGGGAGCAATGGAAGTGTCATACCAAAGTTCCGTGAACAGATCGCGCGCGGGGGGCCGATTACGGTAACTCACCCGGATATCGTGCGTTACTTCATGACTATTCCCGAGGCGGCCCAATTAGTGCTGCAGGCTGGCGTTATGGGCACTGGTGGGGAAATTTTTGTCCTAGATATGGGCGAACCGGTCCGAATAATCGATCTTGCGCGTGACATGATCCGGTTATCGGGTTTTTCAGAGGATGAAATTCACATCGAATTTTCAGGCCTGCGTCCCGGTGAGAAGTTGTATGAAGAATTGCTGGCAGACGATGAGATGACGTTGCCGACCCCGCATCCGAAATTGCGTATTGCCCGCCTTTCTGATGCGATGTCGGATCAGGAGCGCGCGGAAATAGTCGAATGGTTGCAGGCAGCTGTTCGCCAAGAGCTGGATGTCAAAGCGGGCTTGCGTCGGTATGTTCCAGAATACTGTACACCTTCGGTGGACTGATTGTTGCCATCTTTGCGGAGCCTGATATCGGCCTCGCGTTAAACTCTAAAGCTTTTCTCAATAAGTGTCCCCATGCAATTTCTTGACCTGCCTCAACTCCTGACCGCTTCCGGCGATGTTCGCCTTCCTGGGTCGAAAAGTATTTCGAATCGCGTTCTGCTCTTGGCGGCGTTGTCTGACGGGGACACCGAAGTACGTGACCTGCTCGCTTCTGACGACACCCAGCGGATGCTTGAAGCGCTCGAGGTGTTGGGCATAGGTGTGACTCATCTGGGAGGTGAAAGCTGGAGAGTCTGTGGCAGTGGTGGAACCTTTCCCGTCAAATCAGCAAATTTATTTCTGGGTAATGCGGGAACGGCATTTCGTCCACTAACTGCTGCGCTGGCTCTGGCAGGGGGGGATTACACCCTAAGGGGTGTCGCCCGCATGCATGAGCGCCCAATCGGTGATTTGGTTGATGGTTTGCGCCAGTTGGGAGCAGATGTGATTTATCTTGGCAACGATCGTTTTCCGCCGTTGCGTCTAAAGCCGATGAAGATAGAGCCCGGTGGTTTGGTAACGGTGCGAGGCGATGTCTCCAGTCAGTTCCTTACTGGTTTACTGATGGCTCTACCGCTGACCGGCCAGACGGTTCATGTTGAGGTTGTCGGAGAGTTGATTTCCAAACCCTATATCGAGATTACGCTGGCGACCATGGCGCGTTTTGGCGTCCAGGTTCAGCGTCACGGGTGGCAGCGGTTTACGGTGCCAGCGGGCAGTCGATATGTCTCGCCGGGAACGATTTATGTCGAAGGTGATGCTTCTTCGGCCTCGTATTTTCTCGCTCTGGGCGCGATCGGTGGCGGGCCGGTGAGGGTTGACGGTGTCGGTCGTGATTCGATTCAGGGCGACATCAAGTTTGCCGAGGCGTTGGCTAAAATGGGTGCTCAGATCGAGATGGGGCCAAACTGGATGGAAGCGCGTGCGCCGCAATCAGGCCTTGTTGCGGTCGACCTCGATTGCAACCATATTCCCGATGCGGCGATGACGCTGGCGACGACCGCGCTGTTCGCAAAAGGCACAACCAAGCTGCGTAACATCGCCAGTTGGCGGGTCAAGGAAACTGACCGCATTGCGGCTATGGCGACCGAGTTGCGGAAGTTGGGTGCCGTGGTTGAAGAGGGCGAGGACTTTATCACCATCACGCCGGCTAATCTCAAGCCTGCCGCCATTGATACCTACGATGACCACCGCATGGCAATGTGTTTCTCATTGGCTGCGTTCGGTACGCCGCTGCGCATTAACGATCCAAAGTGCGTGGCCAAGACGTTCCCGGAATATTTTGAACGCTTTGCGGCGGTCTCCAAGGCTGCACCGGTCATTGCCATCGATGGCCCCTCTGCTTCAGGCAAGGGAACGGTAGCGGCTAGAGTGGCGGCGGCACTCGGTTACGCATATCTCGATTCCGGCGCCCTCTACCGGTTGACCGCGCTGGCCGCTCAACAAGCTGCTGTTGATTGGGCGGACGAGGCTGCAGTGGCAGCCATTGCCGCCGAACTGAACGTCGAATTTTCGGGGAGCGATATCCGCCTAAATGGTGAGCTTGTCGGTGATGCCATTCGTACAGAGAATATCTCGGTCGGGGCCTCGAAGGTCGCAGCCCTGCCTGCTGTTCGGGAGGCGTTACTTTTTCGTCAGAGGACCTTCAACAAGGCGCCTGGTCTGATTGGCGACGGGCGTGACATGGGTTCTGTCGTCTTTCCTTGTGCCGCGCTCAAAGTGTTCCTGACGGCGAGCGCCGAAGCGCGCGCTGAGCGTCGTTATAAGCAGTTGATCGAAAAAGGATTCTCTGCTAATCTCGCGGACCTTCTGGAAGACTTGAAGCAACGTGATGAACGCGATTCGCAGCGTAGCGTTGCTCCTCTTCGGCGAGAAGCAGATGCCAAGTTGCTCGACACCACGCATCTCACCATCGAACAGGCGGTGAATCAGGTGCTGGTCTGGAGCAGGGAAGCGTTGCAGTAAGGTGTTGCTGGTCACCCTGGCCGGTAGCTTGTTTTAACCATAACCCGCTGTGGATTTCACGATTCGCGGCAGCATGAAAGTTCTCTCCGTCAATGGAATCTTTTGCTCAACTATTTGAAGAATCCCTGGCTCGCCAGGAAATGCGTCAAGGCGAAGTCATCACTGCAGAA
>PHCF01000135.1:18300-24528 GCA_002842145.1 Betaproteobacteria bacterium HGW-Betaproteobacteria-6 | reverse complement strand
CCCGAATGGGGTAGTTGATGGAATCGATGCAATCAATCCGTCCCTAATCCGCCTCGATAACGCTGCCCAACACTACGCGAACAGCATACGCACTCGACTACGTCATTCACTTGGCTGTGCAATCGCTTGGGGTGGGGTTGGCCATTGGTGGAGAAATGCGATTACCGAACGATTTTTCGGGACGCTCGAGCGATATGGCTTTCAACGTTTGCCATCCTCAATGGGCTGCGGGACCCAAGACCCGCATCGCTCCGAAAACCCAACAGTTGAGGCGACTGGAAAAGGTATTGAATGGGATGAGCTGGTCCAACTTGTCGACGTGCTCCTTGCCAATTACAACGCAAAACCACATTCCAGTTTGGGCGGCATCAGCCCATTGGACTCGCTGCGGGCGACAATCTCAAGCCGCTCGGGCTTCTGGATTCCGCGTCCAAGTCCGCCATACACGGCGAATGCACCACGCATTGGGGTTGAGGTCCTGCGCAAACGCATTGCCGGTAGCGTTAGGCGCAGAGTTCCTCCATACGTTGAGATCGGTGAGACGCGATATTCAGCCACTTGTCTGTCATCACGGTATGACCTGATCGGCCAATACGTCTACGTTCATCTTCCTCAGGACATACGCACGGTCGAATGTTATTGCGACACTGGTCTATACATCGGCGAACTGAAGTGCCTGGATAGGGGATGGTCGCTAACTGCGCATTCGTATGAAAACAGAAAAATTGTCAACGCATTGGTGCGCAAGGGCGAGATGTGGGTGCCAGAGAACGGTGACCCTATGGTGATTTATTTGAATCACCTCCAGAAAAAAGCCATTACCAACGCTGCAGCAAACAGCAATCGATTGGTGTCTGCCGATGCCTCGGCAGTCGCTAACCTTCTGCTCAGCAGTTCCCCCTCGACCGCTCTTACATCGCCCGATTCTGTCCTGGCTGCAAACGACTCTTCTGTTTCCAGAACCAAGAATATCGTTGGGGTGGTACTCCCAGGCAACTGGGAATAACAGTCACGCTTGAGAGTACAGAAAATGACAGACTTCAAACAAACGAATACGGATCCATGCGAGGAAAATGGCGATCGTGCCACCGCCCTCCTTTCTCGTCAGACGGAAGACTCAATCCATAACGACCAGATCAACCGTCAAGACCTTCGCTTTTCCGCTCTCGGCGACGGTCCAGAGCGCGTTCAGTTCCTCGCAAATCATCCCCTAAATCAACGGCCGGTCAAAGTGCTGACCCAATCTATCAAGGAGTCGTTTCTTATAATTAGCGCGGTCATTAAGTTCAAGCGCCCCGGATGTGCATTTTCAGCCAAATTTCGGTCAGGAAAGTCGACCGCGCTTCTCATGATCAAGGAGCAACTGCCAACTGTGATGCCTCAGGTCGCGTATGGTCTAATCTCGGCCAAGGATCATGACGCCGTCACGGAGCGAGTGTTTTGGGGCGATAACCTGATTGCACGTGGGCTCGTCACAGATGGAACTGCACAAGAGCGCCAAAATCGGTTACGCGCTGCAATTATCTCGGCATGCATTCAAGCTGGAGGTAAGCACTTCTGTTTGTTAATCGATGAGGCCCAAAACTGGGGTAACCGTGAATACACATTCCTTCGTGACCTGACGAATCAACTCCGTGACCAAGACGGATATACCGTAACAACAATTGCGTTTGGCGACCCTAGGTTAGATGAAACTAGTTCTACGTTTCGCGAAAAGCGCAAGGATTTGTGGGCGCGATTTTTAATGAAGCTACATCCATTTTACGGTATTCGAAATTTCGGCGACCTGGAGTATTTCCTGGCGGAGCATGACAGTGCCAAGCGATGCGAATATCCCGCTGGCTCAGGTATTAGCTTTACTGAGTTCTTTCTACCATCCGCCTATGAAAGCGGTTGGCGATTAAAGAGCCAGGCTCAGTGCGTTTGGGATGCCTTTACACGCGCAGCCGCAAAGGTAAATTGTCAAGTTATTGACATAGGCATGCAATGGGTTGGGGAAGCCGTGATCCACTTCCTAATCACTCAGATGTCAAACGACGTGCCTGGTTTTGTAGCTTCATCTGAGAGTTGGGATGAGGCAGTGCTAAATGCCCAGTTCATTGAGTCACTAACGTGAAGAGTGAAATCGTTAGCACACGTGGCGAGCTAGTCTGGTGTCCACAGTGGAATTTGGTCGGCGAAGGGCCATACACCATTGTGGCCAAGATACTCAATGCCAACAATCTCAAGACTCGGTATCTCAAGGACACGATTCGGTGGAGGAGCGGAACAGGGGCTAGCCTACTTGACCTGCGACTGATCGGATCAGAGACGAATCCAGCAACCCAGTATGGAAAAATACTGCATCAAGCCAGTCTTGCAGCCCGTATCCCCCGTCTATACAAAGAACTGGCTGACGACCGAGAATTACGTTATTGCGCCACGTGCATGAGTACCGGTTTCCAGGCCGCCATCGCGCAGATTCCAGGTGTTGTCTGCTGCCCAATCCATGGAGAAATTCACCGAAATACTTGCATTCGATGTGGGCACAAGACTCCACCCTATTTCCTTGAGGAGAGCACTTGGATTCCTGGATTTTCATGCAGAGCCTGCGGAGCGCCATTCGGAGGAAAAGTACTGATTGACCGACAACTCGATGCTTGGAAATCTCCCGGAGACGTAAATCGCCTCGATTCAATCCATCGTTTGCTCAAAAGGATAGATGACTCAACAGAATTTCACTGGATAAACGTGTCGGAATGGAGCATGGCGCGTATTTCTTCCGGGGATGCCGACAACCACAAGCGCCGCATTGTCTTCGACGTATTGCGCTCCCAACTTCCAGATGAAAGCATTCCCGAATCGAGCCTTGAAGAGAAGCCCCGCATATTTGGGCCGTATCGAGTTGATCCAGACATGGCTTTTCAACAACTCACACAAGCCGAATACGAAGACGTGTTAGGTCGATTACTGACGCCGCCTGAACTTAAAAAGCACCGAAGCTATTTCCTCACCCCAAGCTTCGGCGTAGCAGTACCAACTGATCCTATCGTACCGCCCGAACTCCACGCTCATTTGATCTGGCGAGCGCAGTTTGAACGAGTCTCATCGACGTATTCCCAGTTTTATTCTCGATGGGAGTTCTGCCGAAATGCAATTCCAGGCCTTTTTTCCGGGGTGAGCCCACCCGTTGAACTCTCACTCAGCAGCATTGCCATCATGGAGGGCGTTTTGGGGGCTTCATGGTTAGCAGCGCTCGAAATTGCCAAAGAGTGGAATCAAACACTCGTCGGCTTTTGCAAACAAAATTCGATTCAACCTAACCTACAATGGCTCACCGCAGTTGATCAGTGGGCAAACCGACTTGGATGCTGGAGGAACCGGAGTTATTTTCCAGTTGGAGTGATCCGGGTCGCGAATACAGCAACCGGGGAACATCAACTCTACTTTGTAGTTGTCTGATACTTTGCACGCCGTAGTCGGATGAAATTTTCACGAACTCGGAAGTACCACCCGTGTTGTTTATCGTGAAAAGTTTTCTGTCTCGCAAAGAGACTACTACCTACGGACAAGGGATAAATTTGCGACCAAATGTTTAGGCTACGGGGCTCATTTGTGGCCTTGCCAAGACTGGGGGACTGGATTGTGGTGGAAGTTGTGGCCTGAAATCAGCTCCGTAAGCAACGGGTCACAACTTAAAATCAGTCACTTAGTACGCACCTTGAAAGGGCAAAATTGTGTCACCCGACTTCCTTGGGCAGCGGCAAGCTCAAAACCTGGATGCCCTCATCCCTCAGTTCTTCGCATTCATCTTCGCTGGCCTGGCCGCGAATCGGGCGTTGTGGTGCTTCGTTGTAATGAATCTTGCGCGCCTCATCGGCAAATGATTGACCGACATCCTCGCTGTGACTGACGATGGTCTGGATGAGCTGACGATAAAGCGCCATGGCTTGCGTCCCCACGGGCATCAAAGCGGTGCTGGTCGGCGCCATTGAAGAGATGACAGATGTCTTGCTAACCGATTCCTCGGCGTGATGCCCCGAAATTGCAACAGCCGATGGCACGCGATGGACGTTGTAGCTATCGCATTGCGGACAGCAGACGAGCCTATCCTCCAGCTGGGATTCAAAAGCGCCGGCATTCTGGAACCACCCTTCAAACCGGTGATTGTTGTCGCAGTTAAGGTCGTAGATGATCATGTGTTCTGTCGTGGTGCCTTGATGGGAATCGTATAAATCGCTAAAACGATTGTTACGCAATCGAATACGATTTCATTAGAGCTACCCCCATAGAGCACCTCTGGCACCTGTTTAATCAAGGGCGCGAATCATACCACCCTGCCCTCAATCACCAACGAAGAGAACTAGAAGGTCGAGCCGTCGACTCCAAGTTTTCGATCGAGCCGACCCCGCCTGAATCAACTCAACGGTCGGCGGTAGCTGCAACCCCGGCAACCTCTTTCAAACCACCTTGTAGCCACCGCTAGACATCGCCCCACTCAATTGCAAGAGCCGCTTCTTCTCCGGTGCATCGATCACGACAATGGAGTCACACCATCGGCAATTGCCACGACGTAGCCATTCAGGGTGTAGCAACGAACAGGAAACATACTGCAGTCGTAAAACTGGTTTCCTAATGCAAAGGATTCTGGAAGAAGAATAATTTGCCATAGAGACTCTTAGTCCATTGGCTACTGTCACGCTATTTTCAATCGCCAATTAAGGACAAAAGGATGTCGGATAACTTTACACGGCGCATGCATTGCATATGGTATTGGGTACTGTGATGGTATTTTTTTGTTTAAATACAATGCTGTTTATTCCTGAAACATGAACAGGCGTGGTTCATGCTTTATACAATTCATCTTATTGAGTTTTTGTTCCGAATTTCAACCCAAAATCCGAGGTAAATATGAATTTCGTATGTAGGCTACTAATTATTTTTGCAGCGCTGCTCGGTATCTCACAGTCCGCACAAGCGTCCATCGTTGCATCGGTATTACAAGGCAGTTCGGTTATTCTGAATTTTGATTTCACCGGTCAGACGCCACCACCGCCGTATACGTCAGTATCTGTGGACTGGAGCTTGGATGGCGTGCTTAATGACGTACAGACAGACATAGGAATTATCACCATCTTCAGTGAGCTAAATGGAACGGGATCCATTCTTAACACCGGCTCTTGGGATGACACGAGCTACTGGTCTGGTCAAGGTAACCCTTCATTTAATGACGGCGTGTTCTCTATGGTTTTTTCGTCTGTTGAGGGCGACATGAATATTGCCTCGGCAACAGCTATGGCGACCTCATCGGAGGGCCGAGTGTCGATTTCTCCGACGGTCGGAGGTAGTATTCCTGAACCGACAAGCATCGCTCTTGTAGGGCTAGGCCTTGCCGGGCTGGGCTGGGGCCGCAAGCGTAGGTTCCCGAAGACTATCTAGTCTTTGCGCGGGTTACAAACCAGTCAAGGCAGGGTGACCTGCCTTGATAACCCCGCAGCTTTCATTCCACTGTGCGTTACGCGGCATCGCCGCTCCTGAATTCCCCTGCAGCTAGGTAGGGCACGAAGCCCTCAAGGAAAGCCGTCCCCCTGCGTCCTGCCAGCCTTCTCAAACACTCTGCACTGCTGTACTTACACCTTCCGGACAACGCGGAGTGGTGATTGCTGGGCCCTTGAAGCCAAATAGACCGGCAGCCATACCTGAACACCGGGTCATGCTTCACGTAGCGACGCCTGCAGCCCATGCTATTGGCATAACACTCAGACTTGCTCGCCTCCCGAGCCTTCCTCGTCTCGCCTAGGTCGGATCCCGTCAGCCAGCATTTTGCGTGCGTCGTCGCGCTTGCCCCTCGCATCCTTTAGGGCCAACATCGGGATAGGTGCCAAAGGAAAGCTGCTTTTCCTTGCCGCCAGCACGGAGCTTGAGGCACCACCACTTCGAGCCGTTTGGATTGACCAGGAGGAACGGTCCTTTTTCATCAGCCAGCTTGCAGGGTTTGCCTGTTACTGGACTACGTTAAACGTCTGGTTGGTGCCCGGGACGGGAATCGAACCCGTACACTCAAAGAGCGAGAGATTTTAAGTCTCTTGTGTCTACCAATTTCACCACCCGGGCTGGGTGCAAGCAATCATTATATCGGCGCCCGATATAAAAAAAGGGAAAGCGACCAGCGCTTTCCCTTTTCTATTTGGAGCGGCAGAAGAGTCTCGAACTCTCGACCTATACCTTGGCAAGGTATCGCTCTACCAA
>PHCF01000135.1:0-18201 GCA_002842145.1 Betaproteobacteria bacterium HGW-Betaproteobacteria-6 | reverse complement strand
AGAGTCTCGAACTCTCGACCTATACCTTGGCAAGGTATCGCTCTACCAACTGAGCTACTGCCGCGCTGAAACAGAGCGCGCATTATAGGCGACACAAGGAAATTGTCAACATTACCCCCTACTTTTCTGCAGTTCTTTTTGCAATTTCCGGCCAAGCCATGCGCAGGTAGTAACCCATTGACCAGAGGGTCAGCAGGGCTGCTATCCACATCAACCAGTTACCGAATTTTTGCATATCGGCGCCAAACAACGGCTGGTAATAAAGAAGGATGGGAATCGCCAACATTTGCGCAGCTGTCTTGATCTTGCCGAGCATTGAGACAGCGACACTTTTTGCGGCACCAATCTTGGCCATCCATTCGCGTAGCGCTGAAATGGTGATTTCGCGGCCAATGATGATGGTGGCGACGATGGCATCGGTCCTGCCCAGCTCGACCAGAACAATCAGCGCAGCAGCAACCATGAGTTTGTCGGCAACGGGGTCCAAAAACGCCCCAAAGGCAGAGGTCTGGTCAAGTTTGCGGGCAAGGTAGCCATCGGCCCAATCGGTCAGGGCGGCGGCGATAAAAATGGCGGTTGCAGCAAGATCCCGCTCATGGGGCGTTGCCCAGTCTGCTGGCAGATAGTAGATGGCGATCAATAGAGGTATCGCTACGATACGGAGCCAGGTCAGTAGGATGGGCAGATTTAAGGGCATAGTTCAGTGTAATGCGGAATATATCTTTTCAGCCATATCCCGGCTGATGCCCGGCACTTCGGACAATTGTTCGGGGCTGGCGGCAAGGACGCCGGGCAGGCCGCCAAATCGGGCGACCAATGCCTTGCGTCGGGCGGGACCAATGCCCGGCAAACTTTCCAGTGTTGAGGTTTTTCTGGCTTTTCCACGTCGGGCTCGATGGCCGGTGATGGCAAAGCGATGAGCTTCGTCGCGTATTTCCTGAATCAGGTGCAATGCGGGGTGTTCCGCCGGTAATTGTAACGACTCGCGGTCATCCGGAAAAATGAGCGATTCGAGACCCGGCTTGCGCCCTTCGCCTTTGGCTACACCGATCATCGGCAAATGACTCAGTCCGAGATCGGCAAGCGCGGCAAAGGCGGAAGCGACCTGCCCTTTTCCACCGTCGATCAAAATCAGGTCAGGCGCGGTGCCCTCCCCCGTGGCAATGGCGTCATAACGCCGACCGACGGCTTGGCGCATGGCCGCATAGTCATCGCCGGGCGTTATGTCTCGAATGTTGAAACGCCGGTAGTCGGCGTTTTTCATGCGACTTTCGTGGTAAACCACACAGGAAGCGACGGTGGCCTCGCCCATCGTATGACTGATATCGAAACACTCTATGCGAACGATGGGTTCTGGCAATTGCAATGCTTCCTGTAGCGCCGCCAGTCGTTTTTCCTGCTGAGCCGTTGCCTGACTGCGCGCCAGAATCGCCAGCTTGGCATTCTGTAGTGCCATACTGACCCAGGCTTTGTGGGAAAGGCTACGCGCCTGAATCACTGGCACCGGGCGTCCAGCCAGTTCGGCCAGCACGGCCTCGCTTTCACCCGGCTCATCTTCGGTCGGCATGGGATGAATGAGCAGGCGCGACGGGGCTAGATGAACCGCGTAGTGCTGACGAATGAAGGCAGCACACGCGTCGGCCGGTTCGGACTCCGAGGCATTGACAGGAAAGAATGGCCGGTCGCCGAGATGTCGACCGCCCCGAACCATGGCCAGGTTTACGCATAGTTGGCCTGCTTCCTTGTGGGCGACCAGGATGTCGATGTCTTCGCCCTTGCTGCTTGAAACAAACTGCTTTTCCTGCACCTGATGCAGCGACTGAATCAGATCCCGGTACACCGCCGCCTGTTCGAAGGCCAGGCGGGCAGAAGCCGCCTCCATCGCCTGATTCAGGCGTTTGGCGACTTCCTGCTGTTTGCCGAGCAGGAACATCGAACCCAGTTGAACGTCTGTTGCGTAATCTTCCGGCGAGATCAATCCGACGCACGGCCCGCTGCAGCGTTTGATCTGGTAGAGAAGGCACGGTCGGGAGCGGTTGGCGAATACTGATTCTTCACAGGTACGCAGGCGAAACATCTTTTGCATCAAGTGGATGCTGTCCCGAACTGCCCAGCTTGACGGATAGGGACCAAAGTAATCGGCCTTGCGATCGGGATTGCCGCGGAAGAAGCCGAGCCGGGGAAACTCGCCCCTGGTCAGAACGATGTAGGGATAGGACTTGTCGTCGCGAAAAAGGATGTTGTAGCGCGGGGAAAGCGACTTGATCAGATTGTTTTCTAGCAACAGCGCTTCTGCTTCGGTGCGTGTTGCCGTGGTTTCCACGTTGGCGATCTGGCTGACCATGTGTGCGATGCGCGGGCTGGAAACATTTTCCCGGAAATACGACGAAACCCGTTTCTTGAGGTTCTTGGCTTTGCCGACATACAAAACGACACCACCGGCATCCAGCATCCGATAAACGCCGGGCAATTCGGTTAGCGTGGCCAGAAAGGCCTTGGCGTCGAAACTCATCGTGCGATGTCAGGCGAGTCGGGACTTGACCCCGGCGAACACGGCCTCGAAGCTCTCACGGGAAAGCCTGCCAGTACGCCAGTTGTAGCCACTGCAATGGTAGCTATCGACGAGGATTCGTCCGTCTGGCAAGGTATGACTGACGTTGTGTCCGAAAGTAAACTCCTTGAGTTTGAGCTCGTAAGCCCAAAGCAGCGCCTGGTGGGCGATGGCCCCCAGGGCGACAACGACCTTGAGTCTTGGCATCGCTGCCACCTCGTCCTTCAAGTGCTTGTTGCATCGGCGAATTTCTGCTGTCGTCGGCTTGTTGGCCGGCGGCAGGCAACGCACGGCATTGGTTATGCGGCAGTTGCTCAATTGCATGGCTGGGTTAGCCCAATGGTCTGTACCAAGCGGTTCGGATTCACTGGCGAAACCAAAGCGATGCAACGCCGGGTACAGTAACTCCCCGGCGACATCGCCGGTAAAGGGGCGACCGGTCCGGTTGGCCCCTTTTTCGCCGGGGCCAAGACCAACAACGAGCAGTTCGGCATCAAGCGGCCCAAAGGCGGGTACAGGCAGGGCATGCCAATCAGGGTCGCGTTGACGAATGTTGGCAAGGTGCTCGGCCAGTCGTGTGCAGGCTGTGCAGCCTGTGGGATCTTGAAATATTGGCATGGCGGGAATGTTAGCATGGCGGCCATGCAGCTTCATTGGGACATCTTTTGCCGGGTTATCGACAACTTTGGCGACATAGGGGTTTGCTGGCGTCTGGCCAGACAACTTGTCGCAGAGCATGGTCGGGAGGTACGTTTGTGGGTCGACGATCTGAGCAGCTTGCAACCCTTGTGTCCTTCAGTCTCACCGACAAAGACAAAGCAGTCCTGCCAGGGCGTTGAAATCTGGCATTGGGTTGAAAATGCCAAGGTCGACCGGATTGCCGATGTCGTTATCGAGGCGTTCGCCTGTGAACTTCCGCGGACCTATTTGACTTCAATGAGTCAGTCCTCGCACAAGCCGTGCTGGATAAATCTCGAATACCTGACGGCTGAATCTTGGGCGGAAGGCTGCCACGGCATGGCGTCACCCCACCCTTCTTTGCCACTGGTTAAGCATTTCTTTTTCCCGGGATTTTCTGAGAATAGCGGTGGCTTGTTGCGGGAAAGGGGCCTGCTTTCCGAACGAGACCGGGCTACATCCGGAGCCTTGGTTAAAAAGCCGCTGGAAATCAGCCTGTTCTGTTATGACATGGCACCGGTTGGGGAGTTGCTCGACGCATTCCGCGACTCTAATATTGCGGCTCTATGCCACGTACCGCCAGGCAAACCATTGGCGGCCGTACAATCGCATTTGGGTGGCGTTGGGCCATGGCAGCTTGGCAAGACGCGGGTGCAACCGATTCCTTTCATGCCGATCGACGAGTTTGATCATTTGCTATGGCGCTGCGACATCAATTTCGTCAGGGGTGAAGATTCGTTCGTGCGCGCTCAGTGGGCGGGTAAAGCATTCGTCTGGCAGGCTTATCCGCAGGATGATGGAGCGCACCTGGCCAAGCTGAATGCATTTCTTGACTGCTACTGCAAGGGCTTGGTTACGCCGACAGAATCCGCGCTGCGCAGGATGTTCGTGGCTTGGAATCTTGGTGGCAATGTCGCGTCAGCCTGGGATGGATTCGTCAACTGCAGGGCCGATATCGCCCGCCACAACAGGCAGTGGGCCGAATTACTTGCAACGAGGCCTGATTTGGCTACGGCACTCGTCAAGTTCTGTGCGTCAACCGCAATGGAACTCCGCTCCGGCAACGTCATCATGGTCGGTGCCGACCCGCTCGTCGTTCAGAAGAGCGAATACAACAAGTCCGGCCGCAATGCCGCCGTTGTCAAAATGAAACTCAAGAACCTGCTTACCGGTGCTGCGTCCGAAGCGGTTTACAAGGCTGACGACAAGTTCGAGGTCGTCATCCTCGACAAGAAGGAAGTAACCTATTCCTACTTCGCCGATCCGATGTACGTGTTCATGGATGCTGACTACGAGCAGTTCGAAGTCGAAGCCGAGAACATGACAGACGCGCTGAAGTATCTGGAAGATGGTCTGGCTTGCGAAGTTGTTTTCTACAACGGCAAGGCCATTTCCGTCGAACTGCCGAACAGCGTCGTACGCGAAGTGATTTATACCGAGCCGGCCGTCAAGGGCGACACCTCGGGCAAGGTCATGAAGCCAGCCAAGCTGGCAACTGGTTTCGAGCTGCCGGTTCCTGCTTTTGTCAGCATTGGCGACAAGATCGAAATCGACACCCGCACCGACGAATACAAGAACCGCGTCAAGTAATCCGCGCGACTTCTTCAGTGTTTTATTCGGGCAGCTTCGGCTGCCCGAATGCATTTCAGGCCATCAGTTTTGCGATGGTCTGTTGGGCAGAGATATAGCGGCTATCGGACTGCAATGCATGCCAATCCTTGGCAGAGGACCGGGGAATCAATGCCTCGACCCGTTTCCCGCGCAACGGATCGACTACCGGTTTCCAGTTTTCCAGCACATCGCCCACGACATCCGGCGCATTGCATACCAGCAGCATGTCACAACCAGCGTTGTAGGCTGTCTCGACGCGGCTAAGCATGCCACCGACCACGCCGGCCCCGGCCATCGACAAATCATCCGTAAAAACGACTCCGCTAAACTTAATGTTATTTCTCAAATAATAAATCCATTTATTTGAAAATACAGCAGTATTGCAGTCAACGCAGTTGTAAATAACATGGGCAGCCATGACCCCGTCGAGCGCTAGTTTCCGATAAGGAAGGATGTCATCCTGCATTGCCTCGAAGGGTCGATCATCGACCGGCAATTCGACATGTGAATCAGGGATGACGTAGCCGTGCCCCGGAAAATGTTTGCCACAGCTGCCCATTCCGGCCAAATGCAAGCCTTCGGCAAGTGCAGCCGCCAGGGCAATGACCACCTCAGGTTGGCGATGGAAGGCGCGATCGCCGATAACACGCGACGGACCGTAGTCGAGATCGAGGACGGGGGTGAAGGAATAGTCTACGCCGCGGGCGCGTAGTTCAGCGGCCAGTACGTAACCGACCTGGCGCGCAGCAGCGAGCGCACTTTCGGGATTTTCATCCCAAAAGCTCCCGAGGGTGGCCATCGCCGGCAAACGGGTGAACCCATCGCGAAAGCGTTGCACCCTGCCCCCTTCGTGATCGACGGCAATCAGCAGGGCCGGCGTGCGCAGGGCGTGAATGGCTGCGGTCAGGGCTGATAACTGCTCCGGATCGGCATAGTTCCGGGAGAACAGGATGACTCCGCCAACCAGCGGATGACAAAGCCGTTCGCGGTCGGGGTCGGTCAGTTCGGTGCCGGCGATGTCGATCATCAGCGGGCCGAGCGGCAAATGCGTCATGCGTGCTCCAGAATGACGTAGGCGACAGCGTATTCAGCTTCGTCGCTGATCGAAAGATGGGCAATCAGGTTTTTGTTTTTGAGCATTTTTTCCAGTTGACCGTGGAAGATCAGTTCCGGCTTGCCTAGGTCGTCGTGACCAACCGAAATCGCGGTCAATGTTGCCGGCGGGCGCACCCCGGTGCCCAGCGCCTTGCTGAACGCCTCTTTGGCGGCAAAACGCTTGGCAAGAAAACGGCCCTTGTCGGCTGCCTTGGCAAACTCTTCGATTTCCTGTGGCGCCAGCAATTTATCCAGCGCCCTGTCGCCGTGCCGCTCCCACATGCCACGCAGGCGAGAGACGGCGACGATGTCGGTGCCGATGCCGTAGATCATTCCGGCGATTTCGCTGCTTCGCGCATCAAAACCTTCATTTCGCGGACGGCCTCGCGCAGGCCGACAAAAATGGCACGGCTGACGATGGCGTGGCCGATGTGCAGTTCGCGTATGCCTGCCAGTCGAGCTATGGGCTGGACATTGTAATAGTTCAGCGCATGCCCGGCATTGAACCGCATGCCTAGTTGGCGAACTGCCTGCCCGGCCGCGCGGACCTTGCCTAACTCGGCGAGCACGGTTGCCGCTTCGGCATCGCGGCCCTTGTCGTAGAAGGCGTGGGCATAGGGACCGGTGTGGATTTCGCAGACACTGGCGCCAATACGGGCGGCCGCCTCGATTTGCTCGATTTCTGCATCGATGAATACGCTGGTCACGATGCCGGCGTCGGCCAGGCGCGAGATGACGCCCTTCAATCGCGACTCCTGCGCCAGGATGTCGAGGCCACCCTCGGTCGTCACTTCATGCCGCCCCTCGGGAACCAGCATGGCCATTTCCGGCTTCAGACCACAGGCGATGCCAACCATTTCGTCCGTCGCAGCCATTTCGAGATTGAGCTTGATCTGCGTGGTTTCGCGAAGACGGCGGACATCGGCATCCTGAATATGGCGGCGATCTTCGCGCAGATGGACGGTGATGCCATCTGCCCCACCCAGATGGGCTTCGACAGCGCCCCAGACCGGGTCTGGCTCGTAAGTCCGACGGGCCTGACGAATGGTCGCCACATGGTCGATATTGACACCCAGTTCGATCATAACTCTTGCAACTCCTTGAATATCTTGCGTGTTTCCAGTTCTTTTCCAGCCAGATAATAGGCCATCAGTGTGCGCATCAGAGCCTTGCTTTCGTAGCGAGAACGCGGGTCAGAAAAGTCCTCTGCCTCGAGGTCAAGCAAGGTCTTGCCAATGACGACTTGGGGCGCTGCCTCAGCATGCTCTAGGCGAACCGGCCCCTGCTCCATGCGGTAAGTGTAAAACGCTTCCGGCTGAATCGGGCTGCCTGCGCTATCGTGATTCAGGGTCAGGCCATAGCCCAATTCCTGCAGGAGTGACTTTTCGAAGCAGCGCAGGTCAGCTTCGCGGACTTTACCCGAGGGATCGGCCGCCAATCGAGCCAGCATTTTGGTGTAGTGCGCGAATAACTGCTCGTGCGCATCTTCACGCGGCAACAGGTGCATGAGCAGTTCGTTGAGGTAATAGCCGCAGAAGAGCGCCTCGCCGCAAAGCAAGGGCTGCCCGCCCTGCCATTCGGCTTTCATCAAGGTCAGCACTTCGCCCTTGCCGGCCCAGCCTATCTCGATCGGCTGAAAGGCCATGAGCAGGCCACGGATCGCCGAACGCGGGCGGCGAGCTCCGCGGGCCAGCAACGCCATCCGCCCGAAATCGCGGGAAAATACTTCAACAATGAGGCTGGTTTCCCGAAAAGGATAGCTGTGCAGAACGTAAGCCGGCTGGCCGTCGACTTTGCTGCGCAGGTTCATTCGTAGCCGAGGCTCTTCAGCAGGCGTTCATCATCGTTCCAGCCCGACTTTACCTTGACCCATATTTCAAGATAAACCTTGCCGTCGAACAAGCGTTCCATATCCTGACGCGCTTCAGAGGCGATGCGTTTAAGCTGCTCGCCACCCTTGCCGATGACGATAGCCTTGTGGCCCTCACGGTCAACCACGATGGCGGCAAAAATCCGCCGCAGATCACCTTCAGTATCGAAGCGTTCGATTTCAACCGCCGTGGCATAAGGCAGTTCGTCGCCAAGCAGGCGGAAGACCTTTTCGCGGATATATTCGGAGGCGAGGAAACGTTCGCTCTTGTCGGTCAGATCGTCTTCCGGGAACATCAGGCCGTCGTTGGGCAGATGCTTCTTGGCTTCATTCAGCAGATCCTCGGTTTGCCGCCCCTTGGCCGCACTGACCGGGATGACCGCAGCGTAGTCATGATCGGCAGCAACCTCGGCCAAAAAAGGCAGGAGGGCAGACCTGTCCTTGAGCAAATCCGTCTTGTTAACCACCAGGATAACGGGCCTGTCTTTGGGTAGCAGGCGAACCACAGCCTTGTCCTTGGCATCGTAACGCCCGGCTTCGACGACGAAGATGACGACGTCGACATCACTCAGGGTTTGCGTAACGCCACGATTCATCGCGCGATTCAGGGCATTGGAGTATTTCGTCTGAAAACCAGGCGTATCGACAAAAACGAACTGCGCGTCATCCTTGGTCAGAATGCCGGTGATCCGGTGACGCGTAGTCTGGGCTTTCCGCGACACGATACTGATCTTTTCACCAATCAACTTGTTGAGCAGTGTCGATTTGCCAACATTGGGACGACCAACGATAGCAATGTATCCGGAGCGAGTTTTTTTCATGCGTTGAGTTCTTTCAGCGCCTTGTCGGCAGCAACCTGCTCGGCGATCCGCCGGCTTGGACCATGGCCGACGGTGCGCAAGGAAGGTGATTCGATTTGGCAAGCCACCTCGAAACGCTGCTCATGAGCGGCGCCGGTGGCCTCCAGAAGTTGATAGCGCGGCAACGGCTTCTTCCGCCCTTGCAGCCACTCCTGCAAACGTGTTTTTGCATCCTTCTGAAATTCGCCTGGCTTCAGCGTCGCCAGCAAAGGGGCATAGAGCTTGTCGATGGCAGCCTGGGCCACCACAAATCCGGCATCAAGATAGATGGCACCGAACAGCGCTTCAAGGGCATCGGCCAGAATGGAAGGACGAAGCGCCCCACCGCTTTTCAACTCTCCCTCGCCAAGACGCAGTGCTCCGCCAACACCCAGGCCAAGGGAGGCGGCAGCTATCGCGCAATCGAGAATCCCGTCGCCGAGGAATTCGAGGCGTTCGTTATTCGGAGTGCCGAAGCTGCGATGGGTCAGCGCGGTCCGCAATAGCAGCGGATCAGAAAACGAATGACCAAGTTGACGGGCGACAGACGATGCGGTCATGCCTTAGTTCGCAGTCGACCCCTTGTAGTCGATTACCAGGCCGACGTTCCAGAAAAGCGGGATGCGTTTTTCATACTCGAAGGAGATGACGATCCTGCCGTTATCTTTGGAAATATCCAAGTCGCGGCCCTTGATTTCAAGCATGTCAATGTCCGCAAATTTGTCAAAAGAGGAACGAATTTCAGCAACCGTTGACTCAGGTCCAGCTTTGGCTGCTGTTGCCTTGATGTCTTTTACGAGTTTCTGATACTCGATGAAAGTTGGGGCCACTTTCAGGCCCAGCACTGCTACCAAAATAAGAACAATGCTCCAAAATAACAGCCCGGACAGGGCTACGCCACGTTGGTTTTTCATCACATCCCCTTATCTGAATGAACCGATTCGGCTGAAGTCGCTGAAATTCAACCAGATGAAAAATGCTTTCCCCACAATATTTCCTTCGGGTACAAAACCCCAAGCGCGGCTATCACGGCTGTTGTCGCGATTGTCACCCATCATGAAGTAATGACCTGCCGGCACGGTGCATGTCACGCCAGCAGCATTGTAAGTGCAATTTTCACGGTACGGGAAACGTGCCGCGTCCGGTATGAAAGCAGGAGCCCCGGCATCGTTCAACGCTCGATGGTCGACTTCACCCAGTTTCTCCTGAAGTTGCTCGGAATAATATAGTCGCTCCGGGTGGAGATAATCATCAACCTTTTGCGTGACGACCGGCTGACCGTTGATGGTCAGTCGCTTGTTCTGGTAGGAAACGGTATCGCCAGGTAGCCCCACGACACGCTTGATGTAATCAAGCGAGGGATCCTCCGGGTAGCGGAAAACCATGACATCACCCCGTTGCGGCGAGTTGATGTCGATGATCTTCTTGTTGATCACCGGCAGACGGATACCGTAGGTGAACTTGTTGACCAAGATGAAATCGCCAACCAGCAAGGTTGGAATCATTGAACCCGAGGGAATCTTGAACGGCTCGAACAGAAAGGAGCGGAGCACGAAAACGATCAGGATGACCGGGAAGAAGCCAGCCCCCCATTCGACCCAAAGCGGTTCCTTGGCGTCCTTCGCGCGCAATTTCCTGAATTTCAGGACATCTATTGCGTACAAGACACCCGTAATGACCAGCAGAACAAATAAAATCAGGGCAAAGTTCATCGCTATTCTCAGTTATCGACACGCAGAACAGCCAGAAAGGCTTCCTGCGGGATTTCGACACTACCGACCTGCTTCATGCGCTTCTTGCCGGCCTTCTGCTTTTCCAGCAGTTTCTTTTTGCGGGTAATATCGCCACCGTAACACTTGGCGAGAACGTCCTTGCGCATCGCCTTGACGTTCTCGCGAGCGATGATGTGCGAGCCGATGGCGGCCTGGATCGCCACGTCGTACATCTGGCGCGGAATAAGTTCGCGCATCTTCGAAGCCAGCTCGCGACCACGATATTGAGAGTTGGAGCGGTGTACGATCAGCGACAAGGCATCAACCTTCTCGCTATTGATCAGGATGTCGAGCTTTACAACATCTGCAGCGCGATACTCCTTGAAATCGTAATCAAGCGATGCATAGCCCTTTGAACACGACTTCAACTTGTCGAAGAAATCCATGACGACTTCGGCCATCGGCATTTCATAAACCAACTTCACCTGGCGGCCATGGTAGTGCATGTCGACCTGATTGCCACGCTTCTGGTTGCACAGCGTAATGACGTTCCCGAGATAGTCCTGCGGCACGAATATCGTCGCCGTTATGATCGGCTCACGGACTTCCTCGACTTTGCTGACATCCGGCAGTTTGGCCGGATTTTCAACCTGAATGACGCTACCGTCGCGCTGGACAACCTCATAGACGACGGTTGGTGCAGTGGTGATCAGATCCTGATCGAATTCGCGCTCCAGGCGTTCCTGGACAATTTCCATGTGCAGCAACCCAAGGAATCCGCAACGAAAGCCAAAGCCAAGAGCCTGGGATACTTCCGGTTCGTACTGCAGCGATGCATCATTGAGTTTCAATTTTTCCAGCGATTCGCGTAGCGAGTCATACTGGTTGGACTCGACCGGATACAGGCCCGCGAACACCTGCGGCTTGATCTCCTTGAAACCAGGCAAAGCCGCACTGGCCTTGCGGTCTGTATGAGTGATGGTGTCTCCGACCTTGGCTGCTGTTAGCTCCTTGATGCCGGCGATCACGAAGCCGACTTCGCCAGCGCGGAGCGCATCGCGTTGCAGCGATTTCGGCGTAAATACGCCGACTTGCTCGCACAACTGGTTGGAGCCGGTCGCCATGAAATGCAGCTTATCCTTGGAACGAATCTGGCCATCGACGACGCGTACCAGCATGACCACACCGACGTAGTTATCGAACCAGGAGTCAATGATCAGTGCCTTCAAGGGCGCCGTCGGGTCGCCCTCGGGCGGCGGCACCTTGGCAATCACGGCTTCCAGAATATCAGCAACGCCAAGGCCCGTTTTGGCCGAAGCGAGAACTGCTTCGGAAGCATCGATGCCAATCACGTCTTCGATTTCCTGGCGTGCATTGTCGGGATCAGCCGATGGCAGATCGATTTTATTGAGTACCGGCACGACTTCGACATCGAGTTCGAGAGCCGTGTAGCAGTTGGCAACGGTCTGCGCTTCGACGCCCTGCGAGGCGTCTACGACCAGCAACGCGCCTTCGCATGCCGACAGGGAACGCGAAACTTCGTATGAAAAGTCGACGTGTCCCGGCGTATCGATCAGGTTCAGGTTGTAAACCTTGCCGTCACGCGCCTTGTAGCTCAAGGCCGCAGTCTGCGCCTTGATGGTGATCCCGCGCTCGCGCTCGATGTCCATCGAGTCGAGGACTTGGGCCTCCATCTCGCGATCGGAAAGACCACCACAAAGGTGAATGATGCGATCGGCCAAGGTCGATTTGCCGTGATCGATATGCGCGATGATCGAGAAATTTCTAATATGATCCATTGATGCCAGTAAAAAAGGGCGCTGTCCGGCGCCCTTCCCTTTTCAGAAGACCCCCGATTTTAGCGGATTCCAGCCAAATATTCACGAGTTTTGGCCTCGTCAAGAAAGTAATGGCAGAGCTCTGTCTCGCCATGCAGCAGTAGCGGCACCAATTCGTCGTAGCGAATTTCAAGTGCAGGGTCGGCATCGACGTCAAGCACGGTAACGACAGCGCCAAACTCCTCGGCCAATGGGGCCAATGCCGACTCCATGTCGTGACAGAGATGGCAATAGTGACGGCTCAACAAGGTCAACTCAATTGCCATTAAGTCCCTTGATGGTGATGAAGGTCTGCATTTCACCGCGCCGGATCAGCAATGTGATGTTGCTCCCCTTGTCGAACCGGGAAAGGAGCTTGTTGAATTGCTCTACGGTCCTGACCTCCGCCGTCGCTCCCTTGCTGATGAGCGCGATGATGATGTCGCCCGGACGCAGGTCGGTGCGCGCACTGGCGCCGCGAACGTCTTCAATCAGCAAACCGGAAGTCATTCTAAGTTCGCGTTTCTGGTCAGCCGTCAATTCACTGACCACCAGACCGAGGCGATTGGCCGCTTGCTCGACCGACCGGTTACTGCGTTGCGGTTTGGTACCGGCTAATTTGTCGTCAGGCACTTCGCCGATGACCACCCCGATTTCGCGACTTGCCCCCTTGCGCCAGAGTTGTACGACAGAGCGCGTTCCCGGTCGCGTGCTCCCCACCATGCGAGGCAGATCGGCTGAATTGTTGATGGTTTTTCCATCGAACCGGAGGATCACATCACCAGCCTCTATCCCCGCCTTGTCGGCCGGACCACCCTTTTCGACCGAGTTGACTACGGCCCCCATCGCTTTTCCCAATCCCAGCGACTCGGCGAGTTCCTTGCTGACTTCCTGAATGACCACGCCAAGGCGACCGCGGCTGACCTTGCCGGAGGCCCGTAGCTGCCCCTGAATCTCCATTGCCACATCGATGGGAATGGCAAATGAAACGCCCATGTAGCCGCCACTACGGCTGTATATCTGCGAATTGATACCGACCACCTCGCCGCGCATGTTGAACAGCGGCCCACCGGAATTTCCCGGATTGATCGCAACATCGGTTTGAATGAAGGGGACGTAGTTTTCCTGCGGCAGGGAGCGCCCCTTGGCGGATACGATGCCGGCCGTTACTGAATTCTCGAAGCCAAACGGTGAGCCGATCGCAACCACCCATTCGCCGACCCTGAGCTGTGCCGGATCACCCAGCCTGACAACGGGAAGGTCGCTTGCGTCGATCTTGAGCAGCGCAACATCTGTTCGCTTGTCGGCACCAACCGTCTTCGCCTTGAATTCCCGCTTGTCGGTGAGGCGAACCGTCACCTCATCTGCGCCATCGACGACATGGGCGTTGGTCAGTATATAGCCGTCGCCACTGACGATAAAACCCGAACCCAGCGACTTGTTTTCAAAATCTCGCGGCGCGGCGCCGCCCGGATGGCGGGGAATGAATCGCTTGAAAAATTCAAAAGCCGGATCGCTTTCATCGAATGGAAACGGCATCATCTGGGCTTGGCCGCGGACCACGTGAGTCGTACTGATATTGACCACGGCCGGCCCCTGTTTCTCGGCCAGCTCCGAAAAATCAGGCAGACCGCGGGATTCATTCAGGAACGGGAAATGATACGGGGGCGTTCAGCCGAATTCCCGGTATTGCGACGCGAACGGGCAATAACGTACAGGAATGCAACACTGAGTCCGATTCCTGCGCCAATCATTGCACTAACATCGCCACCAAACGACGCGCCAAGCGCCGCACCGGCAATTGCTACGGTCAACGGCAAAATATAGGCAAAATTGGCAGTACGGCTCACGCTACCGGCGGCAATGGCGATTGTGACCCGATCTCCGACCTCGGCCGCAAGCGTGTTTTCAACCCTGTGGGTTTTAGGACCACTGCAGAACATCTGGGTAAGCTGCTGGCCGCCGCAACCGCCTTTTTCGTGGCAACGTCCGCAGCCGCCCTGCTCAACCTCGACGTTGGCGAACCGCCCGTCCAGGCTGCGGACAATCGCCTTGATGGTCGTTTGTTCAGCCTCCATGCCTACCAACGCTTGTCTGAGGCCGTATCAAGCAAGGGCCGTAGCTTGGCCGCCACTGCCTCGCGGGCGCGAAAAATTCGGGAACGTACCGTACCGATAGGGCAATCCATGATGCCGGCGATTTCCTCGTAGGACATTCCGTCGATTTCACGTAGCACGATAGCGGTACGTAACTCCTCCGGAAGGGCATCCATGGCGGCGTTGATCGTTTGTCCGATCTGCTTGGTCAGGAACAGGCTTTCCGGGGTGTTGATATCACGCAACTGCGAGGCATCGTCGAAGGTTTCCGCCTCATCGTTGTCGTATTCGGTCGTCGTCGGCGCCCTCCGCCCCTGCGATACCAAGTAGTTTTTGGCAGTATTGATGCCGATACGATACAGCCAGGTATAGAAGGCACTGTCGCCTCTGAATGAAGGCAGCGCGCGATATGCCTTGATGAAAGCCTCCTGTGAGACATCTTCAACCTCGGCCGGATCGCGAATAAAGCGCGACAACAACCGACCAAGCTTGCGCTGGTATTTGCTCACCAATTGGTCGAAGGCGGGTTTGTCGCCGCCTTGCGCCCGTTCGACCAGCACCTGATCGATTTCGCGCTCACTCATGGCTCTCATTTTCCCTGGGGTTTGGTTGTTGCTTTCTTTATGGCCGAAGTATAGCGCAGCCATTTTCAACGCACCGATAGGTAATTATCCCTAATTGTGACCGTCTGTAACCGAATGAATCGTTTGCTGCATGCTATATTTGCCGCAAAATTACTCCTATAGAGAACAGCGTGCAGAAATTTGACGTACTTATCATCGGCAGCGGATTGGCCGGCCAGTCGGCCGCCTTGCGACTTGCCTCTTCCGATTGCAGTGTCGCTCTGGTCAGCAAACGTAGTCTCGAAGACTCCGCTTCCGGCTGGGCCCAAGGCGGCATAGCGGCCGTTCTCGATAGCCGTGATTCGATAGAGGCGCATATCCAGGATACTTTGATTGCAGGGGCTTGGCTGAACGACGAAAAAGCAACGCGTTTTGTTGTCGAAAATGGCCGCCATGCCATCGAATGGCTCATCGAACAGGGTGTTCCCTTTACCAAGGATGATCTGGGCTATCACCTGACCCGGGAGGGGGGACATAGCGCCCGTCGCGTCATCCACGTCGCCGATGCAACCGGCCATGCCGTTCAAGATACGCTGACCAAAAAGGTTCGCGCCAACCCCAATATCACGATTCTCGAAGACCATATCGCCATAGACCTGATAACTGGCGACAAACTGGGCACAGGAGAGAAACGCTGCTTTGGCGCTTATGTCCTGAACAACCGTGACGGCGAGGTCATCACCATCGGGGCACCCAACACGCTGCTGGCGACGGGAGGGGCGGGAAAAGTCTATCTCTACACCACCAACCCGGACACCTCGACCGGTGACGGCATCGCCATGGCTTACCGGGCTGGCTGTCGTGTTGCCAACATGGAGTTCATCCAGTTTCACCCTACCTGTCTCTATCACCCGCAGGCCAAATCGTTTCTGATTTCAGAGGCGGTACGCGGCGAAGGCGGCCTGCTCCGCCTGCCGGATGGCACCCGCTTCATGCCCGAGCACGACGACCGCGCCGAACTGGCTCCGCGCGACATCGTGGCGCGCGCCATCGACTTCGAAATGAAGAAACGCGGCCTGGATTGCGTCTTCCTCGACATTTCCCACAAGGGCGAGGATTTCATCCGCAATCACTTCCCGAATATCCACGCACGCTGCTTGGAACTGGGTATCGACATCGCGCAGGAGCCCATTCCCGTTGTTCCGGCTGCGCACTATACCTGCGGCGGTATTGTCAGCGATTTGCACGGCCGCACCGATGTGGCCGGGCTATACGTTGCGGGAGAGGCCTCCTGCACCGGCCTGCATGGCGCCAATCGGCTGGCCTCGAACTCGCTGCTTGAATGCCTGGTATTTGCGGAAGCCGCAGTCAAAGACATCCTGGCAGGCAAAGCCTCGAGTTTCCCCACCTTGCCGCTGTGGGATGAAAGCCGGGTAACCGATGCCGATGAAGAGGTCGTCATTTCCCACAACTGGGATGAGCTTCGCCGCTTCATGTGGGACTATGTCGGCATTGTCCGCACGACCAAGCGTCTCAAGCGAGCCAAGCATCGCATTGGCCTGTTACGCCGCGAGATCGAAGAGTTCTACGCCAATTTCCGGGTCAGCCATGACCTGATTGAATTGCGCAACCTCGTTGCCACTGCCGACCTGATCGTTCGCTGCGCCATGCAGCGCAGGGAAAGTCGGGGGCTGCATTTTTCCAGGGACTTCCCGGAAACGGCCAAGCGGGCGAAAAATACGGTGCTCAAGCGTCGTCGGTAATCTCGCTGAACTTTGCCTGCCAGCGCATAAACATCCGCAAGCGTCTCAGATTTTCGCTATTTTTCCGGTCGACCGTAGCAATGATCGTCGCCGGGCAACCATCCGCCGTGACCAGGCGAATGACCGTCAACCAAGGATGAATGGTTGCCCCAGGCTTGAGTGTTGCCAGCACAAAATCATTCTGACCAACCCTGGCAACAAAAATATCGCCGCTGCGTTCGAGCCTGATTGATCCAATGACGGGCGTCAGAGCCCGCCATGCCTGAATTGCCTGCAACGTGACAACCAACACCAACCCGGCTCGCACAGGAGGCGCACCGTCAAACGAGAGTATCGCTGCGCAGGCGAGAATGACGGCGGACAGAAGCATGGCATCCAGAAAACGCGAACGGTGCAGTCCGATGATTATCGGAAACTGCACCGTTCGTTTTCCTGCTGATGCCGCTTAAATGCGCTTGAAAACCAGCGATCCGTTGGTCCCGCCGAAGCCGAAGTTGTTCTTCAGTCCGTATTCAATATTCATCGGCCGTGCCACATTGGCACAGTAATCGAGATCGCATTCCGGATCTTGATTGAAAATATTGATCGTCGGCGGCGAAATCTGGTTATGAATAGCCAGAACCGTAAACAAGGACTCGATGCCGCCGGCACCACCCAGCAGATGGCCGGTCATCGACTTGGTCGAATTGACCACCAGTTTGTAGGCGTGATCACCGAAAGCCGCCTTGACTGCATCCGACTCATTCTTGTCGCCGAGCGGTGTCGATGTGCCGTGAGCGTTCAAGTACTGGACGTCCGAGGGTTGAATACCCGCGTTCTTCAGCGCATTAACCATGGAACGGCGCGGACCATCCATGTTCGGGGCCGTGATGTGGTAGGCGTCAGCACTCATGCCGTAACCGACCAGTTCAGCATAAATCTTGGCGCCACGAGCCTTGGCATGCTCGTATTCTTCCAGCACCATGACGCCAGCCCCCTCGCCCAATACAAAACCGTCGCGATCCTTGTCCCATGGCCGACTGGCCGTGGAAGGATCGTCGTTGCGAGTCGACAGCGCCCGAGCAGCACAGAAGCCACCCATGCCCAACGGCGAAACAGTTGATTCGGCACCACCCGCAACCATGACATCCGCATCACCGTACTCGATGATGCGCGCAGCATCACCAATGGAGTGCGTACCGGTCGTGCAGGCAGATACCAGGGCAATATTCGGCCCCTTGAATCCAAATTCGATCGACAGGTTGCCGGAAATCATGTTGATGATCGAACCTGGAACGAAAAACGGCGACACTTTGCGTACGCCACCGACGTTGTATTCGTCCTTTGTTGCTTCGATCAAGGGCAGACCGCCAATGCCGGAGCCGACGGCAACGCCAACACGTTCCAGATCGACGACGTTTTCTTTATCCAGACCAGCATCACGCACGGCCTGAATGCCAGCAGCGAGGCCAAAATGAATGAAATCATCCATGCGGCGCGCATCTTTGGCGGAAATATATTGAGTAATGTCAAAGTTCTTGACCTCGCCGGCGAACTGAACCGGGAAGGTCGTGGTGTCGAACTTGGTGACAGCGGCAATACCGGATTTGCCGGCAAGAATATTCTG
>PHCF01000008.1 GCA_002842145.1 Betaproteobacteria bacterium HGW-Betaproteobacteria-6 | reverse complement strand
GATGACCCCTGCCGCTTATGCCAGATCACTTGCCCAGAAATCAGTAAAATTAACCCCGGACTCTAAAGCCTACTGCTACTGAAAACGGGGGGACGTCGCTTGCAAAGTATCGTTTGATTTGAAACAGCAAAGTACCATCTTTGAACCAGCGACAGCAGCAGGATCAGTATTGGCGGAAACCGGCACCTGTTCGTCAAAACTTTGCGTTTGCATGCGCAACCCGCCGCAACGAATTGCTTCGACATGAACAGAGCGGCCAATCAGGACAACTTCACGTCCAGCGCGAGCAAGCATTCCGCCGTAAAAGCAGCCGACTGCGCCAGCACCCAGTATTGTGGTCTTCATAGCGTGTTCTCTGTGTATTTTGTTGTCTTCTCGGGATCTGCTCTATGTAGGAGGGAAGCATAGCGATAGCAAATGGCGTACCGTCGATGGAGGTAAGTTGTGCTTTCAGGGTCAGGACAAATCCGATTCAGGGCGCCAAGGGACTAAATGCCTAATGCCGCGCCAATATAAATGAACCCTTTTCTCGTGGGTCGAGATGGACTAGTTCAACGGACTTGAAACCGGCTTCTGTTAACCAATTTGAGTAATCATCATAGGAGTAGGTTTGAGTGCCGGTTTCTAACAGGAGAGTAAGGCGAAATGCTGCATCGAGTGCGTTCTTCGGTGTCTTTGTTAAGTATTCATGGATGACGAGCAGGCCCCCTGGGTTTAGGGAGTTGAAAATCCGCTGAAAGACAAGGCGATTCTCGTCCACAGTATGGTTGTGTGCGACTGAAAGATAAAATACCAAGTCATGGTTGATTCCCCAGTTCTGTTCTTGTAAATCTCCGGGAATCAAGTCAATACGTTCTGAGAGGCCTTCATTCTTGATGGTTTTCCCTGTTTTGGTTAGAGCGGAGGGAAGGTCAACGATGGCCGCGTTGAGCTGTGGGTAGTGATGGCAGAATCGAATCGCATGTAGACCATGTGAGCCACCCAAGTCGAGCAATTGGCGATATTCTGCTTGAACAGGGACGTGTTTTAGTAGGTCAGCTCCAAGATCTGAAGCAAATGCAGCCATATATGATGAAAACAAATCACCAAGGTGGGGTTTTTCCACCATCGCATTCCAAAGAATATTTTCAGGGTGTCCGCCGCGCACTGCTTCCGCTAGCCCCCCCATCATTGACCATGCCTCGTGTGTCCATAGCAGCCCCGGTGTGTAGTCGACTTTCCCTCGGCTTGTAAACCAACGTTGGGTACTAGCAGTATTGGCCAAGTGATCGCCGTGCTTTTCCAGATAGCCCAAGGCTATTAGGAAGTCAGTTAGGGCGGCAGTCCCCTTGTTGCTGGAATCAATTTTGGCAGCAAGTTTCGCAACTGAGAGGGGGCCAACGGCCAATGCTTCAAACAGCCCCAGGCGTCCTGCTGCGATGATTGCTGACGATTTCATCATCGGCATGTAGACGTCGAGCATCGCCAACTCATTGGATCCTGTCGGCTGGGAAAAATCCGATTTCCGGATTAGGGTTGTCGGTTTTTTCGCCATATTTTTACCTGAAGCTCAATTCAATGATTTACACCTGATGCTGTGCCTAAGCATGCTTTCATTCCGGGGAGCGGCAAGAGGCAACAATTTTGTGCCCATCGAGGTCGCGGATATAGGCTGCATAGGCGTTCTCACCAAATGGGCGTGGGCCGGGGGGGCCTTCGTCAGTTCCGCCGAGTTCGAGTGCGCGCCGGTAAAACTCATTAATGGCTGCACGGTTAGGTGCCTGAAGCCCGATAGTCAAACCATTGCTTGCGGATGCAGGCTCCCCATTGCGCGGGTAACCAACCATGAATTGTGGGGATTGGATTCCCCAGCCGCAGATTTTGTGCGCCAGATTGAGCAGAGGCTTAAAGTTTAATGGTTCGAGTACGTAGTCATAAAATAATTTGGCGCGATCGAGGTCCTGTGTGCCTAGTGTAATGTGTGTAAGGATGCTCATGTTGTGGCCGTTTCTTGATTTTCTCAGGGTTAACGCTTGGTTATCTGGATATCACTTTGTTCCATATCCCAAGTGCTAGGAGTTTTGCCTTCTTCACGGAGTTCGTATTTCAGCACGCGTCCTTGGGGGTTCTTTGGCATGGTCGTCCGAAACTCGATGTAGCGGGGGAGCGCATAGTAGGGCACTGCAGATGTCGCCCATTTGAAGAGGTCTTCCGGCTTAAGGGAACTACCAGGTTTGAGGATCGCGGTTACTTTTACGTCATCCTCCCCCTTGTCAGAGGGGACAGCATGTACGGCCACTTCCTCAATTTCTGGATGCGCGGAGAAGGCAGCCTCCATCTCGAAGCTTGAAATGTTTTCTCCGCGGCGACGCAGGTAGTCTTTCTTGCGGTCCACGAAATAGAAAAAGCCATTGTCGTCAAACTTGCCAATATCGCCGGTATGGAACCACATATTGCGCATTAGTTTGACTGTGTCAGCAGGACGGCCCCAGTAGCCCATAAACATGATGTCTGGGCGAAGTGGACGAACCACGATTTCACCCGGCGAGTTAGCGGGAAGTTCGCGGTCCAGTTCATCAAATATACGAACATCAAAGTCTGGTACACGTTTGCCAGACGATCCTGGTGCGGCATATTCGCCACCTGGTAACGAAGTGATAACGCTGGCTTCGGTCAGGCCATACCCATTTCCGCCAACTTGCTTTGCGCCGAATCGATCACGCCAAGTCTTTTTGGTTTCTTCAGTGAATGGATTTCCCCTTACAGTGTGAATCTGGCCGAAGCACTTTTTCATTGATGCGTTGTCTGTCGCTTGAGCGAGTAAACCGCCCATACTGCCAAGGATGGAAGCAATCGTTGCGCCGCTTCGTTCAACCTCGGGCCAGAAATTTGAGACGGAGAAGCGTTGAACAATGGCAACACGGGCACCGACGAGGATGTTCGATATGATGCCGACGCATAGTGCGTTCATATGAAACAGCGGTAGAGGCGTGATTGTCACGTCCTTTTCTGTAGCGGGCCCCGCTCGAAGTTGTAGGCGGGCTAGATTGCACATGTAGTTGTAACTCAGCATGCAACCTTTTGATGGCCCGGTAGTACCTGAGGTGTAAACGATACAGGCAAGGTCCCAAGGATTTGGCTTGGTCATTATCGTGTCAGTGCAACTACCTCGATGTTCGTCGAGTGGACGAATGCCAATAGGCGATGTTGGGTGCCGCTCGAGATTGCCTCGATGCAGGATTAAACTTGCATCGGGAATGCCGTCTGATACTTGGGCGATACGATCAACGTAATCTGCCTCGGAAATGATGATTTTTGCTTTCGAGTCAGCGATTTGGTGACGCAGAAACTCTCCTCGCAGTGCAGTGTTGACCGGAACACTTACCGCGCAGAGCTTATTCGCCGCAAGCCAGCAGACTACCGCATCGATGTTGTTATCGAGCATGCTTAACACTGTATGCCCGGCTTCTACACCCAATTCGGCAAGTGCATGAGCAAATTGCGTTGAGAGTCGGTCTACGTCTGCATACGTGAACAATTGTCCACCGAAATCGAGTAGCACTCGATCCGGGTGGGCGGCAACCGCCCTATCAAGTGCTGCGATAACCGTATCCTGCTGGCCGATAGACCAAGTATTGATGTCGCCAATTCCAGCCATATTTGTCTCCTGATCCTCATGCGTTGCGATGAGGTTGATGTGATGTGATCAAGTCCGACAAAATATAAACAGAAAACGAATAAGTGTCAAAGTTGTTCCGATTTTAAGGGCTTGTGCATATTCGGATTGAGGCGGGCGCGCTACAATCCATCGCATGGTTTCGGTGGTTTCTGGAGAGATTGATGACGGATCTGGGTGAGCAGGGAAAAACTGATAAGGCAAATAAAATGGACGGGACTGCTCGTGGCAAAAAAAGTCTGGGGATAGGTACCAGGACGCCCAAACAAAGCGGTGCTGTGATCAAGGTGCGGCGTAACAAGCGATCTGATGGCACGATTCAGTCGATATTGAGTGCAACTGAAGAGATTTTGCTTCGCTCTGGGGCGGAACGGATTTCTATTCTGGATGTTTGCGAAGAAGCTCATATTTCGCGCGGCACGTTCTATCGTTACTTCTCATCGCAGGAAGACTTGCTTGACGCTTACTCCCGTTACAAGCGCGACCAATTTCATACCTCGTTGCATGATGCAACCGATGCTTACGTCGATCCGGACGAGCGACTTCAGGCGGTTGTACGTTACATCGATAATTACCTTGAAAATACCCGTGCCCGACAGCTGCTGGTAGTGGCACCTGATTACGCGCTGCGTTTTTTCCAGCGTATTTTTCAGGATTCTGTGGTCCGATTTCAGGATGTTTTACGGACAGTCTTCGATGCCTGGGAGGAACGCTTTGGCGTCCAACTCGACCGTGAAATGATTTGTGAGCTGATGATCCGTTATATCTTGAGCGAAGTCCTCGTTCCATCGGGCCCAGAGCGGCGTAATGTGCCACGCAAGATCGGTCGAATGATCTCGATGTTGATGTCGGGCAAAGTTGCTCGACGCTAATACTTAGACCGACAGCACCGTGCGGGGGCGATCAGGTATTTGCCTTTGACTCCAGGTAAAACCAATCTCCTGTTCAAGAACTGGTGATGTGCTTCAATCCGTGTCGATTGAAGTTTAACCGCCAGAATCATTGGAACGGACTGGGAAAGTCCAGGAGGAGACTGAATGGTAGTCGGGAGTTCATACGATGTGGCAATTGTCGGCGGAGGGCATAACGGATTAGCTGCCGCTTGCTATCTGGCAGAAGCTGGGAAGCGGGTGGTAGTGATCGAAGCATGTGACAAGATCGGTGGGATGGCATCGAGTGGATATCTGATTCCAGAAGCACCACAGCATCTTATCAATCCATGTGCCTTGGACCTGATGTCATTAAGGGTTCATCCCATGATGTCTGAGGAGTTACAACTAGACCGTCATGGATTTCGCCAGGTGGAGGTCAGTCCTGGCTATGTATACCTGCATCCGGATGGCAACTCGCTGGTCTTCTGGCGCGATCCTAAAAAAACGGCTGAGGAGATTGCACGTTTCTCTGCCAAGGACGCGCTTGAATTCTTGGACTTGATGAAATTGGTTGATGCCTTCGTCAATATGGCTATTCCGATGATGCGGGTAGATCCTTCTCAGCGGAATCTAGGCGCAAAGTGGGAGGCGATAAAGGCCCTGTTTCGGAATCGCCACCTCAAACCTGACGTCATGGCGCTGATCGGAAGTCCTGCCTATACCTCGATCATGGAGCGCTTTGAGCACCCCATTACACAATCAGCATTGTGTTGTCTGCTCGGTGCGGCTGGGCCGATTACCAACGAGGCGACCGGAATCTACTTCGCCTTGCTCGGGTTTATTCACCGTTTCGGTATTGGTCGGGCAATTGGTGGTACCCAAACGATTTCCAACGCGCTAGCCTCCCGGTTACGAGAACTGGGTGGAGAAATTCTGCTGTCGTCACCCGTTGAGGAAATACTTGCTGAGAGGGGGCGAGTGAAAGGCGTTCGCCTAAAGAGCGGCACGATATTGACGGCTAAGGCTGTGGTTGCCTCGATTCATCCGAAGATGGCGTTAGAAATGGTTACGCCAGGTGTCTTAGATCGGCGTACCTTGATTCGAGTGGCGCATGCACCATCGAATGGTCATGGCGCTTCGCCGCTGAAGGTTGATGTCGCGCTCAGCGGCAGGATTAGCTATAAACGCCATGAAGCAATGCGGCATGATGGCTTGAGCTTGAGACAATGCGTTCTGTTAATTGGTACCTCTGAAGCGGTTCTCGATAACTTTCGTGTCTCTGCACGCGGCGATGTCTCGAGTTTGCCCTACTTATGGATTACAGCCCCGAGTGCTGTTGATCCAGGTCAGGCTCCAGATGGGCAGGAAGTCGCTTATCTCTATTCGGTTGCCATGCCCGTCGAGCCGCGCGAAGGATGGGGGGTGATTCGGTCGCGTATTGGTCAGCAGGTGATAGATCAGGCTGCTGACTATATGGATGGATTGAAGGAGTATGAAATTGGTCGTCGCATCGAAGCTGCACCTGACCTGGCTGCCCGTCTGAATGTATATCGCGGCTGCGTGGTGCACATTGATACCAGCACAACGCGCTCCTCACTCATGCGTCCTGCGGTCAGTTTGGGGGGCGACACTTTACCAGTGGCAGGTTTGTTTTTGGGGGCAGCTGGTATTCATCCGGGTGGAGGGGTCAATGGCTTGCCTGGGCGAATTGCTGCGGGCCGGGTTAAACGATATTTGGCTCGTTCGCCACTTTAACGAGAGGGTGCGACTCGCTACGTTCCCTTTCTACCGCGGAGAGTACGAAATCGACGGAAAATCTTCGCCAAATATCTGCATCCGTTTTTTTGCTGACATCCAATCCGCACAATGTTGAGACGGTATAGCGGCTAACGTAGGCGCTGGTCGTGGCCAATACTGCTGCCGTAAGCAGTAATTCAATGTCGACGTCCCGGCGAAAATCACCCGATTCTATGCCGCGGTCAAACACTCGACGCATCATCTGTTTCAATTCAGGAGCAAGCTCGATAAAGCTGTTCCGTGGAGTCGTATGACTCTCATGGTATCGGATGCCTTCCTGAGCGAGCGAACTCAGAAGAGGGTCATGATAAGGGTGAATCATGTGCTCGAGGAGTGCCTGGAGGGCTTTGCGGGGCGATAGATGGTCGAGCTCTATCGACAGCAATCCGCTCATTGTTTCGGCTGAGGACTGTTCCAGAACATAGGCGAAGAGTTCGTCCTTACTATGGTAGTAGTGGTAGATCAGTTGCTTTGTGACGCCCGCAGCTTGGGCGATGTCATCGATCCGTGCCTGAGCCAAACCCTTTGCGGCGAACTCTTGTCGTGCCGCTTCAGCAATCCGCCTCAAGGTCTCACGTTTGTCCGGAGGCGCCTTGCCTGCGATTGGAGAGGTGATGCTTTTGGTCTTTCCAAGCATGAAGTGGCTACATATCTTATCTAGATTCAGATCATCTTACTCCACTTGACTGAAGGTCAAACGAAGCTACGGTTGCGGTGACCTGAAGTCGGTATTATGTATTCGAAAATTGAAAAAGTATTCAGTTTTTAATTCGTGGCTAATTGCGTCCGGCATACGCAGGAATTCATATAACGGAGACAAAATTGAAAAACAACGTGGTCGATCTTGATCTGGAAACCGCTTATTCAGCTGTTTCGGAAACCTATAAAGGCAAAGGCGACATTCATGTCGCTTGCCGTGAAATGAGGAGTAAGTCGCCAGTTTTTGTCGGTGACTTTCTTGAACAGTTTGGTGTTCCAACGAATGCTGGAATGCAACAGGGTACTCGTCCAACTTTTGCGCTGTTCAAATACCAGGACGTCATGAGTGTTCTTAGAGATGCTTCCACTTTCACCAATGGTTTTATTGCTGAGGGATTGGGTGCCTTTTTTGATGGTTTGATTATCCTTGCGATGGATGGTGAGCAACACCGTCGCGTCCGTGCCTTGCTTCAACCGGCCTTTATGCCAGAAACAGTCAACAAGTGGCGGGACCAGATCGATGAAGTAATCCGCGAGGACTTTCTTGAGCAGATGGTGCCGGTAAAGAAAGCGGACCTGATGGATTTTGGGTTGAACTTTCCAATTCGCGAAATGTACGCGCTAATGGGGTTTCCTACCGACAACAAAGAGGCGTACCGAAAATATGCGGCCTGGACTTTGGCTATGGTCGGCGGCAATCAGATTGATCCGGAAAAGGCCCCTGAAGCAAGGCGAAATGCAGGTATCGCTGTCAAATTACTCTATGACGCCATTAAGGATGTGGTGGTCAAGAGAAGGGCAGATGGTTGCATAGGAGACGACCTAATTGGCCGCCTGCTGCGAGCTGAGCATGAAGGGCATCGACTGAATGACCATGAAGTAGTTACGTTCGTGCGCTCCCTCCTTCCGGCTGCTGGCGAAACGACGACCCGTACATTTAGTTCGGTAATGTCTCTGCTGTTCGCTACACCAGGTCTGATTGATCGGGTACGCGCTGACCGTTCTCTAATACCGAAACTGATTGATGAGACAGTTCGCTATGAGCCAGTTTCAACATTCAAGGTGCGTGAAACGGCTAAAGATGTCGAATTCCACGGTGTGAAAATTCCAAAGGGTTCTTTTGTCCAGTGTTTGGTAGTGTCGGCCAATCGTGACGAAGAAGTATTCGAGAACCCAGACACATTCGACATAGACCGCAAACTTAAACCGTCCTTTGGCTTTGGTTTCGGTCCGCACATGTGTATCGGCCAGTTCGTCGCCAAGGTCGAACTGAATTGTGCGATCAACGCCATCCTCGATCTTTTTCCGAATATCCGGCTTGACCCAGATATGCCGGCGCCAGTTATCGAAGGTGCGCAACTGCGTGGCGCATCGCATGTTCATGTGATTTGGGACTAAATCGTCAAGCCTGACACTTGCCCTTTCGTTTCTACGGAGGGCATTAGATCGTTTTCGGAAAATTCCCATGAGAAAATTTACGACCATTCCCCAGCGTGGCGACTTTGCTTATCAATGCCTGGTTGGTCCGCAAAATGTCAGTGGTGCAAAGTTGGCGGACTTGCGCGATCACTACGGTTTAAAGCTGACCAAGCACATGCCGTTTGGCTGCGTGCGCGATGATGACGGGCATATCTATGCAATGGTTCGCGCTATCAATGCGCCCGGTAGCAGCCCTAATCCAACGAAGTTCATTTACCAGTCTACCCGTCTCGACAATAAGAATGTGCGAGTCGATAAAGCGCGGATTGCGACTCAGGCGCTGACGATGTTTCCGAAGCGATGGCTCGATGGCGATACCGCCTGCTGGTCGAGTCTGGATGAGGAAATGGGCAATCCGTGGCTGATTACAGCCTCAGGCACACGTTTTAGCTGGAAGGAGGAGGGGCTCCTCGATCTTAGTGGTTCTCTGATTGGCAATGGGATGCAGTGGTATTTGCCAGGAGAGGAATGGGGAACCTTCTATGTTTCCCAATTGTATGATGTAAAAGGCATTTGCGAGGGGCGGCCGGTGAAAGGTGTTATCGCCTTGGATCAGGCCTGGCTACCAGAAGGTGGGAGCATCCATTTTCACAAGGACTTGGTCGTAAATAACAAGATGCACGTGATTTGGTGGTCTTTTGCCACGATTTACAAGGATGGCACCTGGGATGTCGGTTCGTTCATGGTCGGGCACGATCATCTCGGCTACGCAATTCTCCAGAACCATAAAGGCGAGATTTACTGTACTACGGACATCGAAGGCAGTGTTGTCCACAAGCCCGGTAGTTACTTTGTGGAGAGTGCTCGCATAGTGCTCGAGGGAAATGAGGAGTGGGAGTTTTTGCCTGATAAAAAGGGGGAAATGATCGATTTTGTCGGCGGATTTCCGATTACCGCGCAACAAGAGGGACGGTGGCGCAGAGTGGGTGATACGCGTGAGCCTGATCGCTGGATGGGTTGGGGGGAATCTGATCGTCGGAATGGAACTGCACGGAACGTACGGGGCCAAGATCTATAAATAACGACGTTACGAATTGTTGCTGCAACGGAGAGTCAGTATGAATACCTTTGAAATTAACGCTATCGAACGCTTTATGCATGCACAAGTTGCTTGTTGGAACGCAGGCGACAAAGAGGGCTTTTTTGCTGCATATCGTGCTGCTGTGCCCGGTCGATTCTCAATCGAATATGTCGGCAACTCATCAGCCGATGGATGGGCCGTGCTTGAGGGGATATGGGCAAAACAAAATGCTCGGATCGAGATCGAGGAGGTGGCCCTGGTCATCAATGGGCACGAAGCCGCTGCGCACAATCGCAACAGAATTAGGGATAGCTGTATTTGTATAGATACCATCGAGTTGTACAGCTTCAATGCTAGCGGCGACTTGTCCGTACGCTATTTCATTGATCAGCCATAGGTGTACCCGAATAGTAGCGGCTGATTCCCTCTGCTTACCCATTAAATACCACCAGAGAAATGACGCCATTCGGTTGGGTAGCCGCCAGAATTTTGTCGACAAAGATCCTTTGTGACGGTAAGGTTGAACACAAGTTACAAATGTGATCACATCATGTCGTCGGGCAAAGGTGCCGATTTTATGAGCCTCGGTTGGCAAAGATTGTCGATTTGATGCGCGGTTGGGTGGCGGCCTGGACGGTGTGTGACAAGGCAGGTTTTGTAGTGTTCGTAATGAAGTCGCACCGAATGGATTGGAGATCAAGCTCCTTGCTAGAAGCAAGACTAGCGACGACTGTTTAGTGATTGAAGATAACTACGCCTAAAGCCATCTCAATGTTCATGTGCCCATTGCCAGCGACTACGAGGGGGCTAGGTTATTACGCAAGGATATTGTCGTGGTAAGAATTTCTACGGTACCTGTTGACCAGTTCCCCCCATCTCTTGCCGAGGCAGTCAGGCGTGGACGCTCCAACCGCATGCTCAGTTCCTCGGTTCCGGTTCAGGTTTGGGCCCATTGCCCGGAGGTCGCTGAGGCATGGCTTGGAGCCTTAGAAGCCATGCATTTACGAGGTCTTCTTGACCAGCGTCTAAAAGAGTTGGTTCGCTTGAAGATTGCCTCCATTACTACATGTAAGGCTTGTCAGGTAGCCCGTAAAGATGATTCGGTAAGCGAGCAAGACATTGCCTGCCTAGCATCAGACAGCGATCGCTTTTCTCCACCCGAGCAGGTGGCGCTACGCTACGCGGAGTTGTTCGCTGCAGACTATATGGCGATTGGTGACGAGGTTTTTGATAATTTGCGGAAGCATTTTTCTATTCCGGAAATCGTCGAACTCAATATGTTTTGTGCGCTGATGCTGGCAGGGGGGCGAATGACCTTTGTGCAGCAGGCCTACGATGAAATCGTTTGAGGAATCAACAGAGGGTCCAGTGCATCGTAATGGCAGCTCGCCCACCGGCTGCCCAAGTGGCATCGTAGTTGCCCTGGGCTGGTGCATGCAATGATGAAAGAATTGGTCCCAAAACAGATCGATATCATTCTGATTCGAGCATTCCTTGTTGATGTGGCAACGGTACAGTGCTCTTCCGCCGGTTCTGAAGAGATTCAGAATTGGTTGTCTGATGGCGACGACTCTCGGGAGTGCGCCATTGGCTGATGTGAATATGCCCCCGTCAAGCAATTCAAGCCGAAGCGTGCTCGTTGCCTTGATAGCTTGCCAGATTGGATTGCATGCCTGCGTTCAGGGCGTACGTCTTGCTGCACCATTGAGCGCCTTGCGGCAAGGATATTCTGAGTGGTCTGTTGGCCTGGTGCTGACCATGTTTGCGCTCTTTCCTGCATTATTGGCAATACCGGCAGGGCGATTTGCAGACCGGAATGGATATCATCTGCCTGTAAGGTTGGCAGCAATATTATCGGTTGTTGGAGCCTTTTTGGCTGTGTTCTCCGAGCAGCTTGTTTTTCTATGTGCTTCCGCAGCCCTGTGCGGTGCTGGATCTGGCCTTGGTATGATTACCATTCAGCGAAGCGCAAGTCGCTTGTCACATGGAGATGCCGACAGTCTACGGGTATTCAGCTGGATTGCTTTGGCTCCCGCCATTGCTGGGCTCTTTGGCCCCATGCTTGCTGGTGCGCTGATCGACTATGCAGGATTTACTGCTGCATTTGTGGCCTTGGCACTTCTGCCTGCCTGCACCTTGTTGATATCTAAAGCGGTCCCTGTGGAGAGGCTGCCGACTACTGTCAGAGGCCTACAAAATCAGCCGTCGTCCTCGGGCCTTTTGAGGTTGCCGGCTTTTCGCCGCTTACTATTAATCAACTGGCTGGTATCTGCAAGTTGGGATGTCCATTGTTTTGCCCTTCCCATCCTTGGGGTGCAACGCGGACTTAGTGCCTCAGCTTTGGGCGGTGTTCTGGCGGCATACGCAGTGTCTTCCATGGCTGTGCGTCTAATTATTCCGGTAGTTGCTGAACTGCTTCCCAGGCGCCACATTTTGGTTGGCGCTCTGATGCTGACATTTTCAGTATTTTTAGTCTATCCGCTTCTTTATGAGGCCTGGGCTATGGCGCTTTGTGCCGCAGCGCTTGGCATTGCCTTGGGGGCAATTCAACCTTCCATTCTGGCTACGCTGCTCGATGTGGTGCCAAAGGAGCGGCACGGAGAGGCGTTGGCATTCCGCTCGATGACGGTTCATGCATCGATGACAGTGATGCCCCTATTCTTTGGCCTAATTGGCGCAGGCATCGGAGCCGCTTCCTTGTTCTGGCTGATGGCAACTGCCCTAGGGCTGGGGTGTTTGGAGGCTCGGCAGCTTAGATCGGTTGGTAGGTGTTGAGGCAGTCACGTATTGGGCTGACCGGGTTGGGGTTTTGCAAGCAGTTCAACTAATTAATACACGGGAGAAGAATGTGTCTGATGTCAAAGTGAGTGTTCTTAACAATGGGCCCATTAAAATCGATGGGGCAGTTGATCTTGTTCTGGAGGATGCTGTTCCCATGAATCCGGCAGGACCAATTTTCCTTTGTCGTTGTGGCGCTTCGGCCAATAAGCCATTTTGTGATGGAGCTCACACGCGGATTGGATTCAAGAGTAGCGCCGCTCAAAACTAGGTGAATCTCAGAACCGCTTGGGGAATATTTGTTAGCTTAACTGTTTCCGCCCTCCTTCTTGCCTTGGCATCCAGTAAAAAATAGAGCACTATTAGAAAATGTGTTCAATAAGTATCCGGTGACCTCAGGGGGCCGGTTTCTGGTTGCCGTGAGATTCCGTTCTGTGAACAGGGGTCATGGTGGAGAACAAGAATTCACAGGAGGAAGATGAAATGAGTAATAGCAGTAATGCGGCTCTGGAAAAGGCGTTTGCCGGTGTGGCTGACAACTATCGAGGCGACGATGTAGATCTCAATGAGCTTTATCGCAATATGCGAAAGAACTCGCCGATCATCGCCGAGAACTTTATGGCTAAGCTTGGTGTGCCAAATATTGCTGGTCTGGACCCGGACCGTCCAACCTATACCGTTTTTAAGCACAAGGAAGTGATGGCGGTGCTTCGTGATGCAGCCAACTATACAAGTGGCTTCATCGCTGAGGGTTTGGGTGCTTTCTTTGACGGTCTGATTTTGACCGGTATGGATGGTGATGCACACAAAAAGGCGCGTGGCCTGCTCCAACCCATCTTCATGCCTGACGTAGTAAATACCTGGCGCGATGCAAAGATGGATCCGATTGTTCGGAACGAGTACCTTATTCCATTGATCCCCCAGAAAAAGGCCGACTTGATGGATTTTGGCCTATATTTTCCTATTAGGCTGATCTACGCACTTATCGGCTTTCCGGATGATGATCCGGAAAAAATCAAACAGTATGCAGCTTGGGCCTTGGCAATTCTCGCGGGTCCTCAGTTGGATGCTGAGAAGGCCGCCATCGCACGCAAAGCAGCGATGGAGGCCGCTGCGGCACTCTATGATGCAGTCAAGATCGCCGTAGTCGATGTGCGAAAAAATGGGGGTCTTGGCAACGATTTGATCAGTCGCCTTATTCGCGCTGAGTATGAAGATCGGAAGCTTGATGACCACGAGATCACCACTTTCGTTCGGTCTCTATTGCCTGCAGCTGGAGAGACTACGACGCGTACTTTTGGCTCACTGATGGTTCTGCTACTTGAGCGTCCTGAGTTGCTGGATCGCATCCGCGCTGACCGATCATTGATTGGCAAGGCAATCGATGAGGCCATTCGACTAGAACCGGTAGCGACGTTCAAAGTTCGCCAGGCTGCCCAGGACCTAGAGTTGTCGGGCATGTCGATCCCCAAGGGGGCGATGGTCCAATGCATCGTCGCTTCAGCCAATCGTGATGAAGATGTCTTCGAAAATTCTGAAGTATTCGATATTGATCGAAAAGTGAAGCCTTCATTCGGATTTGGTTTTGGTCCGCATATGTGTATTGGTCAGTTTATTGCCAAGACGGAACTGCAGGTGGCCCTGAACGCTATTCTGGATCTTTTTCCGAATATTCGTTTGGATCCTGAACAACCAAGGCCAGAAATCACCGGCGCGCAGCTCCGAGGGCCACATTCTGTACCAGTGATTTGGGATTGATATAGGCAGATGGTGGTGATTCCGTCGATTGTCATCTGCAAGGATTGAATTTTTATGAACACAAATAGAAAAAGTGTTTAACAAATTCCATTCCTTGATCTAAGATACGAACTCAGCAATCCATTCCGCAGAAAAGCGGATTCCATCACAACTGAGGAGACAAACATGAAACTTGAAGATCTGATCTTGGTTAGCGTTGACGATCATGCGATTGAGCCGCGTGGTGCGTTTGATCGGCACATGCCAGCCAAGTACAAAGGGCGTCAGCCGAAAGTCGAGAACCGAGATGGCCGTGACATCTGGGTATTCGAAGATCAAGCCACGGGCTACATGGGTCTAAACTCCGTGGTAGGGCGCCCGAAAGAAGAGTACGGTATGGAGCCGCTATCCTACGAGCAGATGCGCCGTGGTACTTGGGATGTCAAGGCTCGCGTGGATGATATGAATGCCAATGGCGTTCTTGGTTCAATTTGTTTCCCAACTTTCCCTGGTTTTGCTGGGCAGCGTTTTCAGGTTATGCCGGACAAAGATGTAAGCCTTGCCGCGATTCAGGCGTACAACGATTGGCACTTGCATGACTGGTGCAATGCTGCACCTGGCCGTTTTGTTCCGCTAATGATGGTGCCATGGTGGGATATGCAGGCGGCCGCAGCCGAAGTCAAGCGCTTGGCTGCTCAGGGTGTGCATGCAGTAACATTTTCAGACAATCCGACCGTGCACGGCTATCCGTCCATCCATAGCCCTCACTGGGATCCGTTGTGGAAAGCTTGTTCGGACAACAATGTCGTGGTCTGCTGCCATATCGGTACCGGAACCAAGGCGGCTCATGCATCGGATGATTCCCCGATTGACGCCTGGATTACTGCCATGCCGATCTCGATTTCGAACTCCGCAGCTGACTGGATTTGGGCGCCGATGTGGAAGAAGTTTCCGAAGCTTAGGATGGCTCTGTCAGAAGGTGGTATCGGTTGGATTCCCTATCTGCTTGAGCGCGCCGATTTTACGCATAACCACCATCACGCTTGGACGATGTCTAATTTCGGTGGCAAGAAGCCTAGCGATATCTTCAACGAACACATCATTACCTGCTTCATTGAAGATGCGTTTGGTCTCAAAAACCTTGACTCCATTAATGTCGACAAGGTGACTTGGGAGTGTGATTACCCGCATTCGGACTGCACCTGGCCGAACTCGGCCGATGTGTTCTGGGATCAGGCAAAGCATCTGCCGGATGAGATCATCAACAAGATTTCGCACCTTAACGTGATGCGTGAGTTCTCGTATGACCCATTCGCTATTCTCGGGCGTGAAAACTGCACGGTTGGCGCCTTGCGCGCCCAGGCTGCTCATGTCAACGTAGAGCCTGCTCTGGGCTTGGGTGGCGCTGCGGTTGAGCGAGATCCTAGCAAGCCGGTGACTTCTGGTGACATCAATAAGATGTTTGCAGCAGCAGACGCGCAGACTGCGCTCTGATAGTCGCAGACCGGAGGTGATGCCCCCGGTCTTGTTGTGCTTACTGCCGGCCATTTGCGATGAGCAATTGGTCGGCAGCGATAATTTGACGAAAATCACTTATCAAACGACCTTTCATGTCTATCGATCAGTTTAAATACAGTCGTATTCCGCCTGAGGCTGAAGCAGTTCGCGGAGAGGTTCGTGCCTTTCTTGCCGATGCCCTTAAGGACAATCCAGCGATTCGCCGGGCAAATTCTTGGATGGGTTTTGACGCCGAATTTAGTCGCAAGCTGGGTGCTCGTGGCTGGATTGGCATGGCGCTGCCCAAGCGTTATGGTGGTGGCGATGCGAGTCCGTTCGCGCGTTATGTTGTGATCGAAGAGCTTCTTGCTGCTGGAGCTCCGGTTTCTGCACACTGGTTCGCTGATCGTCAGAGCGGCCCACAGATACTCCACTACGGTACGGATGTGCAGAGGGAAAAGCACCTTCCTGCAATTTGCCGCGGTGAGCAGTTTTTTTGTATCGGCATGAGCGAACCGAATTCTGGCTCTGACTTGGCTTCGATCAAAACACGTGCTCGCCGGGAGGGTGACAAGTGGGTGGTGAATGGGCAGAAGGTATGGACAACCAATGCACACCGTTCCCACTACATGATCGCGCTGGTACGCACGGGCGAGAATAGTTCACGCAACCAAGGACTCTCGCAATTCATCATTGATCTCTCTCTGCCGGGTATTACCATCCGTCCGATTAAGGATCTGACCGGGTCTGAGCATTTTAATGAAGTATTTTTTGATGAATTGGTGCTCGACGCTGATGCGCTTATTGGAACCGAAGGGCAGGGTTGGGCGCAGGTAACCGCCGAACTGGCTTTCGAGCGTAGCGGTCCTGAAAGGTTCTTGAGTTCGATCGCACTGATCCATACCCTGATCGATGCCGTAGGCTGCAAGCCAGATGCGCTGCAAGCCAAGGAAATTGGTCGTTTAATGGCGCGCCTGTTGACGTTGCGCCATATGTCGTTGGCGGTGACTTCACAGCTGGCCGCAGGCCAGAACCCCGCGTGGGAAGCTTCGGTGGTTAAGGACTTTGGCGCTGTTTTCGAGCAAGAAATTTCTGAGTTGGCTCAATTGTTGTGTGATATTTCGCCGAAGATAGAGGGCGGTAGCGATCATGCCCAGGTTCTGGCTTATCTGACCCAGATGGCACCGTCGTTTTCATTGCGTGGCGGTACCCGGGAAATTCTTCGTGGAATCATCGCGCGTGGTTTGGGGATGCGTTGATCATGAGAGAAATATTTGATTCTACTATCGAGCGTCTGTTCTTGGATTTGGTCACGCCGCAGGCAGTAATGTCTTGCGAAGGTGGTGTTTGGCCGGAAGCCATGTGGGATGCTATCGAAGAGTCTGGATTCACGTTGGCGCTGGCTCCTGAGTCAGCTGGCGGAGCTGGTGCAGCTTGGGCTGATGTCTGCGGTATAGTACGGCTGGCCGGACGTTTCAGTCTTCCATTGCCGTTACCAGAGGCAATGCTGGCAAATTGGCTGCTTGGTGTTAGTGGGCTACAGGGGTGTGGAGGTCGGTTGACGATAGGCGCTCAGGGTACGCTCCGCTTCGAAAATGGCACGGTAAGCGGTGAGGCAATCGACGTGCCTTGGGGCTCCGAGGTAGATTTTATTGTTGCTGTGATTGCGGGTGATGAGCCTCGTGTGGTGTTGCTCTCGACGTATGGTGTGCAGAAGATACACGGGGCCAATATTGCTGGGGAGCCGCGCGATACGCTGGTCTTTAACGAGGTTGTTCCTCTGGCAACTGAGCTTCTTCCACTAGGACTGTACGACGATGTCCTTCGGCTTGGCGGCGCCATGCTGCGCTCGGCCCAGATTGCAGGTGCACTGGAGTGTGGGCTTGCATTGACCACTACTTATGCCGGAGAACGCGTGCAATTCGGCAAACCCATTGCCAGTTTTCAAGCTATCCAGCATCAGGTATCCGTTCTGGCTGAACATACGGCAGCATCGGCGATAGCAGCAGAAGCTGCTTTTGCCGAATCATCGAATGAGCGCTTGGCAGAGTTCTTTAGCATGGCAGCTAAGATCTGCTCATCCGAAGCCGCCGGCATTGGAGCTGGTATCGCCCATGCGGTGCATGGCGCTATTGGCTTTACCCATGAACATGCTTTGCATTTAACCACACGTCGGCTTTGGGCTTGGCGTAGCGAATTTGGCTCATTGACCGAGTGGTCGAAGAAGCTTGGATATGCCGCTTGCAGTGGCGGTGCTAAAGAGTTCTGGCCAGCTATCACAAGCGGTCAGCTTCACAATTTGAAGGGGGTTCCGGCGTGAAACCATTCCTGCTCATCGAGCGTGAAGATTCCATTCTAAAAGTGCGCATGGATAGTCCTGAGACGCGGAATGCCTTGACGGATCCGACTCAGATGCAGGAGTTCGTTGATCTAACCAAGCGAGTGCGTGAAGACCGCAGTATCAAGGTTGTTGTTTTGAGTGGTAATGGGCCGGCATTTTGTGCTGGTGGAAATGTGAAGGATATGCGTGACCGAGGCGGCATATTTGGTGGTTCGCCCTATGAGCTTCGGGACAATTACCGCAACGGTATCCAGCGCATTCCTCTTTGCCTGTATGACCTTGATGTGCCGGTTATTGCCGCGATGAATGGCCCTGCTATCGGTGCGGGGCTTGATCTGGCATGCATGTGTGATGTTCGAGTTGCGGCAGATACAGCCAGGTTTGCAGAGAGTTTTGTCAAACTAGGCATCGTGCCCGGTGATGGAGGCGCTTGGTTTTTGCCGAGAATCATTGGAATGCCAAAGGCGAGCCTGATGGCATTGACAGGCGATGCCATCGATGCTTCGACGGCGCTGGCCTGGGGGCTGGTTACGGAGGTTGTCCGGGCAGATGATCTGGATGATGCGGCAATGTCGATCGCCAGGCGTATGGCGGTTAATCCATCACATGGCTTGCGATTGACGAAGCGACTGCTGCGCGAGGGGCAGCATATGCGGCTCGATTCCTTGCTTGAGCTCTCTGCCGCCTACCAAGCCTTGGCACATCACACCGAGGATCATATGGAAGCCGTTGCAGCCTTTTTGGAAAAACGGACCCCTGAATTCACCGGCCGCTAACCACCTGGCCACCAAGAGAATCTGGAGAAAATAGTATGCGGGCTGTATTCCGTGAAGATCATGAAATGTTCCGCGAGATGGCGCGTAGGTTCATTGAAAACGAAATTGTTCCCCATCTGCATGAGTGGGAACAGGACGGTATCGTACCCAAGGATATCTGGCTGAAGGCGGGTCAAGTCGGCCTGCTATGCTCGACAGTGCCAGAGGAGTACGGTGGTGCAGGGGGTGACTTTGGCCACTCAGCGGTGATGATTGAGGAACTGGCACGGGTCAATGCAACAGCGATCGGCTTTACCACGCACTCGGAGATTGTTGCTCCCTATATTGTTGCCTACGGTACCGAAGAGCAGAAGCAGAAGTGGCTTCCGAAAATGGTTTCTGGCGAGTTGATTGGTGTCATCGCGATGAGTGAGCCTGGCGTTGGTTCAGACCTGCGCTCAATGCGTACTAGCGCCCGGCGTGAGGGCGGTGAATACGTTGTTAACGGTCAGAAAACTTTCATTACCAATGGAGGAAATGCTGACTTGATGGTGACGGCAACCAAGCTTGATCCTAACGTCAAAGAGTTAACGCTCATTTGTATCGAAGCTGATCGTCCCGGTTTTTCCAAAGGAAGACTCCTGGAGAAAATCGGACTGAAGGGCCAGGATACGTCAGAGCTGTTCTTCGATGATGTACGCGTGCCGATAGAAAATCGCCTTGGGGACGAAAACAAGGGGTTTAGCTATCTTACCCATCAGCTTGCTTGGGAACGTACCATCATTGGCATTCGTGCCGCCGCTTCAATTGAAGCGCTGATCGAGGATACCCTTCAGTATGTGCGGGAACGGAAAGTGTTCGGAAAGACGGTGTTTGACTTTCAAAACACGAAGTTCAAGCTAGCAGAATGCAAGGCGCAGGCCACAATGTTGCGCGTATTTGTTGATGACTGCCTCGGCAAGGCAATGCGTGGCGAGTTATCTCCGGAGGTCGGTGCGATGTGCAAGCTGATGGGTTCGGAGATGCAGGGGAAAGTTCTTGATGAACTGCTGCAGCTTCATGGAGGATACGGCTTCATGAGCGAGTACAAGATCAGTCGTGCCTGGGTTGACGCGCGAGTCGCACGAATCTACGGCGGTACATCAGAAATCATGAAGGAAATCATTTCCCGGGCAATGTGAATAAGACCAGGGGGCGATTAATGGCCAAATCAAAAAAATCGTTCCTTCGGGAAAGACTAAAGTCTCTCGCGAACAGGCAGAGACAGCGGTGCGAACGCTAATTCAATGGGCCGGGGATGACCCCGATCGGGAAGGTCTGCTTGATACCCCGGCCAGAGTAGTCCGCTCCTATGAAGAGTTCTTCGTAGGCTATGCAAAGGAACCCGCTGAGGTACTTGCACGAACCTTTTCCGAGGTCGAAGGGTACGATGAGATGGTTGTGATGAAGGATATTCGTTTCGAAAGTCATTGCGAACATCATATGCTGCCAATTATCGGCAAGGTCCACATTGGCTATTTGCCGAATCGGTGGGTCGTTGGAATATCCAAGCTGGCCCGGCTGGTAGATATCTATGCTAAGCGACTGCAAATTCAGGAGAAAATGACCGTTCAGATTGCGGATACACTTCATTCTGTGCTCCAGCCAAAGGGTGTTGCAGTGGTAATCGAAGCGACACATCAGTGTATGACCACGCGCGGCGTAAATAAACCCGGAGCAGGATTAGTGACGAGCAGAATGCTCGGTGCTTTCCGCGAGGATGCGTCTACGCGCCGTGAGTTTCTGGCCATGATTGGAATGGCTAGGGGCGGCCAGAGGTCGAACGCTTGAATGGAGCTTTGATGATGAGCAACGGTACTTCCTCCTGGTGCGATGACTTTCTCCTCGGGTACACGCCCATGGATGATACGCATCGCGAGTTTGTCGATCTCGTGCATGCGATGCGTGTAGTCAGTGATGAGGTGTTCCCTGCGTTGCTGGATCGATTTTCTGCGCATGCGGAAAAACATTTCGCCGAGGAGGCCGAGTGGATGGCTGCCGAGGATTTTCCTGCACGTGACTGTCACATTGAGGAACACGACAAGGTACTTTGCTCACTTCGGGAGGTTCAGAAAATGCTTGCATCCGGTGATTTCGAGGTTGGGCGGCGATTCGCTCTAGCACTTGAGGAATGGTTTCCGGGGCATGCTGCGTATATGGATTCAGCGCTGGCACAGTGGATGGTTAAGAAGCAGGCAGGCGGGGTGCCGCTAGTTCTGAAGAGGATGAAGGTAACTGCAGACTAATGACTTGCTCAATGGTGTCAGATACATTCGAATTGAAGTGGGATATTCAATTGGTGCAGATCTGTATCAAAAATTGCCTGAAAGCATTCGCACTAGGCGGCAGCTCTCGTTTCCGATTCCAGATGAGTCCGATTTCCATATCGGGAACGACGTCCAGAATGGGGCGAGCCTCAATTTTTTTTCCTTCCAGCGACCAAGGTCGGTAAACCATGTCGGACAGGATACTCACACCGAAGCCGTGAGCGATTAGCCCGCGCAAGGCCTCCATTGAACTCGTTCGAAAGGCGATATTAGGGATTACCCCCTTGGCGTTCCAATAACGACTTGTGGACTGTTCGCTTTCATCCACCGTGAGCTGGATATAGGGGTATCGGGCGACGTCCTCGAGTGCTGCATTGGGCTGCTGCATCAGTGGGTGTGCAACCGCAGCCCAGAGCTGCCGGCGCGAACGTAGCAGTACGTGGTGGCCAAATCGCTCGGGTTCGACGATATTGGAAAGAATGACTACACCGACATCAATCTCTCCTTGATCGATGGCCATCTCGATTTCATCCCGATTCATGTCGCGCAGGTCGATCTCGATCTCGGGATAGTGAGCTCTATAGCGAGCCAGGAGCGGCGGCAGAAAGTATCCGAGCAAGGTATATGACGCACCGATTCTGATCGTACCTTTCAGGTTCAGAGGGAGGTGCCTTGGCTCGCGTAGAGCATCCTCAAGCGAATCTAAAATGTGTCGCGCCCTTTGGTAGAAGCTATGTCCTTCGGCGGTTAGGCTGACGCCGTGTGGCTTGCGATCAAATAGCTTGAGATCAAGTGTTTCCTCGAGAAGTAAAACGGCATTGGTAATTGCCGACTGGGAGACGTGGACGCGAGTGGCAGCCATTGAGAACTGCCCGGTCTCAGCAGCAGCAACAAAGTAATTCAATTGGCGCAATGTGACATTGTTGGCTAATGACATCTGTTTTCCTAATACCAGAACTCATCATTTTTGATTTTACGATACATATACATTTATGTACTATGTGTTCAATAAATATATGGTCTGGAGACACGGATGAACTCACCCTTGAGTGCTGATGCCAACAACGCTTTGCAGTCTGTGACGCTGGACGATAAATATATCCAGACCAAAGGCCGGATTTACATTAGTGGGACGCAAGTCTTGGCTAGGCTCCCGATGCTGCAAAAAGAACGTGATCGTCGTCAGGGGCTTAATACGGCTGGATACGTTTCAGGCTACCGTGGGTCGCCATTGGGAGGGCTGGATCTTGCGCTTTGGAAGGCCCAGAAGCACCTCGCCAGCCACGATATCGTATTTCAGCCTGGGCTAAACGAAGACTTGGCAGCAACTGCTGTGTGGGGAACCCAGCAGGTTAACCTGTATCCAGATGCGCAGCGCGACGGTGTATTTGGCATGTGGTATGGCAAAGGGCCAGGGGTGGATCGCTCGGCTGATGTGCTAAAGCACGCCAATGCTGCGGGGACCTCAGCGAATGGTGGTGTACTTATGCTGGCCGGTGATGATCATGCGGCCAAATCGTCCTCTGTTGCGCATCAGTCTGAGCACTTGTTGATTGCATGCGGAATCCCAGTTCTTTATCCAGCCAACGTTCAAGAGTATCTCGATTTCGGTTTGCATGCGTGGGCCATGAGTCGCTACTCCGGGCTTTGGGTGTCAATGAAATGTGTTACCGATGTCGTTGAGTCGTCTGCCTCTGTGGATATTGATCCAGAGAGCCTCAATATTGTTCTACCCGATCATCTGGAAATGCCGGAAGGCGGGCTAAATATTCGCTGGCCGGACAGCCCTTTGGCCCAAGAGGCACGAATGCTCGACCACAAGTGGTACGCCGCCCTTGAGTATATTCGTGCCAACAAGCTAAATCGTGTCGTGATCGATTCGCCCAATGCACGATTCGGGATTATGGCAGCCGGGAAGGCTTACCTCGATGTGCGACAGGCGCTTGCCGACCTTGGTCTGGACGATGAAACCTGCCAAAGGATCGGTATCCGGGTGTTCAAGGTTGGATGCGTCTGGCCCCTGAATGCACATGATGCCCGTGAGTTTGCGACTGGACTTGAAGAGATTCTTGTTGTTGAGGAAAAGCGTCAAATTCTTGAGTATGCCCTGAAAGAAGAGCTCTACAACTGGCGCGACGATGTGCGGCCACGGGTATATGGCAAGTTTGATGAGCGTGACAAGGCGGGCGGGGAATGGTCAGTGCCACGCGGGCAATGGCTCCTCCCCGCGCGTTATGAGTTGTCTCCGGCAATTATTGCCAAGGCAATTGCCAATCGCTTGGAGCAGGTTGGTCTACCTGACGATGTACGCGCTAAGGTGGCAGCCCGAATCGCCGTGATCGAAGCTAAGGAGCGCGAAGCCACCAGGCCGCGAATCACAGTTGAGCGCAAGCCGTGGTTTTGTTCAGGCTGCCCACATAATACTTCTACCCGAGTTCCCGAAGGGTCTCGCGCCTTGGCTGGCATTGGCTGCCATTACATGGCGATGTGGATGGATAGGCGTACAGAGACTTTCTCCCAGATGGGAGGGGAGGGAGTTAGCTGGCTTGGACAGATGCATTTCTCTGGTGACAAGCATGTGTTTGTCAATCTCGGTGACGGTACCTATTTCCATTCGGGCCTGCTTGCGATTCGCGCAGCAATTGCTGCGAAGGCCAATATTACTTACAAGATTCTCTATAACGATGCCGTAGCCATGACTGGCGGTCAGCCTGTGGATGGGGTTTTAACCGTCCCTCAGATCGCACAACAGGTCGTCAGTGAGGGAGCTAGTCGTGCATTAATAGTTAGCGATGAGCCAGAGAAATATCGTGAGCGGCTTGGTTTGCCGGCGAACGTAACGGTGCATCATCGAGATGAGCTCGACGCTCTCCAGCTTCAGTTGCGAGAAACCTCTGGGGTTTCCATCCTGATATACGATCAAACCTGTGCCACCGAAAAAAGAAGGCGTCGTAAAAAAGGTGAACTTGTTGATCCTGCGCGCCGTGCTTTTATCAATCCGGCAGTCTGTGAAGCTTGTGGTGACTGCTCGATTGCGTCGAACTGTCTTTCAGTAGAGCCTTTGGAGACAGCGTACGGTACAAAGCGTCAAATCAACCAAAATTCGTGCAACAAGGATTTCTCTTGCTTGAAGGGCTTCTGTCCGAGTTTCGTTACCGTGGAGGGGGCGCAGTTGCGCAAGCCTATTCCGGCGGTTGACGCACAATTCAGTAGTCCAGTTGATCTCCCGGAGCCCGTACTACCTACGCTGGACAAGCCTTATGGCGTCGTAGTGACCGGCGTTGGTGGGACTGGCGTTGTGACAATTGGTGCGCTTCTAGGGATGGCCGCACATCTTGAGCAAAAGGGCGTAACGGTGCTTGATATGACCGGCCTCGCGCAGAAGGGTGGTGCTGTTTTGAGCCACGTTCAGATTGCTGCTGGTCCTGATCGTATCCATGCCACACGTATCGCGACGGGTGAAGCATCACTTTTGATTGGCTGCGACGAAATTGTTTCGGCTTCGGCAGAAGCATTGTCAAAAATGCGTCATGGCAGAACCAAGGCCGTAGTTAACAGTGCTCGCACACCGACGGCTGACTTCCTTTCTAATCGCGACTGGAAATTTCCAAGTGTGGCTGCTGAGGTGGATATTCTTACCAGCCTAGGTGATGAGTGCCAATTTGTCGATGCAAACGCTCTGGCAGTCCGACTGTTGGGTGACTCGATCTACGCCAACCCACTTATCCTCGGCTACGCTTGGCAAAAAGGGTGGATTCCGCTTGGACGGGAGGCGTTGGTGCGGGCGATCGAGCTCAATGGCGTCTCAATTGAGAGGAATAAGCAGGCTTTTACCTTTGGCCGCATGGCTGCGGAAAACCAGTCCGGGCTGCAGGGCATAGACAAAAATAGTGTCGTAGATCGCTATCCTGCTGATTTACTCGAAGGTGATCTTGATCAGATCATCCAGCGTCGCGTCGAGCTGCTCTCCGCTTATCAAAACCAAGCCTATGCGTCCCGTTATCGTGACTCTGTAAAGCGTTTGCGGAAGGTTGAGCGGCGCATCGCAGGGAAGGGGCAGTTGCGGCTTACAGCGGCGGTAGCACGCAATTTGGCGAAACTAATGGCCTATAAAGATGAGTATGAAGTAGCCCGTTTGTATGCTTCGCCCGAGTTCACATCCCGACTTCGGGAGCAGTTTGATGGAGAGCCGGGTATTGATTACCAACTCAATTACTTCTTGGCTCCCCCCAGCGTCTCTAAGCGCGACGCAGAAGGAAAGCTCCTTAAACGTCGCTTCGGCCCGTGGGTGAGGAATGTCTTTAGCTTACTGGCCCGGTGCAAAGGTTTGCGTGGCACTTTCCTGGATGTTTTCGGGAGAACCGAGGAGCGCAAAAAGGAGCGTCAGTTGGTCGAAAATTATTTCACCTTGGTCGATCGATTCTGCAATTCGCTGACGATCGACCGCTTGGAATCCGCCATCAGGCTGGCCGAGCTACCTGACCAGATACGTGGCTACGGCCATGTGAAAGAACAGGCTATGAAGCTTGCCGAACAAAAGGGCGCTGATTTGCTTGCTGACTACGAGTCGGGAGTTTCCAGTGCTGCAGGTTGCTAAAGCACCTATAGGCAATATCGAGTAGTCAATCGAGGAGAAAAAATGAAAGAAACACTTAACAAGCCGTTGTGGACGCCTCGGCCCGATCAGATTTCGGCTAGCGCAATGACGGCATTTGCTTCGCAGGTGGAATCTCGCTTTGGCAAGAATATCAACAGCTATGATGATCTTCATCGTTGGTCCGTCGAATCACCGGTTCATTTCTGGCGATTGGTCTGGGATTTCTGCAAGGTATTCGGAGAGCGGGGTGACCGGGCGTTGGTTAATGAGGGGCAAATGCAGAATGCCAAATGGTTTCCGGATGCGCGTTTGAATTTTGCCGAGAATCTATTGCGCTCTAGTTCCAATTGGACGGCACTGGTTTTCTGGGGCGAAGACAAGATCAAACAGTCGCTGACACGTGATCAACTACGCACTGAAGTGGCTCGATTTTCTGCTGCTCTAATTAATCTTGGAGTCAAGCCGGGAGACCGCGTCGCGGCATATATGCCAAATGTTCCGGCAACTGTAATTGTCATGCTAGCTGCATCCAGCATCGGGGCTGTATTTACCAGCGCCTCCCCAGATTTTGGGGTGCAAGGGGTTCTGGATCGATTTGGTCAGACCGAACCCAAAGTATTGGTCTCTGTTGATGGATATTGGTACAACGGAAAGGCGATAGACATCCGTCCGAAACTGGCGGAATTGTTGCCGCAACTACCCAGCATTTGTCAGTTGGTTGTCCTCCCATACTTGGCCGGAACTGGTGAACTAGATCTTGGTGACTTACCTGGTGTCATCTCCTACAAAGATTTTGTTGCGCCATACCAAGATAAGCGCGACCCGCATTTTGTACGCCTGCCCTTTGATCACCCGCTATATATCATGTACTCGTCCGGGACCACAGGTGTTCCCAAGTGCATTGTTCACGGTGCTGGCGGTACGCTGTTGCAACACATGAAGGAGCATGTCTTACATGCCGATGTGCGAGAGGGTGATCGACTTTTTTATTTTACGACATGTGGATGGATGATGTGGAATTGGCTGGTTTCCGGTTTGGCAACTGGTGCTAGCCTGATGCTATACGATGGCAATCCATTTGTTGGTGATGGCAGGATTCTTTGGGATTACGCTCAGTCTGGGCGTTTTACGCACTTCGGAACGTCAGCCAAATATATCGAGACCCTGTCCAAGGGGACTGTTAGGCCAAACACCAGCTATGTCTTGGATGACCTGCGCGTTGTTTTGTCTACGGGAAGTCCTTTGGCGCCCCAAAGTTTTGATTATGTCTATGAGCACATTAAGTCCGATGTCCTCCTCGCGTCAATTTCCGGTGGTACAGATATCGTGTCCTGCTTCGTGCTTGGTAATCCGAATCTGCCTGTTTGGAGAGGAGAGCTACAGTGTGCTGGACTCGGTATGGCGGTCGAGGTCTGGGATGACTCAGGAAGTCCGGTTCATGGTGAGAAAGGTGAACTGGTTTGCATAAAGCCGTTCCCGTGTATGCCAATTGGCTTCTGGAGTGATCCGGGTAATGTGAAGTACTCGACGGCATATTTTGACCGTTTCCCCGGAGTCTGGTGCCACGGTGACTATTGCGAATTGACCTCACGTGGTGGCTACATCATTCATGGGCGATCTGATGCAACTCTTAATCCTGGCGGCGTACGAATTGGAACCGCCGAGATTTACAGGCAAGTGGAAAAACTACCGGAGGTTTTGGAGGCGTTGGTGATCGGCCAAAACTGGCCTCCCAGCGATGCGAGTGATGTGCGTGTTGTCCTGTTCGTACGTTTGCGTGACGGAGTCTTGTTGGATGAAGCCTTGTCTGGTCGGATCCGGCAGGTCATACGCGATAACGCGTCCCCTCGCCACGTTCCTTCCAAGATTCTCGCTGTAAGCGATATTCCTCGTACGAAGAGCGGCAAGATTGTAGAGCTTGCTGTGCGAAACGTCGTACATGGTCAGCTGGTAAAGAATCTCGAAGCGTTGGCAAATCCCGAGGCGCTGGCAGAGTTTACCAATCGGGCTGAGTTGGCTATCTGATAGAAAAGTAAAAGGAGCATTTATCCATGAAGATTCTCGTACCCGTAAAACGCCTTGTAGATTACAACGTCAAAGTTCGCGTCAAGGCGGATGGGTCGGGTGTAGACCTGGCCAACGTCAAGATGAGCATGAACCCCTTCGACGAAATCGCCATCGAAGAAGCAGTGCGCCTCAAGGAAGCCGGCATTGCCACCGAAGTCATTGCCGTCTCCTGCGGCGTCGCTGCCTGCCAGGAAACCCTGCGCACCGCCATGGCCATCGGTGCCGACCGCGGCATCCTCGTCGAAACTGACGTCGACCTCCAGCCGCTCGCCGTCGCCAAGCTCCTCAAGGCCCTGTGCGACAAGGAACAACCGCAACTCGTCATCTGCGGCAAACAAGCCATCGACGACGACGCCAACCAGACCGGGCAAATGCTCGCCGCCCTGCAGAACTGGCCGCAAGCCACCTTCGCCTCCAAGGTCGTTCTCGCTGCTGGCAAAGCCACCGTCACCCGCGAAATCGACGGCGGCCTCGAAACCCTCGAAATCACCCTGCCGGCTGTCGTCAGTACCGACCTGCGCCTCAACGAACCGCGCTACGCCACGCTCCCCAACATCATGAAAGCCAAGAAAAAGCCGCTCGACACCGTCAAGCCGGCCGACCTTGGTGTCGACGTCACGCCGCGTCTGACCACCCTCAAGGTCGCCGAACCCGCCAAGCGCAGCGCCGGCATCCGCGTCGCCGACGTCGCCGAACTCGTCAACAAACTCAAGAACGAAGCCAAGGTGATCTGATCATGACCATTCTCGTCATAGCCGAACACGACAACCAGTCCCTCAAGGCCGCCACCCTCAACACCGTCGCTGCCGCGCAAAAGATCGGGGGCGACATCCACCTCCTCGTCGCCGGATCAGGCTGCCAAGCCGCCGCCCAGGAAGCCGCCACGCTCAGCGGTGTGAGCACCGTCAAAGTCGCCGACGCCGCCCACTACCAAAGCCAGACCGCCGAGAATCTCACGGCACTCGTCATCGCCAACGCTGCCGGCTACAGCCACATCCTCGCCCCGGCCACCACCTTCGGCAAGAACCTCATGCCGCGCGTGGCTGCCTTGCTTGACGTCGCCCAGATCTCGGAAATCACTGGTGTCGACAGCCCGGATACCTTCGTGCGTCCCATCTACGCCGGCAATGCCCTGGCCACCGTCAAGAGCGCTGACGCCGTCAAGGTCATTACCGTGCGCACGACGGCCTTTGACACGGTGAACCGGGAAAATGCCGCGAAAATCGAAAGCATTGCCGCCGCAGCCGACACCGCCCAAAGCACCCTCACCAGCCGCGAACTGACCAAGTCCGAGCGTCCCGAACTCGGGGCCGCCAAGATCATCGTCTCCGGTGGTCGCGGACTGGGCGGTGGCGAGAACTACCACACCCTGCTCGAACCGCTGGCCGACAAGCTCGGTGCCGCCCTCGGCGCCTCCCGCGCCGCGGTCGATGCCGGCTTCGTGCCGAACGACTACCAGGTCGGCCAGACCGGCAAGATCGTCGCCCCGCAGCTCTACATCGCCGTCGGTATATCCGGGGCCATCCAGCATCTGGCCGGCATGAAGGAGTCGAAGGTCATCGTCGCCATCAACAAGGACCCTGACGCACCGATTTTCCAGGTGGCCGATTACGGTCTGGTCGGTGATTTGTTTGAGCTCGTGCCTGAACTGGCGGATGCCCTTTGACGCCTTCTGAGGAAAAGCTGGCTTTCAGATAGCCCAGAGGCCTGTTTGTTTTCGTGGATTCTTCGGCGAGTTTGTACCTCTGCCAAGCGTTATTGCCGAAGATTTGCCCATCGCTTCTTAAGCGGTGGGTTTTTTTTGGCTTGCTGTCTCGAATGTTAAAAAGTTAAACATAAATTAAGCTTGTGTTTTATTTGTTTTGTACTATCCTGAAATCAGAACAATGATTCCGAATGGAGAATGGCTGGTTGAGATGCTTCAACCGATTTAGGAGGAGATACAATGATTATAAAAATAGTAGGCGTCGTGGCTATTGTGACCGTTGCATTGGCGGGATCAAGCGGACTTGGTTCCAGAGCTAGCTTGCTCCCCATTATCAATGTTATCGCGGAGTGCAAAGCCGTGCAGGGATGTAGTATTTTTGAAAATGTCCCGGAGCACCATTTGCCCCATCCTTATAGCCACATGACAGTTAACGAGTTTTTGGGGCACTTCGCGGCCAGCGCTCGCTAATCAGGCCTCAAGCCACCGCGATATAACGTCGGGTGCTTAGTGTAGGGTTCGTTGCGAAGGACAGAAGTTCTTCTTCGCCTTCCTTGTCTATTCGGGTTTGACGTTCGACGTGGCGAAGGTAGTCTAGCCACGAGTCCACCAGGAAGCGTTCGACAAAGCAGTCAGGGGTGTCGAGATCACGGTACAGGCGCCAGGCAAGAGCGCCGTTCCGACGACGAGACTGTCCGACTTGTCGGGATTTCGCGATGAATAACGAGTGGTTTCCTGCTGCAACTTTATAGAATATTTCTACTGCGACGGGGCCGTCTGATGTGTCTTCGATGATCGTCTGAGGTTCAAACGGATACTGTTTGACCACACTGAAATCTGTTTCAGATCCGAGTTTTATGTTGATGCGGCCAGTTAATAGAAGCCCTAAGACAATCATGATCGCCGAAAGCCAAAGAGCTTCCTGTATCCCAAAGTGTTGTGCTATAGCGCCCCAAATAACTCCGCCAGCAGCCATGGCTCCCATTACGACTAGTAGGTACACCGAGGCGACTCGAGCACGTACCCATGCTGCGGCCGAGGTCTGAATCACCGTTCCTATTGTTGTGTTAACCGCCATCCATGCCATTCCGCCAACGATAAGAAGGATACACATGATCCACGGGTGTGAAACGACCGGGATCAACGCAGTGATGGCGGCAAAACCTATCCCTCCCCCCATAATAATTTGCCTAGCAGATAGGTGACGGTAGAGCAGTGTGACCTGAAATCCTGCGAGCATTGCTCCCACGCCGAGGCTACCAAGGAGGAGCCCAAATCCGCTTGCACCAAAACCCAGTTGGACTCGTGCAACAAGGGGGAGCAGGGCCCAAATTGAACTTCCCGTTGCAACGAACACAAATACCAGTCGCAGCGCCAGGCGAAGGTCAGTAGAGTGCTGCATGTAGCGCAGACCGCTGCGCATTCCATTCCACATCCGTTCCGGCGGAAGCTTGGGGCGAATTGCAGCTTCCGGGAGGGCTTTTAGCAGAACGAGAGATAGGAGAAAACCAGCGCTGACAGAAATGAACAGTGTGGTGGTTCCGGCTACTGCGATTAAAAATCCAGCTAGGGCGGGACCGACGACTCGAGCAATATTCGGAGTGATCGTTGACAGCGCGATTGCAGCAGTAACCTGTCCTTGGGGCGCGCAGTCAATGGTCGACGCGATCCAAGCAGCCATAGCGAAGGCATTGGTGCAACTGATGGCAAAAGTTAGCCCGAGAAGCAGCCAACCATCGATTTCGCCTACCCAGGCGAAGCCAACCAAGATTACCGAGAATCCGAGCGAACCGATCTGCGTGCTTATTAGAAGGCGTTTGCGATTGACTAGGTCGGCGAGTACCCCGCTGGGCAGGCCAAGCAGAAAAGCTGGAAGGGCCATCGACGTCTGGACGAGCGAAACCATGAATGGCGAATTTGGTTGTAGGTCCGTCATCATCCATGCTGCAGCGATATTCTCCATCCATATGGAGAGGTTGACCACCGTGGCTGCAATCCAGAGTGCCCGAAAAGGCTGGTGATGCAATGGTGCCCATGCGTCGGCCAATTTTGGCGAAACGCTCACTCCCCGGATGTGCCTATGCGAGTTAATGTCTCATGAAGGTTGGCGATTCGCGAATATAGGCGACGATAGGTTTCGCGCTCCCCTGCATTGAAACGGGGGTCACCATTCTGTCCGAAAGCTGTTGCTACTTCCTTCCAGTCATCTTCAGTCAAGTGCTTTTGTGCCCCAGGAATGATCCGTTGCTCTTCTATTGCGATGTGTTTTAATTGAGCACTTGCAAAGGCGTCTACTGCGGTAGCTAGCGACAGATTTTTTTCGTCTGGATGCGACTTGTATTCCTCAAGTGCTTCACGCAGTGTTTTCAGGTGAGCGTTTCCTTCTGCGTGTTGGCGCTGCAGTTCATTGATTGTCTCGTGCAGTTGATTCGATCGACGTGCCAGTGCTGCGAACAGGTAGGTTTCTTCCTTCGGGTGGTGGAGCTTGGCTGGAAACTCGGCCAAGTAAATCAACATCGACTCAAGCAAACCTAAATCAATCATCTCTCCTTGTGAGAGTTTAGCGGAAAGCATGCGCATGCCATAGGAAACCACCGCGATGCAGCGGTGTTCATCTTTCATGATGGCGCAGACAGTGCTCATGGCTGGGTTCAAGTCGTTTTTTTCGACAGAAGACACAAGCACGGGAATCCGGCTGCCAGCCAAAACCTTGAGCGTTTCCGATCCGAGCATAAAGCCGCCGATGCTACGCGGACCATGCGATGCCATAAAGATTAGGTCGCAATCCAACTCAGCCGCGATGGCGAGGATGGCTTCAAAAGGTCGCCGAGCCGGTCGGCTAACGCAATTGCAGTCCACTCCTGCGGCCCGTGCAGAAACCTCCGCTTTCGAAAGTATTTCTCGCGCACGGCCACCGAAGTCGTCTTGATAAAGTGCAGTATCTAGGAGATGGACGAGTGCTCCATCATCAACAAGTGATTCACTCGCGTCAGCATCCGCGTAGAAAAAGGTAATGCGAGCACCGGTCGATAGCGCGAATTGAACGGCCTGAGTAATGGTTTGGCTGGAGAGATTCGTGCCGTCGGTGGGAACAAGGATATGGCTATACATAGCAGTTGGCTCCGTGGGTGCTGGTGTAGGAATGTCGATACGTTGCCGACATCCCATGTGCGCACATCAATTCTGTGCGGAAGTGATTGCTCTTCGTATGAATCTCCGGAACTAATCGATCATCTTGGGGCTGGTAAATTGTGGTCAAGGGGGGAAGTGATGGGTGGCCAAGGCTACCCATCACTTCCGCCTAGCGATTACTTCGCTGCGAGAACTGCAGGGTCAAAAATATCTTCGGGTGCCCGTACGCTGGGCCCCAGAATTGGCCCCACCAGCTCATGACCCCAAGTCGACAATTGCTCCGGGTTTAGTTCAAATCCGTCGTCGTGCCATGGCTCCAATTCGGTAATGCATTCGATGGCGAAACCGGAGGGGGTGAAGTGATAAAAGGACATGTGCGGATCTTGGGTGTGTTGGCCCAGGGTCATCATCATCGGCAATCCTTTTTTCTTTACTAGGTCATAGGTTTCGCCGACATCTCTGACGCTCTGAACAAACAGGCCAATGTGTTGCACGCCCGCCTTTCCAGGACCGAACCCATACGCGATATCGTGACTGGTCTTGTTGTTGAGTTTCGAGCGGAAAAATCCGGTCTTGCCCTTGCCAGCGCCCGAACCGTACCAGTGCATGCCCATGATCTCGGTCAGAAAATGTTCAAGTTCCGGTGTGTAGGTCGGGGTAATAACAACAACGTGCCCAACGCCGCGATCACCACAGACAAATCCACCATGGGGACGGCCTGGCTGGAATGATCTTGGCATCCATTTCTGTGCGTAGAAAAGTTCGTGCTGATACCCGACTGGATCACGGAAGCGAATCAGTTCCTTGACACCACGCTTTTCACATAAGGCGGCATCGCCAAAGGCTATTTCCACACCATGACTGCGAAATCGTTCGACAGCAGCATGAAATTCCAATTTTCCTTTTGCTTCCCAGCCGATATAGCTCAGACGGTCAATTTTCCCTGGATGGAATGCAAGCCGGTGCCTCCGATCATCCATCCGAAAATATAGTGATTCCGAGTCGGATTCAGGTGACTGACCAATTTGCAGTCCCATGACCTCTGGGCCGTAGGTTCGCCATTCGTCGAGTTTGGTCGATTCAAATCCCAGGTAACCGATACCGATGATATCCATTGCTGTCCTCCTTTATTGTCTTGAGTGATTCCCCGCTAAGTCCTGGGGGTATTTTGGTGCGTCCGTTGTTGAGTCGAATTAAAGTGCGAGTAAGCCGCCGTCAATGACGAGATCCGAGCCAGTCATGAATGCAGCCTCATCCGATGCCACATAGAGAGCCAAGGAAACGATCTCTTCTGGTTCCCCCGGACGATCTTGCAGGACCCCGTCGAGAAGCGCTCGGCGGGTCTTGGGATCGTCTACAAAAGCAGCCGTGCCGGGGGTCCGTACAAAACCTGGGCTGATGCTGACGGCCCGAATCCCCTGTGGAGCTCCTTCTACCGCCAGTTGTCGGGTGAAGGAAACAACGGCACCTTTCGCTGCGGCGTGGGCGCTAATGCCGGCCACCTTGGAGCCACCCCAGGCAGCAGTTGAGGCAATGTTGATTACCACGCCACCCTGAACTGCCAAGTGTTCCCAGGCATATTTTGTGGTGAAAAAAATCAAGTCGAGTTCATTCCGGATCGTGTAATGCCAATCATCAATCGAAAATTTGTCGACTGCTCCGAAACGCGCGGCAGAGGCGTTATTGTAAAGAATGTTGATGCGCCCGTGCTGCTTGATTGCCGACATAATCCATTCACGGGCTTGTTCATGGTCGCCGAGGTCGACGGGTGCGTTGCCATACAGACTAAACCCCTCGGCCTGCAGCAGGCGATGGGTTTCTTCATGAGCTGCTGCATCAACATCACAGCCGACAACAATTGCGCCTTCTCGCGCAAATTGCAAGGCGGCTGCTCGCCCTTGTCCACCACCTGTGCCTGTGATGAGGGCGACTTTTCCAGTCAATCTTTTCATGACAATGTCCAAGAAGATTTTGCCGAGCGTAAAGGGCTATCCTTGTATTTCTAGGAGGAGCCTTTGACAACTAATGGGAGTAATCTCCGTTCAGTCCGACCTATATGGTAGGACTGATTTTTTGTCAGGGCATCGGGGGGGTGACGTGAATGGCTTCTGCGGGGCAAACTGCAGCGCCTTCAATGGCAGCCTCTTCCATACCGGCAGGTACGAAATCAATTTCAAGGTATACGATACCGTCGGCATCAAGCTTATAGACGTCCGGGCAGATTGCGGCGCAAAGTCCGTATCCGCAACAACGGCTGCGGTCAATAGTGACCTTGTGAAGTTTTTCGCTCATGTTTTGTCTCCTTGTGTGGATTGGACTACTTAGGTCCGTGGAGAGATTATGCACATATTTCAAAAAACTGTCACGTTTTGTCAGGGTCGATATATTTATCGTCAGTAAAGCAAGCTGGACAACTTGTTGGCTAGCTTTCGTACGGCTTCGCCAATTTTCTTGATATCTTCAGGGGTGTGTTGTCCGCGAAACATTACAGCTGAGAGGGTGGCCGCTATACCGGTATTCCGCTCTCTGATTGGCGCCGCAATGGTCTGAATGCCGGCAGAGAAGTATCCATCGTCAATGGCCCAGCCGCACTCTCGCGCTAAGGCGACCTGTGCCAAATATTCGTCGAAGCTAAGTGGGCGGGCCCAGCGGACTTTATTGAAAGCCGCTTGCATGGTTGATATGTCGAGGTTCATGTGAGCGGCAAAGAGGCGGCCGCTTGCGCCCATCAAGATCGGCAACCGTTGCCCAACGGCCATGTCGATACGTAAGTCGCTTGGGCTGGTTTCTGAACTAACCAGAACTATGCGATCCGATCCCATCTGGCGCCAAAGTGTAGCCGTGACATGAAAACGGGCCGCGAGTTCCTGCATGAGGGGCTTTGCGACATCAAGTCGCTGACCCTGGGTTACAAGATGATCTAGCAGTTTGGCCAGGCCGAGTCCTGGTGTGTAGGTTTTCGACAAGGCACTAAAATCGATCATTCCTTCGGCTACCAAGGTCCGGAGGATGTTAAAGCATGTGCTCGGATTAATCGATAGTTCCCGTGCGATATCGGAGGCTCGTTCGGGGGTTCCGGAAAGGGTCAGGAAACGGATGATGCTGATTGCGTTCGAGACGGGCTTAACCATTACACCTGTTGATGGCCGAAGCGAGCCTTGTTCTGTTGTTTCATTTTCCATATTCGCACTCGTCTAGTAGCGTGCAAGGCTGTGGCACTACTCGCACAGGAAAATGATTCTATATTTAGAATTGAGTTGTCGCAATGAATGGACAGGGAGACTGATTATGGTTTGTAGTAGCCCACGGCGACGATATAGTTATTGACCACTTGAAACAGTGCGAACTTGTTTTCGCTTCGCTGCGTAACGGGGTTCTTCCAGACGTACTGAAGCTGACCATTTTGTTGCTTGAGTGATTGTGCTATCAGGTTTTTGATAATTGGTGTGCCGTCACGGTCACGTAGTTCATTGCCATCTGTGCCGCGTAGCCTTGGCATCGTTCCGTGCGCTACGAAGCGGCCAGTCCGGGTATCGATCACATATACATAGAGATCGTCCTGTATGAAGCGGCCATCTAGCTTGTTGAATTCTTCAATTGCCTCGGATGGAGATGTTTTCATCGCTGCTACGGCGTGATTGAGAAATGCTCGCGCCTGATCTTGCGACGCGCGAGTAAGGTAGTAACCGACGGCAATGATCCTGTCAGACGAGACTTCAAAGAATGGACGTTTTCGTTGAATCGTATTGTCTGCCCAGTTGAGCCAGCGATAGTCAACTTCGCCGTGGCCATCCTGGCGGGCCTTGTGAATCATTTCGGCAAAAAATGGTTTGCCTGCTATGTCCCGCATTGTCTTGACGTTCCGCCCAACGAGCGTGGCGGAGGAACCTCCGCTCGTTAAAACAACGCCATCCATGTCGAGAACGTATACATAGAGTTCGTTGTCAGTAAATTCCCCTTGTCGTGCAAACTCTGCCAATGCCTTGTCTTGAACTGCTTGATAACGCAAGACTGCTCGCTGCAGGAGCTGTTGGGCCCGTTTTGCGTCGAGTGAATCGTTGGCGCTACTTGGAGTATCTGCTGCCCAGAGAGGATGAAGGCCGGTTGAGAGGATCAAGGCAATACCCATAAGAACTTTTTTCATAAACATCGTTTCCTCGCATTTCGGGGGCAACTGATTTGGCTGTGGGTAGGGCAGAATATGGTTTGTATTATTCACGAACCAGCAATACGCTACCAGCCAAGGGGCCTCCTCCGGAGGCGACAACGGAAACCTGATGCTCGGCGATCTGTCTCTTCCCGGCTCTGCCCCATAGCTGGCTGCATGCTTCGTGAACATAACCAAGGCCATGCGTGCGGCCGCCCGATAATTGGCCACCATTGGTGTTAATTGGCAGTTGGCCGGTGCGGGAAATTCGCTCTCCCCCCTCAATAAAACGGCCACTTTCGCCTCGGGGGCAGAGTCCGAGAGCTTCCATCCAGATCATGGTCAGAATGGAAAATCCATCATACAGTTGAGCCGAGCCGACATCGCTTGGCTTGTAGTCGGTGCGTGCCCACATCATGTCACTGGCGTCGCCGGCAGCCATGCCGGTAAGATCGATTTGGTCCCATGACCAGGGCTGGTGCAGTGCAGAGCCAATGGCTTCGATTCGTATCGGTTGATTCGGCCCATCTTTAGCAACATCGGCACGAGACAAAATGATGGCTGTTGAGGCGTCGCAATGAACATCGCAATCGAGCATCCGTAACGGGCTGGAAATCATCCGTGAGGCTAGGTAATCGTCCAAGCTGAGTGCCGTGCGATAGATGGCCTTTGGATTGAGCGCAGCATTAGCGCGACAAGTCAGTGCGATTTGGGCCAGTTGTTCCGGGGTGGTTCCATATTCATGGAAGTGGCGCTGCGCATAGAGCGCCATGAGATTGACCCCAGAAAGCACGTTGAATGGGGTGTACCATTGCCAGAAAAAGCTGCTGTCGCGGCCAACTGTTTTGTTGGTTAGGGCGCTTGCAGTCTTGTCGGTTTGTCGGCGGCTCGCTTCGGTAATGGTGCGAAATACGAGCACGTTACGGCATAGCCCCGCAGCGATCGCCATCGCGCCATTAATTATGCCAGCTAGTGGGCCGGGGCCTTCATAACCAGCGCCGTACCAATTGACTTTGAGTCCAAGAGTGCTGATTAAGGCATTCGGGCCAACCGGCGAAAAGGCATCCCCATTGTTGTTGTCTCCCGGCCAGCAGGCGACACCGTCAATATCATCTCGTCGGAGCCCAGCATCGGCTATTGCCTCGAGGCAAGCATCCAAGGTTAGCTGCATGGCTGTTTTTGCTACTGGGCGCCCAACTTCAGATTGGCCGATGCCGGAGATGGCGACGTCTTTTTCAAAAATTCGGTCGAACATCATTCATCTTTCTCGAACAGAGGTAGCCAGACGTCTTCGTGTTGCTCGAATCGCACCTTAACCGCCATGTTGATACGAACCTCTTCGGGAGGTATGTCAACAATATTGCTGACGAAACGGAGTCCGGCTTGCTCTTCTAGTTCAACAATCGCGACGACATAGGGTGTGGTCAGATCGGGGCGCCACGCTTGGTAGTTGATTGTGTAGCTTGCGACATGCCCTTTGCCGGAAACGCGTCTGGGTTCCACGGCAAAGCTTGTGCAGCGTGGACAGATCGGTGCAGGAGGATGGAAGAAACGGGGGCACTGCTGACAATAGTGAATTGTGAGCTGTCCCTTTGCGCCATCGTGCCAAAAATTGACGTTGTCAGGTGTGATTGACGGTAGTTTTCGAGTCATATGGTTCGCCTTGTCGTTTGACGAATGGTCAATACTGATTCTATAACAAGATATAGACATATGTTTAAAAACTGTCTAAAGTTTGCTTGGTTCCCTAGTGGTTAAATGGGTTGAATAAAGGAATTAAGTGATATGTCATCTGCAATTAGATCTACTAATATTGTGATTACAGGCGGCTTCGGGGCGCTGGGTCGGGCCTTGGCTGCTCGCTTGGTCGCCGAAGGTGCGCAAGTTGTGTTGCTCGACTGCGCACCTGTGCCGACAGATGGGCTACCTTCGGGAGTTGTTCTCGCGCTTGGCGAGGTTGATCTGAGTGATGGGATTTCCTGCACAACTGCATTTGACAGCATACGAAGTGTTCTCGGAGGTATCGACGGATTGGTTAACGTCGCCGGGGGGTTTGTTTGGGAGTCGGTTGAGAGTGGCACTCTTGAGTCTTGGGATCGTATGTATGCGATGAATGTGCGTACTGCTATTGCCAGTTGTCGTGCTGCCTTGCCGCATCTTTTGGAACATCCTGCGGGACGCATAGTCAATGTGGCTTCGATGGCAGCGCTTAAGGCCGGAGCGGGAATGGGCGCTTATGCGGCCTCAAAATCCGGCGTCATCCGCTTGACGGAAGCGCTCTCCGAGGAGTTTAAGGATCGGGGGATTACCGTGAATGCTGTGCTCCCGAGCACCATCGATACGCCGGCAAGCCGGGCCCTTATGCCGGATGCCGATAGAAACCGTTGGGTGTCGCTTGGGAAACTTGCTGCAGTCATTGCATTTTTACTCTCAGATGATGCATCTGATGTGACCGGGGCGAGTATTCCGGTCAGCGGGCGACTCTAAATAACAGATATTGGGTTTTCAAACGCCCGTAAATCATTCGTACTTGGCCGCTTCCAAGTGGCGTTTCGCGAAATTGAGGCAAAGCATGAGATTAGTTACCTATCTTAACGAACATGGGATTCAGCGAGCAGGGGCGCTGATTGAGTCAGATTCAGCGATTGTTGATTTGCTCGCGGCGGCAGAGAAAATCACGGGTAATGCCATTCCAGAATTCGCCAGTATCCTATCGTTGGTCGAAGGTGGTAAGAACGCGTTAGACGCTGCAGGGGCTCTTGTGGCGCGGGCACCAACTATTGCGGTGGTTCAGCGCGACATGGTGAGGTTGTGTGCGCCAATCCAGCCGCCGCCCCAGATGCGAGATTGTTCTTGTTTTGAATTGCATCTTCGCCAGAGCTTTGCTGCCGCGAGACGAGCACGGGTAGCAAACGAGCCGAATCCAGAAGAGGCACTTAAGCTCATGAATACCCGTGCCGACGATCGCGTTATCGAGACTTTTAATCGTCAGCCCATCTATTACAAGTGCAACCGATTTGCCGTGATCGGTCCGGATGACGATGTAATCTGGCCTTCCTATAGCAAGGTAATGGATTTTGAACTTGAGTTTGCTTGCTACATAGGTCGCCAGACCAAGGACGTTGCGCGTGAAAGAGCTCGCGAGCATATCGTCGGTTACACCATTTTCAACGACATGAGTGCGCGGGACGCGCAGGCCAGGGAAATGCCAGGAATGCTTGGCCCAGCCAAGAGCAAGGATTTTGATACAGGCAATGTGATGGGGCCGTGCCTAGTGACTGCAGACGAGTTGCCTGATCCCTACGATCTACTCATGATTGCACGGGTCAATGGTGAGGAGTGGGGGCGAGGTACGACGCGAGACATGCGCTGGCAGTTCGAGGATGTCATTGCGCATATATCCCGTTCGGAAACGCTATATCCCGGTGAGGTCCTTGGGTCTGGAACGGTTGGCAATGGCTGTGGCCTAGAGCAGCAACGTTTCCTGAAGCCCAACGATGTCATTGAACTTGAAGTCGAGGGTATCGGCATCCTGCGTAGCCGCGTGATTAAATCGTGAGCCAACAGTGAGCTTCGTCGGCTAGTGAAGCATGGGAATATATCTCATGAAAAATAGGCACATGACATCCAGTCTGGCGGCAATCGATTTGACTGAGTTCAAGGAAGCATGGTCCATCGTGCTCTTGGCGGTGGTTGGTGTGGCAATTAGCATCAACGCCGCACTCCTTTATGGTTTCGGTGTGCTTGTTATTCCATTGCAGCAGGCTTTTGGATGGGAACGAGGGGAGTTGCAGGCAGCAATCAGTTTTCTATTTGGCGGAGCGGTAATTGGACTGCAACTTGTCGGCTGGGCCAATCTCCGCTACGGAATCAAGCGAGTCACTCTCGCCTCCTTTTTCCTGATGGCGCTTGGCTATCTTGCAACGACACAAATCTGGGGTTCAATCTGGAGCTTGTACGCCGCATTTTTCCTTCTGCCAATTTGTGGAATGGGGGCTCTCGCTGTCACTTGGACCCAGTTGCTTAACCTCTGGTTTATGCGCAATCGAGGGCTGGCCCTAGCAATCGGACTTTCAGGGACAGGTATCACAGCGGCATTGATCCCCCGCCTGCTGGGGTGGGGAGTCGAGAACTGGGATTGGCGGGCGGCGTTCGTTATTCTGGCTACTCTTAATTTAGTGATCGGAATTCCTCTGACCTTGTGGTGGTTTCGACTTCCAGGAGAACTCAAGAGAGCGTCGCCGGGGACCAAAAATCAATCTGAGAAAATTGTTGAGCGTACCTCTTTGGCGGGAATCGATTTTCGTCATGGTGTGTGCGCCCCCAAATTCTGGGTCTGCAATATCGCGCTATCGTTGGTAGTATCGGCGGTGGTCGGCTTAGTTACAAGTACCGTCCCGATGCTGCGCGACCGTGGGTTCTCGACGGCAGAGGCAACTATGATCTTCAGCTATTTTGGCTTTGCGTTGATCGCTGGCCGTCTAGTTGTTGGTTATCTGCTTGATCGATTCTGGCCTCCCGGAATTGCAGCACTGAGTTTGGCACTGCCTGCTGTTGGTTGCCTGATCTATTTGTCTGACAACAACTCAATACAGCTGATTAGTCTAGCTGGTGTGCTCATCGGTCTGGGGGCCGGTGCCGAATTCGATATTGCCGCCTTTTTGATTGCACGTTACTTCGGACTCAAGGATTACGGCCGGCTGTTTGGAGTGCATCAGGGGCTGATTACCGTCGCATCAGCTGCTGCGCCGCTGCTCTTTGCAAGCATGCTGGCAAAGAGTGGTTCATATTCCTCGATGCTGACCTATAGCGTGGTCAGCACGCTAATTGGCTCCTTCATGTTACTGACTCTTGGGCGTAGTCCGTCATTCGTGCAAGAAGTCTATCCAGAGCATTCAAGAAGACAGAAGCTTCTGTAGTTCAGTCCTGATTAGAAACAACTTTATAAGAGAATTCCACATGCCTACCATTACTTTCATCGAGCACAACGGTAACGAACATCAGGTTTCCATCGAGGTCGGACAGTCTGTCATGCAGGCTGCTACCTTTGCCGGCCTACCCGGGATATCGGCTGATTGCGGCGGGGCATGTGCATGTGCCACATGCCATGCCTACGTTGATGAGTCCTGGATGGGACATTTTGGTCCTGCGCAAGGAACGGAGAAGGACATGCTTGAGAATGTGCCGATGCTTATGCCGAATAGCCGCCTGACTTGCCAATTGGTTGTAACTGCAGACATGGACGGCCTTACTCTGCGTTTGCCCGAATCGCAGTATTGACCTGAAAACAAGGATTTTGGAAATGCCACTACAATCTATCGTGATCATTGGTGCTGGGCATGGTGGTTTTCAGGTTGCTGCCTCGCTACGTCAGGAAGGCTTCGATGGCGAGATCATTCTGGTCAATAACGAGCAGGGTCTGCCCTACCAGCGTCCCCCGTTATCTAAAGCGTATTTGCTCGGAAAGATCAATGCATCTGCAATGATCTTCCGGCCTGAGGTGTTTTATGAGGATCAGCGCATTCGCATGATTCATGATGATGCTGAGGCAATCGACCGACAGAATCAGCGCGTCATACTAAAATCCGGCGCTGAGCTTCGCTACGATCACCTAGTGCTGGCTACAGGGGCGCACAATCGGCCACTTAACGTGCCCGGTTCTGACATGGATGGAATCTTTGGAATTAAGACGAAAGTGGATGCTGATGCTTTGTCTCCACTGCTTCAGTCAGCGAAAAACGTTGTGGTAATTGGCGCTGGTTTCATTGGACTCGAGTTCGCGGCTGTTGCTGCCGCTGGCGGTGCTACCGTCGAAGTCATCGAGCTAGGCGATCGTCTGATGGCACGGGCTGTATCGCCGCAGATGTCGGAGTTATTCCTTTCAGCGCACCAAGGGTGGGGGGTTAAGTTCAATTTTCGTACCGGTATAGCTGCATTAAAGGGCGAGGGTGGGAAGGTTGCCGAGGTGGTTACTTCGGATGGTCGACTATTGCCGGCAGATCTTGTGGTCTTTGGCATTGGGGTGATTCCTAATGTGGCTCTAGCGTTAGAGGCAGGGCTTGAAATCGACAATGGGATTCGTGTAAATGGCAATATGCTGACGTCAGATCCAGCTATATCAGCACTTGGCGACGTGGCGGCATTTCCCTGTGCCCAAAATGATGAAAAGCTGACACGTCTGGAATCGGTCCAGAATGCCGTAGACCAAGGGAAACTGATTGCTGCACGCCTGATGGGTAAGCCCGCCCAGTATTCGGCGCTGCCCTGGTTTTGGACAGATCAAGGTAGCCTAAAGCTGCAAATTGCCGGGCTGTCGACAGGGGCAGACAGCTATGTAGCTCTCGGCGATATTGAGAAGCAGCAATTGTCTGTGTTGTGTTTTCGAGGTCAAGAACTGTTGGCGGTCGAGTCGTGCAGTCGGCCGGGCGACCACATCATCGCCCGGAAAATTCTTTCTCGTCCCCCCGCATTAACGCCGGCTATCGCTGCAACTCCGGGCTTTGACCTGAAAGTATGGGAATCCGAGAACCGTCCAGGAGAAGGGGCTGGAAGGTGAAGCCCCCTGTCGCTTGATTGCACAGGCAGTCTCGAAAACTCGCTTGGTGCTGACCATCTGTGCCGCCACTTTGAGGACAACTCATGCTAATTGACGTTCATGCCCACCTGTTAACCTCTGGCATGTTAAATCGCCATCCGTTTTGGGGGCGACGTCCCCCCGTTTTCAGTAGCAGTAGGCTTTAGAGTCCGGGGTTAATTTTACTGATTTCTGGGCAAGTGATCTGGCATAAGCGGCAGGGGTCATC
>PHCF01000007.1 GCA_002842145.1 Betaproteobacteria bacterium HGW-Betaproteobacteria-6 | reverse complement strand
AAGACTGTTTTACGTCATCGGAGCATCCGGGAGCGGCAAGGACAGCCTGATGCGCTATGGGCGAGAGCGCTTGGCTGGCAATCCGAGCGTTGTTTTCGCGCATCGTTACATTACGCGTCCGGTTGAGCTTCACGGGGAGAATCACGTTGCCCTTACCGAAGCGGAATTCGATGCCCGTCTGGCGGCAGGGCTTTTCGCCATGCATTGGGGCAGCCATGGTTTGCGCTACGGCATCGGTCGGGAAATCAACTTCTGGCTGGCCAAGGGGTGCAACGTCGTCATGAATGGCTCGCGTGAGTATCTGGCCAGCGCCAGATTAAGCTATCCAGCCCTGACGGCGGTATTGGTGGCTGTTTCCCCAGAAACGCTGGCCATCAGATTAAGGGCTCGCGGTCGTGAAACAGAGGAGCAGATTTCGGGGCGATTGGCACGAGCCAAGCAGTTCATGCATCCGGGAGGTAACGTGGAAACCATCATGAATGATGGCGAGCTGAGCGAAGCCGGCGAATGTTTTGTGCAGTTGCTGGTACCGGCTCGATTTCCAGCAAGGGCGATTGCCTGAACATGCGTGTAACCTTTCTCGGCACGGGAGATGCGGGCGGTGTGCCTGTGTATGGGTGCGAATGCAAAGCGTGCGAACGAGCACGAACGGATGAAAGCTTCCGTCGCCGCCCCTGTTCGGCGTTGGTCGAGGCCGGCAATACCCGCATCCTGATTGATGCTGGTCTGACCGATCTCGCCGAGCGGTTTCCGCCGGGTAGCTTGTCTGCAATCCTCTTGACCCACTTTCATCCGGATCATGTGCAAGGCTTGTTTCACCTTCGTTGGGGCATCGTTGATCGAATACCCGTATATGCCCCACCGGATTCTGATGGTTGTGCTGATCTCTACAAGAATCCCGGCCTCTTGGATTTCTATCAGTTATCCAAATTCAATGCCCTTACTATTGGTGAATTGACCCTGACCCCACTCCCCTTGATTCACTCCAAGGTCACGTTTGGCTACGCCATCGAAGATACTGAAGGTCATCGTTTCGCCTATCTGACAGATACGGTTGGATTACCTCCAAAAACCGAGAGTTTTCTCAAAGAGTGGATGCCAGAATCGGTTGCCTTGGACTGCACCCATCCCCCACAAAGCGAAACGCCTCGCAACCATAATGATTTGGCTATTGCTCTGACAATTGCCAAAAAACTTACGCCAGCCAATATCTGGCTAACCCACATCAGCCACGATATGGATAACTGGCTATCAAGCACCGCTTTGAAGCAAACAAAGAGCATTCAGATTGCCCGCGACTCTATGGCTATTCAATTACCCATAGCCAAAGAGCATCCCAACCAGGGTTGCCTTGGTGCGTGATCGCTCATTTGATCAGACCTACTGACTTCAGCTACCTGATCGGGAGCGGTCACTCGGTTGCATAAGGTCCAACGGCCGCAATGGCCGATGAGCGGAAGGCCATACTCCTGCAAGCGGCACGCTGGCGCCAAAATCCCGAGCTATTGGGGTGGCTTGGAGCACAGTCGCAGCGACCGCTGCCGTCGCGCCAGCGAGTCGCAGACACGCTGCCAAAGGCTGATCTCCTGCGCGTAGACACCATCAGCAATCTTCCCGCCCTCAAAGACCTGAAGATGCCCGTATCGAACCGGCCCGGCCGCCTGCTGTTGCAGCTTCTGTTCAATTATCTCGCTGATCCACATGGTGCTTCTCCCATCCAATGCGTTGTTGAATAAATATCGAGATCGACGGACTCAGCCGCGTCACTCACCACAAACCTGAGCCATCGCCAGGTCAATGTCGCCGGCGTTGACCACGGCCACGCCCGTCTTCGCCGATACGCGACCAATGGCCAGATTGACCGCCATCTGCAGGATTTCCTGAACATTGGCCAAGGGCTGACCCGCCAACTGCCGGGCAGTTTCTGCCAGAGACAAATCGGACGCCAACCGTGCCTTGGAGCGCTGCTGCCACTGGGTCAGGTAGTCGAGCACCGTGGCTTGATCCGGCAAACAAAACGCCACCTTCTCGGTAAATCGCCCACCCCGAAGCGCGGCGGCATCCATCGCCTCCGGATGATTGGTCGCGGCGATGAACAGCACATCCGGAATCCGCCCCGCCGAGCCGTCGATAGCGGACAGCAGCTTGTTGGTCACCACCGAGGTTTGACTCATCCGCCGATCGGCCAGGACATCGTCCGCCTCGTCGATAAACACCACACAGGGACGCAACTCGCTCGCTTCGTCGAGAATTTCCTCGATCCGCTTCGGATTCGACAGCAAGTCCAGCCCGCTGACCGGCAAGAATGCCCACTGCGCCGTCTTGGCCAGTGACCGGGCGCACAGCGTCTTGCCCGTGCCGGGTGGGCCGTAGAACAGCACCCCGTGCGGTACCGATCCGCCCATCGCTTCAATATCGACGATCCGGGCCATCCGGTGCGCCAGCGAGTCCAGACGCGTCCGCGCTTCGCTGGCCAGAACCAGTTGATCCAGCGTCGGAGTGTTTTCCGGAAAATGCCCGGCACGTCCTTGCAAGGTGCGCAGGGCGATCTGCAGATCATCGTAGGAAATCGACTGGCTGCGGTTCGGCCGGCGGTTCACTTCGTTCAGGATGGCGGTAATCCGCGCCACGGAGAATCCAGCCCAGCGGTCGGTCGCCACCGTCAGGACTGAAGCCGCCAACGGGCCTTTGGCATGCGACTGGATCAGATGGCGGCGGGCTGGCGCGTCGGGAGGCGGGATCTCGATCTTGAAATCAAAGCGCCCCTCGCGAACCGCCGCGCTGTCGAGACGATCCAGGTGATTGGTCGCCGCAACCACGATGACACCGGTCCCACGGATATCCACCAGTTCGGTGAGCATGATATTCACCGCCTTGATGCTGTCGCCATCCGTGTTGGCGGTGTCCCGCGACGCCAGCAAACTGTCCACCTCGTCGAAGAACAGCACGCAGGGTGCCCGGGAACGTGCTTCCTGGAAGACCAGCGGCAGGCGTGACGGCATATCGCCAACCCACTTCGAGGCGACATCGCCATAGGTCAGCGTCAGGAAAGGCAGGTTCAACTGACCGGCCAGTGCCTCCGCCAGATAGGTCTTGCCATTGCCCGGCTTGCCGGTGAGCAGGATGCCATTCCGGGGGGAATGGCCGGATTGCCCCGCTTGAATGACTTCCTGGCCGGCGGCCAATAAACGATCCTTGATCGCCTGCATACCGGCGACCTTGGCAAAGCGGATGCGGGGCCGACGCACATCACAGCATTGGCTCTCCGGCGAATTCTGCGCTTCGTCAGTCGCACCCGGCTGCGGGCGGGTAGTGCGCTGTCGCTCCTGGGGAAGGGCGGGGCGGACCAGTAGCCAGTGCTGGCGAACATAGGTTAGCAAGCAGATGCCGCTGATCACCCAGATCTCGGGGAATTCGTCGGGCTGCCCCCAGACCCGGAACAACATCAGGCCGCAGAGGACCAGGTGGAGGGTGGCGATGGCTGGCGAAACGAAGATCGGTTCAAGGAGCAGCCCCCAGATGACAAGGAAGCTGACGAGAAACAGCCACAGACCGAAGATGCTCGTGAAGGTCGCGAACTTGCCGGGCTCCGGCAAGGGGCTGATGTTGCCGAGCAGCGATACCAGCACCAGGACAATACCGGCGAGCACGGCCCAAACGTTCAGGGAGTGCGTCGCCCGGACAAGGTAATGCTGTAGCCGTTCATTCATAGCGGACCTCCAGGCGACGGCCGGCCCAACCCCAGCCGGCCAGCCAGCTTCGACTGGCCTGCCGGTCATCGATGGCTTGGAGCAGCCGCGCCGGAACCTCGTCCTTGCGCCGCTTCTTGTCTACAGCAATACGGACGGCGACCACTCGGCGCTGCAGGGCAGGATCGTAGCGATGGGCGAACGCCAGGGCCTTGCAGCCGACGGTGGCCGTGCACACCGTACTTGCCTCGTCCGGCGAGAGTGGAAAGGGCGGACCGTCCATCTTCCGGACATAGAACAGGGCCACCAATGCGATCAGGATGCCGATCATTGGATAGCGGAGGTGGCGGGCGAGGGTGGTCAGTGATTTCATGTTGATGCTCCAGTACCACCGACTTTACCGGGCGAGTCTCGGCTTTCAAGCCCCCAAATTGACCCACCCGACCCGGACCGGCATGACCGGACGATCTACCGGTCGCTGATCGCCAGATTGACTTCCCTGGCCTTGAGGATTTCCCGGATCGCCTTGTAGATCTGCCAGGGGCCGACCAGCCAACCGAGCATGGCCGAGAACACCAGATGGGCTGCAAGTGCGATGAAGCGGATGAGCGGATGGTAGTAGCCGCTGCCTGAGTGGAAAAAGCGGGACAGGGCGCTCCAGCCAAAGGGCAGGAAGGTCAGGGCTAACGCCCCGATGACGATCCGATCCCAGGTCAAGGCCGTCTGGCTCAGGAAAAACAGGCTGGCCGCCAGGATGCCCCCACTGATCGCCAGTTGTTTGTAGAAGTGGCCAGCCACTGCCAGGTTATGCGCAACCAGACAGTCACGGCACAACACTTCGCGGTCGCCGATTTGGCAAGCTGGACACAGCGCGCGCTGGCAAGCAGTACACAAGCCGATCGCGTCTGTATCCGGATGATTCGCACATTTCACGATTTGCTCCCTGATTGAGTTGTTGTAATCCAAAACGCCAGCAATTGTGACGTAAACAGGGCTGACGTAAAAGCAACCAACGGCGACCATCCAACGATGGTTGACGCCGGTGTTCCTCCATTTGATGCTGATCTTCGCCAGACCCTCGGCGAGAACCTGCGTCGTCTGCGCGCGCAGCGCGACTGGTCGCAGGAAGACCTCGCCTTCGAGTGCCAACTGCACCGGACTTTTGTGGCGCACGTCGAACGAGGCAAACGCAACATTTCGCTCGACAACATCGCCAAGCTGGCCCGTGCCTTGGGTGTTCCCGCCTACCGCCTGCTGGTGCCGCCGACCGACTGAGAATCCCAAGCCCGAAGGGGAGTAGCTAGGTCAGGATGGCCAGATAGAGCGCTATGCCGGCGGCCATTCCGAGCAGGGCCGTGCCGACCCTGCTCGTTTGCGCAGCACAACGCGCCAGGGGTTCCCGGTGCCGATACAGCCAGCGGCTCAGGTAGCGGTAATCATCCGCCGCTTGTTGGCCGCGGCCGAGCAAACGGCTTACACCTTCGAAGAATGCATAGGCTTTAGGGCGCCAGCTTTGGCCACGCAGGTGGGCATGAGCACTGCGTAAATCGAGCGCTGCAAAATCCTTCATGAAACAGCGCTGCTTTGGGTGTGACGGGTGTGTCATGGTGACTCCTCGGTAAATTGACCTTTACCGTTTTACCCATTTCTTGCGCGCTTTCTACCCCCCAAATGCAAGCAAACGCTCCATCGGGTGCGGCATGCCGAATACCATAAATCGCTGCCGTTTCAAGTGGGGATATTTGCCTTTGGGCCGCTATTTGGGGGCTTGAATCTGAAAGCTTGCCCTGTAAAACGGAGGGAAGCGATGGGCTTAATTGCATTGCCCATCGTCAACTTTCCCTCGTTCAAAGGAGCTTTCATGAAAACAGCAAAGCATCACCCGCCGCAACGCACCCCCTTGCCGACAGAAATCCACTTCCGTCCCGATGTCGAGTATCGCGCCCGGGAATCGCGTTTGATCCACCAGATGGCGCGCAATTCACCCGCTGAAAATCGCCGTCTCGGTAAGGAGATTGCCCGTCAACGCCATCGACTGCGTCATGCGCTTAGCGTGGTTCGCCGTTACGCCCGCAGCATCGCCCGCTTGAGCCTCCCTGAACAACAGGCGATTCGCCAGCTGCAGGATTCGCCGTTCTACGTTGGGCTGGGCGCTGCCGCGGCCTTGCAGCGGGACGACACCGATGAAATGAGCGACATCGATGACCTCGATTGGTTGTTTGATGAAGAGGAGGGTGGCAATGCGTAACTGGCACCCTGTGACCCGAATCGTTGCACCAGGCACGGGAGGATGTCACCTGAGCCTACGTCGACCACCCATTTGCCTCATCACCCGGTCGATGAGCTGGCACAAGCTCGGCAAAATCTCGCGCGGACAAAAGGACGGGGGCAATGGCTGAACGTCTCCTTTCTTTCATGGAGGCGCCCGGCCCGGGACTCTTCTGGATACTGCTGATTTTTGCTATCAGCGTCGCGTTGCTGGTTGAGGTCGAATACCGAAGGACAGGGCTGCGTCGGCGCGATGTCTGGCGTGCCTTCGCTAATGCGATGCGCTCCGGTTTCCGCTCTGGCATGCGGGGGTATTTTGCACCCTTTAGTAAAGCGCCTTGGCTGGCTGCCTGGCGCGCCTACCGGGATCCGGCGGTGCGCTGGTGGTCGCCGCTGGCGGCCTGGGTCGATACTATCGAGCTGATTGCCTTTGGACCTGCACAATCGTCGAACCGGGATGTCGAGCGCAACGGGCCGTTGGGCTAAATGATGTTCCCACGCTCTCGTGTTTCATTAGCGTACGCTGCTCGAAAATTGTCAGGTCACTGGCTACTACACCTGGCTGTAGGCGCTCTCCAACTCCCGCGCAGCAGAACGGCCGAGTGCACTTTACATCTGAAATCTGCAGATGAATGGCATTCTGAACATCACCAGCTGATCACAATCCGAACGTTGTCGCCAGGTCGTCAGCATCAAAATCAGGAGTTACCAATTCGCGTTTCTGCTCAATGGATACGGCTATCGGCACGGAATGAACACGGTTTGCTGCGGCCGTCGGCTCGCTTCGATTTATGGCGATCCGGCCAGTCTCAACCAGCAGTCCGAGATGCATCAATTGCACAGCGCGGGAATTTCGGGCGCTGCTGTTTTGAATGTCGATCAGGTGGTTAAACAAAAATCCACCGTCGCTAAAAATCCGAATTCGCAAGTCCAATGATGGTCCACTCATGGCTTTTCCTTCCGCTGCAAACGCTTGCCTGGCATCTTGGGTGTGTCAAAACGTGCGGAATTAGCGGCTGGCACGTCCCGAGACATGCCCAGTGCCAAACCGTGATCCTGGGAAGACATGGATAAACCCCCTGCTGTGTTAGTGACTCGGGCAGGTTAATCGTCTTCGACGATGAAAGCGCGTGGCTAAAACAGGGGTTTTGCGAGGTTATCGCGATTCAACGGCACATAGAGCGATATATCGCGTGGCTGGCCCCGTTGCCCAACGCTATTACCGTTAAGTGACAACATATCGGCACAAATGCCGACTTAGCGCCGTTGGCTCAGTAAGACACCGGCAAAAGCGGTATCAAACGCGATAGATCGACACAGAGGACGATGTGTCGGCAACCGGATGATTCGCAATCTTGTCCCACGCCACAGATAGACGACAAATCGGCACCAATGCCAATCCATCGCCTAGTTGATGGACCAACACTACTGCGGTTGTTTCCTTAGGACGGAGGGGCGGCAAAACGGCCGACATCCTTGCCAAGGAGATGCGGATTCTAGCGGGGAACAGAGCCTTTTGGATGAGATTTCCCACGCAGTTTTGCGCTGGTTTTCTCAATTTAATTGGCATTATTCGGAAATAGGACGGATAGGGAGGACACCTAAAACGAGACAACGTAAAGGCGGACGGTAATATTCGGATAGAGATTCGGTAGATAGAACAAAATCCGCTCACGAATTTCAGTTGACATCGAATTCGGGTCAGGAATAGGATTCAACTCGCTAAAGGGTTGCGACCACCGCACGCAGCAGCTGGACTGTGAGACGTAGATCTAGCATTACAAATACTGCCTCGGCGGGCCGGGCATAGACCACGGCAATTTAGGAGTACCCCTGACAATCAGGGTAGAAGTAGCCCAGCGGTGATGAACCGCCCCCGGATAGAGCCAAGCGTAGCGATAGTGCCGACTTGTGCGTACTCCGGAGATGACCTCTTCGCTTTCGGGCGAGGAAATCTGCATTAAATACCTGAACTGAATCAGTCCACGGTCTGCCTGGAAGTGGGTACCCACCTCTATAGCCAGACAACGCCCCCTAGCATTCGCCTCGTAGCGATTGGTCGGACGTAACGGACAACCCTTTGCCTCGTGGTCGCAGCGAGGAAGGCCATTGCGGGATTCAGTCAAAACATACACGTTCGCCGGATCGATAAACCGGCATAGCTCCACGGCTTGCGCCAGTCACAACCGACTGCCGCACGACGTAGCCCCACAACTGGGGTGCTGAAGAGGACAGAAATGGAATCTTTAGTGGTGCGTTCGATACTTACGAGATGGCGATGCCGATCTTGGCCGGGGTAGGCCTTGGACACTCAAGCAGAATTGGGGCTCCAGAACAGAAAGCGACCCGACGCAGTACCCGTAACACCGCAGTAGCAGCACCTCCGAACTGAGAAATTAGCGCCTCAGTCAGCAACACCCTGACATGACCCTAGTACGGAGTAAGCACATGAACACGAATAGCAATAAGCGATCTCCTGGTCGCACCACCGCTGATGGCGATCACTCGAAGAATTCGAGCGCCAGCCAAAGCTACCTGCCCGAGCGCCTCTGGAACGAACTCAACGCCTTGGTCAATGAACACGGGCGGAAAGCCACGCGGCAGAACAAGATCGTCGGGCACGAAACCGTGGACGCGCGTCGCGAAAAGCTGGTGCTCAGCTTTCGGGAACTGCACGGACTGGGCTACAAGCTCGAGACCGTGCACAACCTGCAACAGCGGCACGTTCATGTGCTGGCGAAATCGTGGGAAGAACGCGGCCTGTCAGCCTCCACCATTGCGAATCGGATCTCCTGCCTGCGTGCCCTCTCCATCTGGATTGGAAAACCCGGCATGATCCAGAAGGCGGCGGATTTCGTGAATGATCCGAATTCGGTGCGCCGGATGCAAGCCACGACTGAAGATAAATCCTGGACCGCCGCTGGTATCGACATTCACGCGATGATCAGCCTGGTCGAGCAACACGACAAGCGGGTAGGGCTGCAACTCAAGCTCATGCTGGCCTTTGGACTGCGCCGCAAGGAAGCCGTCATGTTTCGCCCACTGCAGGCCGACATGGGCGCGGCGATTCGGGTGCGTGATGGCACCAAGGGTGGCCGGGAGCGTGTGGTGCTTTTGGAAACGGCGGCGCAACGGGATCTGATCGACTATGCCAAGACCACCGTCTCGAAGGTCAATGAACACATTGGGCATCCTGACCTGAATCTGGAGCAAGCCATACGGCGCTTCAACTACGTGATGGAGAAATTCGGGATCACCCATCGTGCGCTGGGCATTACCTCCCACGGTCTGCGCCATCAGTTTCTCAACGATCTGTACGAAACACTGACGGGCGTCCCTTCTCCGGTTCGCAGTACGAATGTGACAGCCCAGATAGACCAACTGACGCATGACCTAGCGCGCAGCCGGATAAGCCAGGACGCCGGACATACCCGCCTCGCGATATCGAATGCCTATATCGGCGCGCGCAAGAACACGGTCCTCACCCCTGAGCAGAAAGCCAATGCGAATCGCTATCGTGAACTAATCGCCAAGGAAGAACTGACCGACAGCGAACAGAAGCAACTGATTGAGCTCATTCGAAATTCCGACCCGGTCATGTTCTTGCTTTGATTGAGGACATATATCCCCAAAACCTGGGGGTAACTCTGTGTGTTGGCACTGAGACAGTGTGGCAAGACATTGACCTGATAAGGGTTTCCATGGGTTGCACAAAGTTTAGGCATATTGTCTTTGTCCTGCTGGTGATTGCAGGATCGCCGATAGCTTTGGCGAACCCAGGGACGTATTCGCCGTTTGAGGCCACGGGGATGATGTAGTTGCTGACAAGGCGCAAATAGGTGACCTGGTCAAACGCGAGCGTCTGGAAAAGATCTTTTTCCGGCGAGCCTTGGGGATATTGCGCTATGGCTGGATTCTGATGCTGATCGTTCCGCACCTCACGCTGACCAGGATCCGGCGGGGCGCTGGTGGTCGCCGCTGGCTGCCTGGGTCAATACTATCGAGGGGATCGCCTTTGGCTTGGCAAAATCGTCGAACCGGGATGCCGAGCGCAACGGGCCGGTGGCGTAGAGCGACAACATTTACCTGCGATGAGCCATGCGCTCAGGGATGCTTCAGACGGTGAGCTGTGCGCGTTTGTCCGAAAAGGGTTTGACGATGATGATGCCGTATCCTTGTTATGTCGTACGCCATGTTCAAGAAAATTGTAAACGGTGATTGAGCATTGTAGTCACTATCCAGTCACATGATTCCGGTGGGCCTTTGTCGTTGAGGAGTTTGGAGGGTTCGAGTCCCTCCGGGCACACTACATATCCCTTAAAAATCAATGGCCTGTAGCCTGAATAACGGGCTTGGTTTCTGCGTTATTCTGCCATGTTTGGCGGAGAGTGCGGTAAAAATGTGGTAGCTGTCATTCCCTGCAATCCCTTGTAACTCCTGGGTTGTGGTGAATTTGTGGTGGACTATGCCGCTAGGGAGAGCTGTCCAGGTCAGTAGGCGTTGATCTGAACGCTTGGTCATAATGGTCACTGGCATCGTGATTTTTCTTGGCAATGACTACGTGGTTTTAAGGGTGTCCGTACTTTGTGTTGATACACCGTTCCCATGCTTCACCGCAACGCCGTGATAGGGAATTGCCTGTATACCCTTCCGGTAGCGACCGTCTCAGTTCGCTCCTGTCTGGGCCTTAAACGGTTCGGTGTTTCAATGACAGGTTTCTGATTGGTCGGCCGTTTAGGCCGTCTGCTGAACGCGAACTTCTCGGCCTCAGCGGTCATTCGGGTAACGGTGCCTGTGCGACCGCAGTGGAATGCACAACCGTCGCTGGCCGGCCTGATATGAATTTTTTGAGCAACCGACACCGAATTAACTTGGAAAGATGCGCAATCTCCCAACATTTGAGCGCCACAAAATTACTCTGAAATTATCGGGGTCTTGTCCGGCATTGCTGAAAATCCCGCATCAGATAGTGCAAAGCGGAGCTTGGCGAGCGCATATCTCGCCTCCATCGCCTGATCGACAATTCTGCTATTTTCAGCCAGAAACTCCCAATCAAGAACATGGCAAAGGTGAGCCAATCCTTCAGCTTCCGTTGAGCTCAACTGGATAGACAGGGTGAAATCTGGCTGGTGGTGTGATGAATCCATATTCAAGAGTGCTGCTGAGCAAATTGCTTGCTATCGGGTGAATGCACGCCCTCTCTGGCAGGGCCGCGGTATGCCAGACAAGACAACAAAGGCAGATGTCGGATGAACCGGAACATTCCGTTTGCCTCCATCCAGCTGGCGTACTCGACGTAGATCGGATCACGTGACAAATGCCATTCCTCCGTCTTGGCACGAAGCACATATATTCCGTTCAGTGCCAGCAAGAGCAGGCAATGACGCAGTGCTTTATCCGGAGCACCTTGCGCCATGAAGGGGATCGAAACCATCCACCAAGAAAGATTCTTCGCCACATAAGCCGGATGCTTCGTCCAGCGATAGGGACCACTGGTAATGATGCCGCGATGCGTCAGGTTCGAGAACCTGGCTCCGAAAGCGACGGTCGCCCAGACATAGATCGCCACCAGAACGAGAATTCCACCACCCCAGATGCCATAAAACATCGGGGTGTCCCACAACCAGTTGCCCCATTTATAGTTGGTTTCGTAGGCTAGGTACTGACGGCCAATCGTGGACCAGAACGGCTCATAGCACATCAAAGCCACGGCCCAGCCCAACATGGTCGGCTCAGCTGAGCGGATGTGGGTATCGGTGAAGCGCAGCGACATCAGATAGCCCATGGAAACAAGACTGACGTCGATGAAATAAAGTGAGTCGAACAGAAAGTCGAACCAGAACTTGAAACTGCTCAGTTTTTCGAAATCGACTGCCAGAAAGCGGGCCAGATCGTTGCACATGTAGGTAAACATCAGCGGCAGGAAAAAGCCCTTGATAATCCAGCCGAGCAAGTGCTGCCCCAACACAGCTTGATCAATCGCTGCCCACTGAAATATCACCAGTTTGCCCATGTGCCAGTAACCATCGCGCGGCTTACGCATGCGCCGATCGATCAGGTAAAAATAAGGCAAAGCCAGGGCAATCATCGAGGGGAGAACGATCCAGAGCATCTGGTAGTAGCGCTCGTAGAACTTGCCCCGATACTCCGGCAACAACCAGTAACAGAAAGCGATGAAGCCAAGGCTGCCCAGCAAGCCGGCAAACTTGACGAGCGTTCGCGCGCACGAAGGCTGGTCATACGTTGGATCGATACCGGTCGATGGACGAAGGTGAACTTTCGTCCAGATCAGATCGACCAGAAAGATTGCTGCGGCCGTCACCGCAATGATGAACAACGCGGAATTCACCACGTTGTCACCGAAGGGGCGATCAAGCCTAATAATCGCCAACGCAAACAGAAAGGCAGCCAAGCCAAGGGCGGCTACCCAACCCTGGGTAGCCGATTCTGGACACTCGGTTGCCATGTCTTAGCCGTTGCGTTCAGTAACCAGCAGCACGGTACGGGTGCGGCCAATCTTGATGACGGCCTGAATAGGCAACCCGCCTGCCGGAACATCCTTCGCCACAAACATATTGCTTGCCGGGATGAAACGCAGCCAAGGCGGTAACGGATCACCATTGACCAATGTGGCTTCTGGTTGAATCCGGATTGCCTTAGCCAACTCAACCAATTCCTGAGGCAACTGGAAGCTGAAGCCTACTGAGGCTCGCGCGATTTCGCCAGGTACCTCGACCAGGATCGCACCGGTTACCGCCTCGGTCGGTTGTTTCAACAACGTAACAGTAATCTGCGGTTGTCCTTCGCTCTTGCCTTCGGTGCTATTTCGGCCAGTGGCGGTGCTATTGGCGGCCAAGCCTGAACCCGTATCCGAGCCTGGACCGCCTGAACCCGAACCGCTCGATGTATCGCCGCCGGAGCTGGAACCACTGCCGCTGCTCGAACCGCCGGAGGAAGAGCTGCCTGAACCCGAACCGCTCGATGTATCGCCGCCGGAGCTGGAACCACTGCTGCTGCTCGAACCGCCGGAGGAAGAGCTGCCGGAACCCGAGCCGCTTGAGGTATCACCACCGGAGCTGGAACCACTGCCGCTGCTCGAACCGCCGGAGGAGGAGCTGCCGGAACCCGAGCCGCCGGAGGTATCGCCACCCGAGCTGGAGCCGCTGCCGCTGCCCGAACCGCCGGAGGAAGAGCTGCCGGAACCCGAGCCGCTTGAGGTATCGCCACCTGAGCTGGAGCCGCTGCCGCTGCCCGAACCACCGGAGCCGCCAGAACCTGAGCCGGAACCTCCTGAGGAAGAACCACCATCAGGCGTCACCGGTGGAGTTGGGTCCGGTACAGAGGGAGGTGCCGGTGGCGTCGGAGGAACGGACGGTGGAAGCGGCGGCACGACGTTTGGCACTGGATTGATGGTGGCAGTCGTAGTGGCATCCGAGATCGTATAGTTGCCCGCAAGGCCGGTGCCGTCTGCCAGAGTCAGTTGGGCCAAGACGGTCTTACCAATGCCCACGTTCGGGCCGGAGAAGTTGCCGACGCTGTTCAAAGTCAGCGTCTCGCTTCCAACCAGCCCAAGCAGACTCCCCACGGCCAATGTCGCATTGGTCGTTCCATCGTAGATTTTGTCCGCGGCGCTGAGGCCGGAGAGGGTAAGCGTCTTTCGCGCGATGCTGACACCGTTGTCTGAATTTGGCGTAGTCAGGCTGGGCAACTGGTAGTTGCTGGCCAGTCCGCCGTTGATGCCGTCAAGCAGGGTGATTGCATCCACATAATTGCCGGTACCGACGTTTTTACTGTGAGCGGTAGCGCCGCTAAAGCTCAAGGTCTCCGATCCCACTCCGGTGGTGATGGCCAGGGCCGAGGCATCCAGGTTACGCGTTCCGTCGTAGGTGCGGCTGGCGGCGAGGCTTACTGTCTTGGGGGTGATTTCGCCATTGCTACCGTTAAATGAGTCGCCGCCAAACAAGTAATAGTTGGCCGCATCGCTGCTACCCAAGGTCAGCGAAGTGACTGAATAGCTCTTGCCGGTGCCAACGTTCTTGTCACCGAAGTTGCCATTGCCGGCAATGGTGACGAGGTCGCCGCTTTCCAGGCCGGTATAGCCGAGGACCACATTGGTCATGGCCGTGGTGCTGTCATAGACCTTGGTGACATTGGTGGCGTTGGCCGTGAGTGCCTTGGGTGTTACCGTCAGCCCGCCGACCACCGTCAGGGAATTGCTGAAGTTCGTACTGGTTTCAGCGATATTGCTGGCGTCGATGCCATAAACCCCCGCCTTCAATTGACCCGCTGTACTGGTTTGCGGTGTTACCGGGCCGAGGGTGAACACGGCGCTGCCTCCAGCCCCGTCGCTATAGGTAAACGTGTTGCCGCTCTGGCTGGGAGCTGCCAAGGTATGAATGACATTGCCACCATCCATATATCTGGCGTCGATAATGCTGTAGGTCGCTGCCGTTCCGTAGGTCGTGCTGGCGTTGCTTACCCGTACCAGCAATTGCCCGGCCGGCACGATGGTGTAGTCGCCGGCGGAATAGGTGATCTGATAATTGGCGGCCGTAGCTCCGCTGGGGACAAGGACGCCACCATACGAACCGGCATTGTTCTGGCCGCTGTTGCTGCGGGTGACGGTCAAGCCGGCAATATTCAGCGCAGATATGGTTTCGCCATTGACGAAGCCGCTGTAGGAAACACCGTTATATCCAGCCCCATCGGCATAGGTGACGAACTTGGCGTCGGCATTGGCAGAAATGGTCAAGGGCGCCTTGGCAATGGTTCCGCTGCCATTTGTCCAGGTCAGTGAATAATTACCGGCATCCGTGCCGGCAATGCCAACCGTACCGACCAGCACTGTGCGACTGCCGGCGTTGGCCGAGTCATACACCGGTGCTCCGGTGATGTTGACGGTATCTCCACTGACCACGCCGACCAGGCTGCCATAACCGATATTCCCCACCGGCATGGCGGTGCGGCCATCGTAGGTCTTGTCCACACTGGCGCTGCCAGCCAGCGTTATTGGCTTGGCGGTGATGTTGGCGGTGGTGGTTGCACTGGTGGAACTCAACTGGTAGTTGCTCGCCAGGCCGCCGTTACCGCCATCGGCCAGGGCGTAGCCGATGGCCGTCACCGTCTTGCCATTTGCCTTGTTTTTGTCGGAGAAACTGGCCGTGCCGTGATTGAGCACCAGGGTTTCGCTGCCCACGCCAGTGGTGACGCTACCCCAGTTGGTGATGGTGACATCGGTAGTGGCATCGTAGATCTTACCGCTGGCTGCGAGGCCGGAAACCGTGACGGTCTTGGGCGTGATAGTGCCGGCTACCGTCTTGCTCGTAGCGTCCAGTACGTAATCGCTGGCTGCTGAACTGTTTGCGCCGGTGATGGCGGAGATCGACAGGCCGCTGACGGTCACCGTATTGGCGGTGAGCACGTCCTTGCTATTGTAGTTGCGGCCGGTATAGGCCAGGGTTGCTGCCGTATCGCCAGCAACCAGGCCGGAGAAACTCCAGGTCGGGGTCAGCGACGACGCGGTGGAGCCGTCGTACACCTTGGTGACACCGCTGTTGGTCAGGGTAGACGTCAATGTGGCCGCGTTGATCGTGACCGGGGCGTTGGCGGCATTCAGTGTCGGCAACTGATAGTTCGAGGCCAGCCCGCCGTTATTTCCGTTGGTCAAGGTGATGGCACTGACGTACTTGCCGGCTGTGGCGACATGGCTGTTGTTGGCCGTGGCACCAGAATAGTTGAGGGTTTCGCTACCGATAAAGCCGCCCAGGGTAAGGTATCCGGTGAGGCTGGTCGTGCCGTCGTAGGTCTTGGCGGCGGAAAGCGTGACCGTCTTGGGCGTAATGGCTACGCTACTGTCGGTGGCGGTACTGCTGGTCAGGTTGTAGTTTCCGGCTGCGCTACCGGTAAGGCTCATGCCGGTGACGGAGATGCTGTAGGTGCCAACGTCCTTGCCGCTGAAAGAAGCGAGCGTGCCGGTGGTGTTCACATTCGCGCTATCGGCACCAATCACGCCACTGAGCACAGTGCTCTGCACGCTGGTGGCGTTGGTCGTGCCATCGTACACCTTGTCGGCAATGATGATGGACGTGACGGAGACATCCTTCTTGCTGATCGTGACCGGCGCATTGGCTGCATCCAGCGTGGGCAACTGGTAGTTGCTGGCAAGGCCGGTGCCATTGCCCAGCGTCAGGGCAGAAATGTAATTGGTGGTATTGTCAGCCACATTCTTGCTGAATGCGGTTGCACCGCTGTAGGTCAGGCTCTGGCCGCCAATGCCCGTACCAATGGTAACGGTGCCTGCCCCGAGCGTGGTGTCGCCGTCGTAGGTTTTGGCAGCGGACAGGGTGACGGTTTTCCTATCGATCGTCAGCGTGCCATCCACATAGCTGAAGCTGTAGTTGCCCGAAGTATAGCCGCTCGGCCGAATGGTGTAGCTGCCGGCATTTGTGGCCCCGTTGGAAGTACCCGTTGTATAAACAAGCGTGCCGCCCAGTGCAGTGATGTCCTGCCCCAACACAAAGCCGCTATAGCTGACACCATTGCCACCCGAATAAGCGATAGCATCATAGGTCTTGCTGTCGTTGGCAGCGGTGATGGTAAGCGGCGCCTTGTTCACCGTCAGCGTGCCGTCGACATAACTGATGGTGTAGTTGGTGGTGCCAAAGCCGCCGGTGCCGGTGGCAGCACTGGGCGTAATAGTGTAAGTGGTGGCGTTGGCCGTATCCACTGCACCGGCACTGGTCAGCGTCACACCGGTGATGGTATCGCTGTTTTTGAGGGAGCCGGAGGTGATGCTGTAAGCCGTGGTTCCAAGATTCAGCGTCGATCCGTAGGTTTTGCTTTGGGCAGTGGCAGTGAGCGTGATCAGCGCTGGATCAACCGTCAGCACACCGGTGTTATAGGTGATGTTGTAGTTGCTTGCAGTGAAAGTCCCGCCGGTAGCGGCGCTCGGCGTGATGCTATAGCTACCGGCGTTATCAATGGCAGCCGTACCGCCTGATGCGGTGAGCGTCACCCCGCCAATCGTTTCGCTGTTCTGCAATCCGGATGAGGTGAAGGCCGAAGTGCCCAGCGTCAGTGCCGAGCCGTAGGTCTTGCTCTGCGCGCTGGCGGTGACGGTCAGCGGAGCCTGAGTGATCGAGAAATTGGCCGGCACGACCGCAATGGCATAGTTGCTGTTGGCCAGCGTCCCCACGTTGTTGATAGCGTAGGTGCCGACATTTTCACCGGCGACGCGGCCAAGGGCACCTGTGAAGGTGTCGCCATTGACCAGGCCCCTGCTGCTGCCTGCGGCTTCAGCGGTATAGCTGTAGGTCGGGTTGACCGCACCATAGGTCTTGGTCTGGCCACTGTTCACGGTGATGTTGATCGGCCGTGGATTGACCGTGAAACTGGTGCCGCCCCAACTGATGGAATAACTGCTGGCGTTGCCCGAGTTGTAGGTCAGGGAGAGCAGGTTGTTGGTGCTGTAGGCGTAGCTGCCCGCGGCTGTGGAGGTGGTCAGCAAGCTGCCCCAATCAAGCGTAATACAGCCGGTGCAGCCGCTCAGCGAGTATTGACCGGTCAGCGACGGATTTGCGTCACCGTAGGTCTTGGAGAGGGCAGTGACGTTGATGGTAAGCGGGATGACAGGCGGGTTGCTGATCAGATAGGGGAAGCCGCCGTTTGTCCCCGCAGTGGTCGCCCAGGTGTTCGTAAAGTCGAAACGAGCGTTAGCATTCACAAAGACATTCGTGAAGTAATAGGTATTCTGCCCTGTCATACTAGCCAGGGAGACGGGCGCCACATTCCAACTATTCTGGGTGCTGTTGAAAAAATTGCCGGAGTCCATCCTGCTGGATGGCTGGCCAATAGCGCTATTGTAAACAAGGCCCTCAAAGCTCCATCCACCTTGTTCCTTGCCGGCTGTCGCTGAATAGGTGCCGAGGTCGCCAAAGCCGTAATTTGCGGTCGTAGGTGCGTAAACGCTGCTGCTGCCGACATAGGTTTTAACCAGGGTTCCGCCACCTGTGCCAAGTTCGCCAACCAGCCCACCGGCAAACGAGTAGGCATACACATCACCCAGGACGTAGCTGTCTCGAATAGTCAGACTGCTGCTGCCACTTACACCGACTAGACCGCCAGCCTTATAGCCATTGCCCTGCATGGTGCTGACGCGGCCGGTGTTGTAACTTTTATTGATATTAAGAGCCGGGCCGGCGTAACCCACGAGTCCGCCGATACCCCAGTAGCCGTATATGTCGCCTTTGTTATAGCTGTTGTCAATCCAGACGTTTCCGTTCGCAAACCCGACCAGCCCCGCCGCATAATCAGTACCGGAAGTCGCACTCGCATACGCCGTGCTGGCGTCCTTGACGCCGACTTGGCCAAGGTTATAAGTACGTGTGAATGAGCCTCCCGTGTTAGCGTAACCCACCAGACCGCCGAGATAGTCGCCAACCGAGGAGACACTGCCGTTAGCATGCACATCTGTAAAGGCCACATAATTCGCGATCCCGACAATGCCACCTGCACGGCTATCAAAATGGCTGGCAGTGACCACCACATCGGTATAGCTGTTGCTGATGGTCAAGTTCGTTGCAGCGCTGCCGCCAATCAAGCCGCCTACGTATCGGTCTCCAGAAACGCTGCCCGTGGCATAGACGTTGCTGATGATTAGGTTAGTTCCGCCACCAGAGCCGATCAGGGCGCCGGCGTATGTACCATTGCCCGTAAGGCTGGCATTGATTAGTCCGACATTGCGGAAAGTAGCGCCGGCGGTGGATGAGCCAAACAGCCCTCTGTTGCTTCCAGTACCGTCAATGGTTAGTCCGGTGATGCTATGGCCAAGGCCATCAAACTCGCCAGAGAAGTTTTGGACGGGGGTCCATTTGTTGGTCCAGCCGCTTGTTGGCGAGGCATCAATATCGGCTCCGAGCACGTAATTGCTGCTCGTGCTGCCGGCCATGCCCTGCAAGTCAGTGCCCGTGGTACTGCCATCTGCACCTAGACTCGTGATAACGACATAGTTCTTGACAGGGGCGCTGCCATACTTGGTGGCAAAGCTGCCGGTGGAGGCAAGATTCACTTTGTTGTTGCCAAGCGAATAGCTCCCGCCGTAGTCGAGTTCCAGTCCGGCAGTACCGGTGCCGGTCAGGGTGTTGTTGATGGCAATACTGCTGCCCGAAATCAGCTTCAGCAGGTAGTTCGACCAGGAAAACTGGTTGCCCACGGAAAGCCCGCCGGAGGTCGTGCTGCCCACCGTCAGGCCTTTGAAACCTGGGGTCAGGTTGTTGGAAATCAGATCCGATGTGATGTTGAAGGCCCGAGTGTCATCGTTCAGGCCGACCGTAGTGTTGGCGGTGTAAGGCTGTAGCGTGATCGTGCTGGTGGAGGTGCCGGTCAGCGTGGTCTTCCTGGTCGATCCGTTGTCGGTCAGTGCCAGACTGTTGCCAATGACGGTAATGTCGCCGCCCGCTGCGGAAATGGCGGAGTTGGCGAAGTTGCCCTGCTGGATGGCCTTGGAATTGGCGGTGTCGGTGCCGGTGCCGTTAACGCCGGTGACGACGACGCTGCCGCTGGCGGCGCTGGCCGAAATGTTCACGCCATCGAGCCAGACGCCGGGCACCTGGGCTGCCGAGGCAGCGCTGGCGTCGCCGGTGATGGTGATGGCATTGCCCGAGGTGGCGGCAGAGGTGACGGTATGGGTGACCGGTGTACTGGCGTTGGCGAAGCCCACCCCGCCGCTGCGAGTTCCTGCCGTGGTGCTGGCGCCTTTGCCGGACAGGAGGATGATGCCGGCACCGGAGTTGATGCTGGAACCGTGCAAGGACGAGAAATGGATACCGTCCGCCGTGGTATCGCCGCTGGCACCGCCGACCTGAACAGCAGCCCCCGAGGTGCTTTGGCCGTACATGGCGATATTGCCGCCACCGGTCGCGATGGTGACGTTGTCCAGATAAATACCGTTGGAGTTAGCCGTGCTGTTGCCGATGGCATAGCCGTTGCCGACGGTCAGGCCGTTCCATGTGGTGCTGCCGCTGCCGCCGCCGGTCCACAGGTGGCCGCCATTGGTGTCGATCGTGGTCGCCGAAGCGCCGCCAAGTTGCACGAAGCCACCGCCCGTGGCGTCCATGTCGGCCCACAGAACCAGGTTGAGCTTGTTACTGGTGGAGGTGATGTTGGTGCCGGCGTTCTGAATGACGCTACCGTGGGCTTTGAGGGTGAGCGTGGCGTCGGCGCCGGCACTCTTGGTGATATCGGCAGCAACGGTGATGTCGCCGTTCTCGCTACCAGAGGCCGAGGTGGTAATGGTGACGTTGCCAGAGGCAAGATTGGTTGCCAGCGTGTCTGCGCCCATGCCACTGGTGGTCTGGGCTGCGCCACCTGCCGAAATGGTGAAATTGGTCGGGTCGATCAACCACTCGCCGTTTTTACCGAAAAGCGAGAGCGTGCTGACGCGGGCGGTTCGTTGTACGCGTAGTTCATGTCCCGAGGTCTCGACCTTGCCGCCGTTACCGTTGCCTGCACCTTCTGACTTGATTATGCCCGCCACCGCGGTATGGCTGTCGGCATTGCTGACATCGGACCACAAAACCACCTTGCCGCCGTTGCCATTTTCTGTTGCGCTGACATCGATGGCTGCACCTTGCTCCATCGTCACCGTGGTGGCCTGATAGACACCGTTGCTACCCTGCCAGTCGCCGCCGACCAGCACTTCGCCGCCGCCGGTCGCGCCGCTGGCGTCGAGCAGGCTGCCCGTCCCGAGCAGCAGGTCGTCGCCGGTCAGTTCCACCCTGCCGCCCTTGCCCCGGCTGCTGCGCGTGGCGACGGTGGTATTGCCAGTGATGAGAACATGGCCGGGGGTGCCGGGTGCGGTCGGGTCGTTGATCGGGTTTTGCGGGTCAGCCAGGCTGGCGTGGGTGCTCTGGCGGGCGCTGACGCGGATCGTGCCGCCCAGCACCGGGCCGCTGGCGTCGAGCGTGGCGTTGTTTAGGCGGGCTTCGCTGCCGGCGGCGATTTCGATGCTGCCGCCCGCACCATTGTCGCTGCTGGCGTCGATGGTGCCAGTGACGTCCACAGTGCTGGCCGATTCGGCATAAACGCTGCCGCCCTGCGTGCTGCCGCTGACGTCGATGCTGCTGCCGGGGTTCAGGGTGACGGTTTGCGCCAGGGCGAGACGAACCTCACCCCCGCGGTCGACGAGACCTTTGGCCAAAATCGTGCCGCTCTGGGTAAAACTGTCGCTGGCTTTGACCGTGACGCTGCCAGCGGTGCTGCCGGAGACATCGATCATCCCGCTATTGAGCACCTGCGGCGCGATGATTTCGACGCTGCCGCCGGGCTGGCTGGCGCTGCCCGTGGCCTTGATGGTGCCGCTGTTCTCTACCGATGAACTGGCTTCGAGCAGGATACGTCCGCCCTTCATGGTCATGCTGCTGGCGTCGAGGGTGCCGATGTTCCGGATGGCGGCACCTTGCAGGCGGTTAACGGCCTTCGCGGAGAGAATAATGAGTCCGCCGGGGGCTTCCACGGCCTGGTGGTTTTCGACGAGGGCGTTGAAGACACCGGGTTCGACGCGTACGTTGGCCAGGCGGGTACCGTCAAATTGCAGCTCGTAAGCTTCGCCAGCGGCGAGCGCAATGGTGCCTTTTTCGGCAAAGATGACGCCCTGGTTGCGCACTTCGGGTGCCAACAGGGCAATGTAACCGTCGATGGCGGCTTTTAGCTGGCCTTCGTTGACGATCTTGCCGGTAGCACCGTCCTGAACGATTTTCATCTTGCCGGCCAGGAAGTCGGCATCGCTCATCTTGCCAGTGGCGGCGACCAGCGCCCCGACGTCGACCTGCGCCGTGCGGCCGAACAGGATGCCGGCGCTGTTGAGCAGATAGACGGTGCCGGTGGCGCTGAGCTGGCCGAAGATTTCGGACGGCTGGCCGCCATTGACCCGGTTGAGCGCCACGCCGCCGGTTGGCTGCTGGTAATGCACGCTGGCGTTCTGGCCGATACTGTAGGTATCCCAGTTCGCCACCATGCGCTGCTGGTTCTGGGTCACGGTCATGGCATTGCCGCTGGTGGCGATATTGCCGGCGGCGGCACCGCCGACGATCTGGCCACCGGTGGGCAGGGTATTGACCGGCGGAGCAGCGAAGATCAGGCCGGAGCTGGTAAGCAGGCTGGCCATCAGTGCCGTGGCGGCACCCCGGCGGGTAGAGGATGGCTTACCGTGACTGTTGGCTTTTTCATGGGCGACAATGAAAGCGCCGCGAATGGCACTCCAGACAATCCGGAAAAACTTGTTCATGCTCTTACTCCCCTGATTTCTTGCTGTTACGCGTCCGTGCCGGGCTGTTGGCGTTGCGCTTGACGGGGTCAGCGTCGACGAGTTGGGCCAGGTTGCCCATGGATAGCAGATGGGCGTAGGCCAGACCGATGGCATCGAGGTCCATCAGGCGCTTCAAAGCCTCCGGCGACAGGGCGCGCAGCCTGGCTTCGCTGACCACCAGGAAGCCACCGATTGGCGTGGCCTGGGGGTTGCCTGGTAACTGAACGTTGAGCTGCCCTTCTTCGAGCACGCCTTCGGCTTTCAGGGCGGCGGCGATTACGTGGGTACGCTCGGCTAGCCCTTGGTACTCGCCGTGGAAGGCGAGGATGCCCTTGAGTTGTTCGCCGGGCTGGCCATCGCTGCCGATCAACGGCTGCCCGTTTTTGTCCTTGAAGTCGGCGGCATTGGGGTCGAAGGCGATAATCGGTTCGGCGCCCGGCGCTGGACGCACGGCAATGAAGGGGTAGCCGCGGACGTAAGCCGGAACGTAACTGTCGGCGCGCCATTCGCCTTTGGCGTCGACAAAGCGGTTACCGGTGCCGGGCAGTCCGGTCAGCGCCACCAGGGCCACCGTCTCGCCTTCCTGGACGAAGACGATGGGATAGTGGCGCACGGCGGCGCCCACTTCGGCGACGGTAAGCGGCAACAGGGTGGCGCTGGCGGCAAAGGCGAAGTTCTTGCGCTGTGCTGGCAGGCGCAGGTTGCGATGCTGTTCGGTATTGAAGGCGACAAGGTCGGAAAAGAAGAGCGGGCGCGGTGTGTTCATGAGTTGTACCGAAGAAACTTTGCTGAGTGGAGCAGGGGCGACCTGGGGCGGAAGCGCATCGGCGCTGCTGGTGAGGACGGCAAGGCAGAGGGCGAGCGATGTAGGGCGGTGGCTCATTACGTTCAGAAGAACTTGATGGCAGTTAACCAAAAGCGGTTTTTGTCCAGGCTGCCGTCCGTATCCTTGCCGTCGAGCGGGTTGGCGAAGGGGTTGTCGTCGATGCGCCTGGCCCAGACGGCTTTCAGGCTGAAGGAGGCGGTCTGGGTCCAGCTAACCGAGAGCCCGGCGCCCTTGAGTGTCCCGGTGTTTACCAAGGGCGAACCGGTGTAGGCCGGATCGTGGCTTTGCTTGATCCAGCCATGGTCGTAGAAGACGGCAAGCTGCAGCTCGGGCAGCAGGTTGTAGCGGGCTTCTACCGTCGCCAGCCACCCGTCGTCCCCTGTGCCTTCCAGGATCGGATAGGCGCGCACACCGAAGGGGCCGCCAAGAGACATTTTTTCTGAGGAGTCGAGGTTCTTGCCGGCGGCCTGACCGCTGAACGAAGCCCACAGAGTGGTCTTGCGGGGGAGACGCTGCAGCCGGGCCAAACTGTAGGCGAGTTTGTGGAAGCTGCCGGCGGTTTGTGGCCCGATGCGGTCGGCGCGCTCATTGCTGGAGGTGGCAGAGAGGTCGACGTGACCGCCAGTAAGACTCAGGCTCCATAGCGTCATGCCTCCGCCACCAAAACCGTCGAGTAGATCGCCGGAGATGCCAACTGCCAGCACATCGAGCACCTTCTCTGAGGTGGTGACGGCATTAGCTTCGTTGTAGTAGTTCTTGCGGTCGTAGGCAGCGCTGAGGTTGATGTTGCGGATGCCGCTGCGCAGCAGCGGATAGGTAGAGTAGAGGCCGTAGGTCTGGGCATCGCCCTTGCCCTTGAGCGAGGCGAGGTCGCCGATCAGGCGGTATTGCATATACGAACTGCTGGCACCCAGACGCAGGCCATCGCCACCGACCGGCAGGGAGTAGCCCAGCTTGGCGTATTGGCTGCCCTCGCTGGCATTGGTGTTGAGCTGGACCTGATCACCGATACCCAGCGGGTTGTCGAGGGTGCCGTTTGCGGTCAACTTGTTGCTTCCGGTGGAGCGGGAACCCTGGTTGTCGGCCTGAACGATGGCGGTGACGAGGGCCGTGTCCGAGACTTTGACGATAGCGTCGGATTCGCCCGCTGTCTTCCCGGGGGACAGTAAGGTATTGGCGGCCAGGCCGGGCGTGTCGTTGAGCAGGCTGTTGCTGCGTTCGATAGCATCAAGGTTGAGCGGTTCGCCGGGTTTCTGGCGGGCGGTCATGGTTTGGTTGATGAATTCCCGGCTGGTACGCAGTCCCTTGCCCTGGTCATCAATCTTTATTGCGCCAAGTCTGCCTTCGAGAATGTTGATGAGGATTTCGCCATCCGTTATGTCTTGAGCCGGAAGCTGCGGCCGGGCAAACCAGCCGTGCCGGCGGTAGGTTTCGGAAAGGGCATCAAGCGCTTTCTGCAGGTCGCCGTAGCCGACTTCCTGACCAACCCAAGGGGCAAGCACGGTTTGCAGTTCGGGGTCGGCAATCAGGCTGTTGCCGCTGATGCGGAAGGCTTTGACGGTGACTCTCAGGCCGCTTTTCTGTAGCTGGGCAGGTGCTTGCGGGACGCCCTGCGGGGACGGCCGTGGAAGTTCAGGGCGCTGCCGCTCCTGTTCCCGCAGCAGAGAACCGGCGTCGGGAGCAGTTTGAGCGTAGAGCGGGGCGGTTGAGCAAACAAGCAGTCCGACCGTAAGTGTACGTAGTTTTGAGCGCATATCGCCACCCTGGAAATCGATGTTTCCAATTCTCCGATGTACGTTCCTATAACCTTGTTCGAAATAGGGACAAAGTTCTACGAAGGAGGGGTATATCGTGTTTGCGCGCCAGGTCGGTGCCCTTAAACTCGCCGGATGAAATCAAGCATCGGTTTTTTTGAACTCGACTGGCTGCTGACCCCAGGCCCAACGCCCCCGGTTACTGCGGAGGAGAAGTTCTCACTGCGTCGCCTGTCTTACGACATTCCCGAGGAAGTCGGGCAGGCGTGGGTCGATTGCCTGGAACTGGGCGATGGGATTGCCCTGTATCGCGCCGTACATGATTTAGGCAAGTCACCCTTCGGCCAGTTGATGCCCATGATGAATGTCCGCACCGTCGCACCGGAGCATATGTTCAGCGCCCAGATCTGGCTGAGTGGCATGGGCTGCCACCAAGAGCGCTGGCAGGGTGGAGAGGCCGCACCTGTCGAGATTTTGGCGGGACCGGGTCAGGACACCTTTCGTTTCTGGAAGGCATACGATGTGCGCGTTCTGGTGATGGGTGGCGTCGTCTCGGAAATGCGTTCCATCTTCATTTCGGAAGGCCTTCTTGAGACTTTGCTTGGCGACGATGTCAGTGAGGCGTTACGGGCCAGATTGGGTCTGGGTGCGCAAACCGAAACCGTCGTCTTGCCCATGCCGCCATATATTGGCGCGCCCCTGAAAGAGGCGTTGTCGGAACAGTACGCCGGTCCGGCACGGCGCCTGTTTGCCCAGGCCAAGGCGCTGGAATACCTGGGTGGGCTGGTTAATTTTTTGCACGCAGACGAGCCGCAAAAGGTAGTGCGACGTCACACGGCGAAAATACGAGCATTGAAGGATCGCCTGCTTGCACTGGAGGGGCGTTTGCCGAGCCTAAATGAATTAGCTAAGGAATTCGGGTTATCGGCGAAGCGGCTGAATGCCGAGTTCAGCGCTGAGTTCGGTCAATCCATATTTGCCTTTGTGACAACCCATCGCCTGGAGCAGGCACATTCGGTGCTCATGACGTCGGCGGTGCCGATGAAGTTGATCGCCGAGCGGCTCGGTTACTCCCACGTCAATCACTTCATCACGGCATTCCGCAAAAAGTTTGGCTATCCGCCGGGAAGCTTGCGAAAAAATGGTGCAGTTTGATAAGGGAATAAGCTGCTTATCTAGCTGAACATCTTTACGTGCCATTGAAATAAACCGCTACTGCCGAGGGGCGACGGAACTGACGCGCTAACTGGTGTTTGGCAAGGTATCTGATAAATGAAAAATCCGATTTCCCTACTTCAATGGCGCGACGTCGGCTGTATCGTCGACGAGTCGACCGAGATAGCGAGTGAGCAAAGCGAGCCGGTGCCGGTAGTTGATGGCACGGAGCCTACGCTGTATACCATTTCAATTTACTGATGGGGTGACCGGTCGGGTACTGGCCAAATTTTGCTGGCGGGTGATGGACTAGGGGAGGCGTAGTGGTTCTTGCCGTGAGAAATATTTGTTCCGTAGTTGCGTGACTGCTTTTCTCGCCAGATGAGGCAGTAATAGCCGCAATGGCATTCGTAATGTATGGCCGCGTACATAAAGTAAAAAGCGGGCTAGCAATGTGCTTGAATCATCACAGCTCGAATGTTCTGGCTTTAGTCCTCGAACGAACAAATAGTCCATAACTTTCAGGGCAGTCGAGTTTGGCGCGTATTTTGTAAGCCGCTTAAGGTAAGGAGCGTATGGCTCTTTAAGCACGATATTGAGATAGCGCAACGCATAATAGAGTGGTCGGCCAAGGCCGAGCTCCTCTGCTCGAGAAATCAGCTGTTGCCAATCAGCATCTGAAATAATCGATTCTCGGATAAGATCCCTGATATCGAATAGGTCGCGCAGGGCGTGGTCAAATTCTCCGTCGTTGAATAGGTGCACCGCGCTGTGCAAGATTAGATCCGGAATGGATAGTACGAACACTCCGGGTGCATTAAGGCATTGACGCGTATCCCTAAGTAGCTTTTCCGCTGGGAGATGAATCTTGCCGAAGTCAGGAACGATGTTGTGATGTACGTCAATGATGCTGTGTCGCTCGAGGTGCCTCATGGGTGGTATTTCGTGCATCCACGTGCGGTAGTAGTGATCATCGTACTGGTCGTGTTGAATGCCTGCCCAGCCGTGTAGTAATAGGCTGAGTTCAACATCATTGATCCGCTCTTTTTGTACTAGCAGATCGATGTCATTAAAAATGCGGTATCTGGCAGGAGCCAAGTCAGCTAGCTCGTAAGCTGCTCCTTTTAGCAGGGTCAATCGAGTCTTAATGGAATCAAGAGCTTCCGCGATGTACGCCACTTCGTTGCGAACGGCGTTACGGAGATGCGATTGGTGTGCTATCGCAGCTCTGAGATGCCGCTGTGCACCTTCGGGAACCAAAGACTCAAGTGCTTCTTCGTTGATCGTAATGGCAAGGCGCGCAAGCAGTTGCGAAGACCTTGCTTGGCGAATGACCAATTCCCAATCCGGGATTGTCAAATGCTGGATCCTCTTGGGTGAAATCAGTGTATCGATGAGAATGCGATTAGCCTGCATCTTGAGATCAATCGGTTAGCTGGTTTATCTGGAGAATGACATCATGCAAATCGCTATATGTCGCGCTGAAACCAGTGGTGTGGCTCACCATGCGGGTCATGGTTGAGAAGCCTTCGTGGCGAAGAATGTTGTAGTTGAAAGCGTTGTCGATCAGGCGCATGCAGAGGTCAGCTTTTCCTAGCGGGAGTATCTGGGTTTGTGTCCCTGCTGAGTACTGAGGAAAAACCACCCAGCCAGGAACAGCGAGCTCGTTGCAGCACGTTACGCTTTGTGATGATGGCTTCATGTGCGCCACCGTTCCTTTGGCCGTGTCGTAAACAGGCGCCGTGATGTGATGGCTTGGCGCGAACCTTTTCAATACTTCGATTGAATGATTTTTTAGGCTGATAGGGCGACCAAGTGGATGGATCAACCCGGTAATTGGATTGATTAGTATCAGTTCATCGGATAGAAGGCGCCAACCTTGTGTCATCAGCGCACCACATAAAGTGCTTTTCCCTGATCCCGACGGCGCTGGCATCAGCAGTGCTTTGCCCTTGCGCTCCAGAACTGCTCCATGAATGATCAGGAAGGAATGCGCATGGTTGTAGATGCACCAATTCATGCCCCATTCCAGCAATGCAAATCCCTGGCTGGCGGTCAACGGTTTGAAGGGGATTTCGCCATCGAACTCAAAAACACTTTGAGGACGAATCCAACGACGTATGCCCTTGGCGCGGTCAACGGATATATGAAAGTCTGCGAAAGCGTCCGACGCTACCGTGGGAAAGTGGTCGTACAGAACAGCCAGCCCATCCCTGACTGCTTCAAGAGAGCTGTGAATAGAAAAAACAAATGGCCCGGTTTTTATCCTCAGGCCATTAACAGCAAGCCGACGAGTCAGTTCCGTGAGCGGGAGGTCGGCAATCTTCAATGGGATTTTTTTTCAATAGACCGATTAAACACAGCGATGATAACAACTCTTCGATCTTGTCAAGTTTGACTGAGCAATTTCCAGGCATTAACTGGTAAAGCAACTCAGCGGAAATGCAGGTCCTGTTGTGACTTGACTCCAGAACTTTCAGAGCGTGTCCTGCTGGCGCCAATATCCGGTGAGTGTTGCCAGATAGGTTATTGTATAACACAGCTTCTTCATCCCAATAAACCCAGCTAAATTGGGTTCTGGATCCGTTGGGTAGGCAGTATGTGAGGCTCATTACGGCCAGACTGTGACCGCGTCATACAAGTTATTTGCCAAATCAAACTTGTCTTTTAGGTTGGCTAGATAGGTGGGGCTCCGTGATATACAAGAGCTATTTGCGGCTGCCTTGAACATGTCAATTACTTCAGTCGGTGAATAGGCATATCCCTTACCACTGGGGCTAGATTTGGGGAAAGCGTGCGCGTTAACGTAGGCGCCAACAACATGCATTGCAATATTTCCGGGGTTGGTATTTGAAGCGCCGTCAATGCAAATCACTTGTCCCAGAGTCAGTCCTGCGAACAGGCCTGATGTCCAGCTCTTGTACATCCAAGTGCCAAAAATGCTAGTAAATAATTGGCTTGGCCGGCAGTCCGAGGGCCATCGATCTTGCTGGGTTTTCCACATGCCCGCAGACCTCCCGCAACCTGCAAAGGTATGCTGGCCCGAAAGATTGGCGGAGTTGAGCGCCGAACGTGTGCATGTATCTCCTGCCCATGCTGGCTTATTGGCTGCGGTGACTATCAACGCGGAGGCAGAAATGGCAGAAGTCAGCACCCGGCGACGCGTGCTTTCAGTCTGTTCGGCGGGCTGTTGATTAACTGCTTCTTCTGAGGGAGGGAGGGTCGGTTGTTTATCTAGCATGGTGGCACCAGTTGGTAAATATCGATTCGACCATATTCCTGGGAGGGGAATAAATCTGATTGAGGATCAATAAAATTGCGCTGTCGATGAACTGAAAGCAAGATTTGTGCAAATAAATAATTTGTCTTTAATTTCATTTGGTTGTCCGATTTTGTGCCCCCAGTTTTGCCCAATCCTCCAAACGGGCTTGGTTAGTGTAAAGAAAGTCGACACTGGCGTTAGTTCATCAAGTGAAGCAAAAAGTGTACTGGAATCGCGTAAGTTATTCCCGAGGGGGCAGACAAAGCTGCTTCTTTTGCCCCTTTACAAAGACCACATTGATTATGCCAAACGACTCGTTCGTATTCCGGATCAACGACAGGGTTTCCGCTGTTGCCGTGATGGGTTGTCGCGTCAAGTTGCAGCACATTGAACTTTCGTCGTTTAAGTTGGCTGATCAAGCACGGGCTCAGTTGGGATGCATTCCCTCCGGGCTGCGCAATCGGGGTGATGGCCGAAACGATTCCACGGTGTGTCACCGAGGAGAATCCCAGTACCCCACCAATTGGAAAACCTGTAAAGGCGATTTCCTGGCTTTCGCGAACCGACAATGAGTCAGCGGTCACGAGAGGGGGGAGGGGAGCGGGTGGCCATCAATACGAAGTACCGCAAGGTCGTGTGCAGGATCCTTTGTAACAATCTTGGCTCGACGCAACTTGTTCTCACCGTTCCGCTTTGACAGTAAAACCGCAATTTCCGGGCCGTCGGGTAGTGTTGCTTCAGGTAGAACGTGGGAGTTAGTCGCAATATGATTGCCTGAACCAAAGGCAAAACCAGTTCCAAGAAATATGAGTCGCGGATTTTGTATTTTTTGATAAGTACCCACAGCTACGATCGAAGGTTTGATTGTCATCGATGATGTCCGAGAGTTCAGCAGAAGCACCTGTTGGAATTAAGCCGAACAAAAAAAGCTAGGCTACTTACCAGAATGCGAGTGAACGATTTGATAGTCACATCAACTTTCGTGAAGCATTGATTCGGGGCAACTCCGGTGAAGGAGGGGTGACTTCCGCATTGAAGGGATGGTCTTCTCTTTTGAAGATTTCTCGGATACGTTTCACGTAGACTCTGGTTTCTGAATACGGCGGTATGCCGGCATAATGGTTTACCGCACCTTCGCCGGCATTGTATGCAGCGGCTACCAACGGAATATTGCCCTCGAAATAGGCCAGCAGCCATCTCAGATAGGCTAGGCCTCCGCGAATATTTTGTTCCGGGTCGAACGGCTTTTTGACGTTGAAGCGCTCGGCGGTTTCGGGAATTAGTTGCATCAGGCCCTGCGCGTTTTTGGGCGAGATAGCTGTCGGTTTGAAATTTGATTCTGCGCGGATAATTGCCATCGCGAGGCGTGGATAAATACCGTATTCAGGGGCCAATTTCTGGATAAGGTCCATGACCTTGCGATCTTCAGGTGTCGCATTGGCGACGATATCGTGACCATTGATGTCACTGAGGTTCGGATCTGCCAGGCAGGCGGGAGCGTCGGCAACCGGTGTACCAACTTGGCGCAACATGCGTTCGGCCAATGCATCACCCTGTTGGGCGGCCATGTTAAAGAAATATGCGGCAGTTGCATCGTCGCGTTCGATGCCGCGGCCCATTGCATACATCCAGCCAAGATTATATTGAGCCTCTACATCACCTAGTCGCGCGGCTTCACAATAGAGCTCTATGGCCTTAACCGGGTTACGCGGAATGCCGTTGCCGTGTTCAATCGACTTTGCTTCGATGCGTAGTGCAGTCGCTCGCTCCTTGACGAGTTTTGTGTCGGCGATGGCTGACTTGCTGAACACGCAGGTAACGACCAGCGCGCAAAGCGCCCAAGGAAAAGGTGCTGATCCAGAAATCCTTGAACGCTTCATCATTTACTCCTCACAAACGCCAGACAGTAACGCCGGCTTCGGTAAAGGCCTTGATGTCCAGCGCGCTCTTGACGTCGGTAATTACGCCATCAGGCTTCAGCTTAGCTGCGAATTCGCTGGTTGTTAGGGATTTGTACTGCTTATGGTTGACTGCAACAACTATGGCCGCTGCCTTGGGAAGATTTTCCCAGTCTACGAGCTCCACTCCGTATTCATGATGCGCCTCGGCTGGATCTGCGACCGGGTCATGTACCACGACCTTGGCGCCGTAGGACTGTAGTTCCCGGATTACATCGATGACCCTGGAGTTCCGCAGGTCAGGGCAGTCTTCCTTGAAGGTCAGGCCAAGCACGATAATCGGCTGATCTTTGATCGGATGGCCAGCGCGTACGAGCATCTTCACGGTCTGCTCGGCAACAAATTTGCCCATGCCGTCATTGATGCGCCGGCCAGAGAGAATCACTTCCGGATGGTAACCAAGTTTCTGGGCCTTGTGCGTCAGGTAGTAAGGGTCTACGCCAATGCAATGGCCACCAACCAAACCTGGGCGGAAAGGCAGAAAATTCCACTTGGTACCAGCAGCCTCGAGCACATCCAGCGTATCGATGCCAATCTTGTCAAAAATGATGGCGAGCTCGTTCATCAGGGCGATGTTGAGATCGCGTTGAGTGTTTTCGATAACCTTGGCGGCTTCGGCAACCTTTATGTTCGAGGCCGGATACACGCCGGCGGTGATCACGCTACCGTAGATTTCCTTGACCTTATTCAGGGTTTCCTGAGTGTCGCCGGAAACCACTTTGATAATCTTGGTGACTGTGCGCTCCTTGTCACCTGGATTGATGCGCTCAGGTGAGTAACCGACAAAAAAGTCTTTCTTCCAAGTCTTTCCCGATTCCTTTTCGAGAATAGGGATGCAGACCTCCTCAGTGGCGCCCGGGTAAACGGTTGACTCATAGACAACAATGGCGCCATGTTTCAGATTGCGTCCTACCGTGGTTGATGAGCCAACAAGCGGGCTGAAGTCCGGTTGGTGAGCATCGTCGACAGGTGTAGGTACGGCGACAATAACGAAATCTGCCTCGCGCAAGGTGCTGGCATCCGTGGACACCGTCAGTTGCGTTGCCGCCTTCAGGTCTTCTGTGCTGACTTCGCCGGTTGGGTCAATATAACGCTGGTAACGCTCTACTTTCGCTTGAGACAGATCAAATCCGATTGTCCGGAATTTCTTACCGAACTCGACAGCGAGCGGCAAACCGACATACCCCAAACCTACTACAGCAATTGTCGTCATGTTCATTCCTGTATTTATTCTAAAAATTGCTCAAAAAATGTATTTCAAAAGGATTTCAGTAGTTCGCCGACCTCGGCCTGACCGGGAAACTTGTCGCCCAACTTTGCCAGAGCCTCCAGTTCCTTGCGCGCCTCGTCTTTCTTTCCGGCCGAAATCAAGACCTTGGCCCGGTTAAGCTGAATTCCGCTGGCCTCGGGGGCTGCGGCGACGGCTTTGTTGAGCAATTCAAGTGCCTTTATCGTGTCGCCTTTGTCAGCCAGCAACATGGCTAGAGTGTCCATGAAGGCTGGTTGGTTGGGGGCGATCTGGTTTGCCTTCTCGGCGTATTCGAGGGCCTTAGTAGACTTGGTCTGGCCCAATACCCAAGCAAGATTGTTAAGAATCAGAGCATTGTTCGGTTGAAGACTCAATGCTGTCTGATAGTAACTGGCGGCGTGGGCATAGTTCTTTTGCCCAGATGCGCGGTCACCCAGATACATCCGGAAAGCAACATCCTTGGGATGTTCCTTGAGCCACGCCTTTGCATTTTTCTCCGCTTCTGCTGCGTTCCCAGATGCGATCAATGATCCATGCAGTTTGATGGCGAGTTCCGGTTCAGCAACCTGCTTGAGGCCACTCCGGAAAATATTGATTGCAGCCGGCCAAGCTCTGCCAACGGCATGGATATCTCCCTCAAGAAGGAAGCCAATAGCCTCCTTGGGGCGCTGTTTTTGGACAGTCCGGGCGATGTCGAGAGCATCGGTCGTATTCTTGCTTTCCATGGCAAGCATGATCAGTGCACGCTGTGCCTGAACGATATCGGGCTTGATCTCAAGGGCTTTCTTGAGGTTCTTGATGCCGTCTTCCTTGTTCTTGTTCGTGAACTGAATTTCGGCCAGGCGCAATAACGGCAATGGCGAGGCCGGCTGGAGGGCAGCAAGCTTGCCGTAGGTTACCTGAGCCTGATTCAGGTCTCCTGCAAGCTGTTGGGTACGGCCCAGCGCGTCAAGAATTTCAGGCTTGTCCTGTATAGCACTTGCAGCCTCGTTCGCAGCGGTAAGCGCTTTTTTGTTTTCCTTGACCTTGAGGAAGTACTGAATCAAAGCGAGTCGTGGAGCTGATTCGCTAGGGGCCGCACTGATCGCCTTGCCAATGAGTGCAGAGACTTCGTCCATATTCCCGTCGTTTGCAGCCTTAAGTTCGGCCAAGGCGAGTAGTGCTTGTATGTTTTTCGGGTCGGCGCCAATGACTGCCTCAAAGCGCTTCCGAGCCTCATCCGGTTTCTTGTCGAGAAGATCCAACGTGGCCAGGCTGGCCACGGCCGGGAAAAAGGTTGGGTTGATGGACACTGCTTTTTCGAAGCTTTGCCGAGCGCCGGCCATGTCCTTCTTGGCCAGAAGAGAGCGGGCCTTGAGGTTGTGCGTTGCCGGATTGTTCGGCTGCTTTATCTCAAGAGCATCTATAGCCTTCAGCGCCTTATCGATTTGATTATTGCGGAGGTGGGCGGCAATCAGAGCTAGATCAGCCGTTATCCCTTTGTCTGAAATGGATATTTGTTCAAGTTCCTGAAGGGCATATTCGGCGTTGCCTTGCGCCATGTGCGCCAAGGCTAGAGATGTCTTTTTGGCGGCGTTTTCGGGCTCTAGCTTGCTCGACTTGGCAAAATAGTCGGCGGCCTTCTTTGGGTCCCCTTGCAGCAAATAAGCTTCGCCGGCCAAAGCAAGCAGCGCTGAATCCTGATCGATGCTGGCCAGTAAGGGCTGAAGGGTTTCCAGAGCCTTGCCCGGTTGGCCTGTTCGCAAGTGGCTGGATGCCAGAAGGCGTCTGGCTAGCCGCAGTTCAGGCGCAGATTGGAGGGCCTTGGCTAGATAGGTTTCTGCCTGGAGGTAGGAACGCAATTGGTATTCAATGGCACCAGCCATTTGCAGGCTGAGCGGATTGTTGGGAGAAATTCTCAACAGTTGCTGGGCAGATTCACGAGCAGCTTTGTAATCCTTGCGCTGATAGTTGATCTGGGCATCAAGCAAGTAGACTTGCGGATGCTTGGCATAAATTTTCTTTAAAGCATCTAGTTGCTTGACTGCTTCATCGGTTTTTTCGGCTCGGAGGAGCGATCCTACCGCTGCCGAGTGGGCGCTCAGATAACTGGGTCTTGCCTGTATGGCCTTTTGGTAATGTGCTAATGCTCCGGATGCGTCGCCTTCGAACTCAAGGAGGTTGCCCTTGATCAGGAGCGCTTCAGGATTATTCGGGTTTTCACTCAAAAGAGCGTCGAGCTTTGAGCTAGTACCGGTAAGGTCTTTATTTGCGGCAGTTTGCCTGATATCTGCAAGACGGGCTGGAACATAGTTCGGGCTTGCGGCTAAGGCTTCGGCAAGTAGTTTTGTGGCCATGTCGCGCTTGCCCATAGATTCATAGGCAGCGCTCAATGTTGTGTTAAGTGCCGCTAGGGGTTCGCCGCTTGTCAGCTTTGTTGTCCCAAATTCATCAGCCAGTTTTTTTGTCTGCCCTCCAGCCAGCATGGCACGAGCCAGCAACGGTACCGTGGAATCGGCGGGATGCTTGAGTTCCAGTGCCTTGCGTAGTTCGACTTCTGCGCCAGCAACATCACCGTTTTCAAGTAAGGTCGAACCGAGCAGGAAGCGGGCCTCGGCAAGGTTTGGGTTCTGCTGCAGTGCATTTTTCAGCTGAATGACAGCAGCTTTGGAGTCCTTTTTTGCCAGATAGTCCTTGCTCGACAGGATGAGGCTTTCCGGCGAGTCGCCGCCGCAGGCACCCAGCAGCATTGTCAGAAGTGCCGTTGAAATAACGGTCGGGAAAAGCGAGCGCGATTTTTTCATGGTTGTCTTCTTCTCTGGAGATGGGTTATTTCAGGCCAAGGCGATGCATCAAGTCATACAAAGTCGGCCGGCTGATGCCCAGTATTTCGGATGTGCGCAAGAGGTTGCCATTGGCTCGCCCAAGTGCAGTGACAATGGCTTGACGTTCGGCCTCGTCGCGCACCTTGCGCAGGTCAATGAATTCGACCTCGGTGGACTCTTCGATGTCCAGACCAATGTCTTCACAAGAAATGCGCGACCCATCGGCCATGATCACCGCACGCTTGATGCAATTTTCCAGTTCGCGAACATTGCCTGGCCATCGGTGGGACTCTATGGCTCGAACAGCATCTTCGCTTAGCGTCATGCTGCCACGCTTCTGCTCGTTTGCGAACCGGTGTACAAAAGCGTGGGCCATCAACGCAGGATCACCCCGACGTTCGCGCAAAGGAGGGATTTGGACAACAATTTCGGCAAGCCTGTAATACAAGTCTTCACGAAAACTGCCATTGCCGATATGGGTTTTCAAATCCTGGTGTGTAGCACAGACGATACGCACATCAACCGGAATTTCCGAACGCCCACCAAGGCGTTCAATGACCCGTTCTTGCAGGAAGCGCAACAGTTTTGCCTGTAGCGACAGGGGCAGGTCGCCGATCTCGTCGAGCATCAGTGTGCCGCCGTTGGCACTTTCGATTTTCCCAGGGGTTGTTTTTGCCGCACCGGTAAACGCACCTTTTTCATAGCCGAAGAGTTCACTTTCCAGCAGATTGTCCGGAATGGCTGCGCAATTGATGGCCACGAAGCGTTCTTTGCTCCGCGGTGAGGACTCGTGAAGGCCTCGCGCCAGTAATTCCTTGCCGGTCCCGCTTTCGCCGAGGAGAAGCACGGTCGCACTGCTGTTGGCAACTTTCTCTATCGTTCGGCATATTTTTTGCATGCCTGCATCGCGAGTCAGTAGTCCAGCAAGTGCAGGTGGGTGCTGGGCCGCCAAAAGTCGACGATTTTCCTGCTGCAGATCATGGAGTCGAAATGCTCGATCAATGGTCAGTGCAAGCATTTCCGGCTCGAAGGGCTTGGCGAAAAAGTCATAGGCACCAAGGGCAATTGCCCGTAGCGCATTGGTACGGTCATTCTGCCCGGTCAGAACAATGACTTTTGTATCTGGCGCGGCTGCCAACGTTTGCTCCAGCAATCGAAACCCCTCGGAAACGGAGTCAGCGTCAGGGGGCAATCCGAGATCCATGGTGACGACCGCAGGGCAGTGACGGTGAATTTGCGCCAGGGCGCTTTCACGGTCTGCTGCGGTCAACGTCTCAAATTGGTCAAAAGACCAACGAAGCTGTTTTTGCAGTGCAAGATCATCTTCAACAATGAGCAGGGCGCGTGGCTTTTCTGTACTCATGCCGGTTCCTGTTCGTGCAGATCGGATGTGGTACGAATGACGAATAGCGGAAGAGTAAGGGTAATACAAGTCCCCTTACCTAGTTCGCTTTCAACTTGCATGTCACCCCCTAATTCACGAATGTACTGTGCGCTTTCGTATGCACCAATGCCCATGCCCGAATCCTTGGTACTTTGGAAAGGCTTGAACAGGCGGTCCTGGATGAACTCTTGCGTCATACCATGACCGGTGTCTCCAACCTCAATGGTTGCCTTGTCGCTACGACGTTCGAGCGATATCCACACACGCCCCCCAACAGGCGACGCATCGATGGCGTTTTGGACAAGATGGCCGATGACCCTCTCCAGTCGTTCTTCGTGACCGCGTGCAATTAATCGATCCTGAATTTGCAGTTCGATCGATCTTCCCTGATTCATTTTGTCCTTTTGAATGCGCTGGATGACATCTGGAAGATTAACACCGCAAATGCCACCGGGGGGAGGGGCGCCTTCTCTTAACTGCATCATCAATTGGCGCATGCGCTCGACAGCGTGGTCAACGGTCATCAGCATGTCCTTCTGAAACTCTGGATTGTCACGGTGACGCTCGGCGTTTTTGAGCATCAGCGAAAGCTGTGTGATGATGTTTTTGAGGTCGTGGACGACAAAGGCAGACATCTTGTTGAAAGCGTCAAACTTGCGGACTTCGAGTAATGCCTCGGTGGCCTGCATTCGGGCAAGAAAGCTGGCCGCTTGGCAGCCAGCTGCACGCAAAAGATCATTCACTTCCCAATTGACATTGATCGGTGTACGCGAGCTGGCCAGAATGACGAAGCCCTGCATTTCGCTGTCGGCCACCAAAGGAACTATCAGCCAAGCGTTGGGCAGGTCAGAAAGCCATGCCGGAATTTCCAAGTTGCTATAGCGTGCCGGATAGCAGCGATACTCTTCAAGGTTAACGACCCAGCCACTGGCGAGTAGAAATTGGCAGAGCGGTGAATCATATGCTTCTTTAGCGATGCACTCAGGAAGGTTCCAGCGTGCGCTTTGCCTAAAAGCCCCATGGCCTGTTTCCCGAACCCACAAGGCGCCAGCAGGGCTTTCGACCATGTTAGCCAAGCCACGAATCACCTGTTGTCCCATGGTCTGTGGCGAATCATGCTCGGTAAGCGTCTGCGTGAAGCGGAGCCATTCTTCCCTATAATCGTAGCGATAGCGGAAAAAATGTTTGCCGACCAGAACTTTCATTCTGGCGCGCATCGATCCGGAAACCAGCAGAACTCCCAATACCAACAGACCAGCAAATATCAGGGCCAACTGGAAGGCGCGGCCCCATTCGCCGCCAAAATAGCGGACGTAGTAGCCGACGCCAGCTGTGAAAAGCAGGTAGAGACCAGCCAAAAGCAGGGTGGCAGAATGGAAAGCAGCCTTTTGGGAAAGGCGGATTTTTGAGGTCCAGTCCCTGGCGCGTTCGGTTGCCAGCATAAGCAGCGGAATGGTAATCGCGTGCACAAAACCTCTTACGGCCAACGCATCCCCATCGATACGGCTGAACATCATGGCATCGGAAAATAGATAGACGTCAAAGGCGAACTGAAAGAGCAATGCGAGGCAAAGCGGCTTGATGTTCCAGCGGGAATCATCGGAGACGGTCCGAAACAATTGCTCGGCAAGTACCAGTCCAATCACGGCTTCTACAAGTCCATGGAGGACCAGTAAACGTAACCAGTCTTCTGGCGAAATCAGGCGAAATGCCACCAAAAATTGAAGGCTGATTCCCGCGAAGACCAAACCCCAACAGATAGCAGGCAACCAGGACGGAAGTAAGGGCTTGGTCTCTCTGTTACTGGCAGGAGCAAGGAGTGTTATCAGAAAAACGTACCAAGCACCGTATTTGGCGACGTCGACCAGCGAGGCGGCGATAAGCGCAAGTGGGCTAGCGCTGAAAGTATAGAACAGACTGGAAACCGTCCAAAGAGTCGAAATGACGGCAACAGAAACCATGCGCCGGGTACGCACCCCCGAGCGCCAATCTGCGCCAAACGAGATCAGGTAAACCCAGAGCGCCAGATAGCCGAAGGCCGCAAGTCCAAAGCTCCAGGTAATCAGGGACACACTGGTCATTTCCATGCAACGGACTTTTCAGGTCACGGATGAGCGTGACAGAAGATTAGTGAGCGCCCTTGCCGGTCAGCACGACACCCACGGTTTCGAAAAGCACCACCATATCCAGGAACAGTGAGTGGTTCTTGACGTAGTAAAGGTCGTACTGAAGTTTCTCTGCGGAGTCTTCGACAGTCGCTCCGTAGTGATAGCGGACTTGCGCCCAGCCCGTTACGCCGGGTTTGACGCTGTGTCGAACAGCATAGAAGGGAATTTCCTTGGTTAATTGATCGACAAAAAACGGGCGCTCCGGTCGAGGACCAACCAAACTCATGTCACCCTTCAAGACGCTGAATAACTGCGGGAGTTCATCAATGCGAAGTTTGCGAATGACTTGGCCGACCCGTGTTGCGCGGTTGTCCTGAGCTTGAGCCCAGATCGGCTTACCATCTTTTTCGGCATCACGCCGCATACTGCGGAACTTGATGACGTTGAACAGGCGTCCGTTTACTCCTACGCGTTCTTGCCGATAAAACAGTGGAAAGCCATCCTCGGCGACGATCAGAACGGCTGCCACTGCCATAATGGGCAACGCCAAAACAATCAATATGCTGGCGCAGACAATGTCAAACAAACGTTTGACGATGGTGCGGAAAGCGCCTTGGCAGAACCCGTCACCAAAAATGAGCCAGCCTGCATAGAGTGAGTCCAGGCGAATTTGTCCTAAGGTCTGTTCAAAATGGCTGGCGAGATCAAGGACTTTGACCCCTTGCAACTTGCAATCAAGTAGCTCTCGCATGGGCATTGATCCGCCCCGACGTTCACTTAGTGCAACGACAATTTCATCAACTTTTAGATTGCGTGCGGCATCTGTCAAGGATTGTTCTCTACTGAGAATCAAATTTGAAGATACTAGTGGCTGGTCTTCGTTGCTGCCAGGATAGAAGCCAATGATTTCCGCAGACGGGTCGGAGCGATCGAGCGCTCGCTTTACGGCGAGTGCTTGCTGCCCTGTACCGAACACCAGAATCCGTCTGCGCAGCATCTTCGCTGCGGGGGCGTGGGCTGCGCCGACACGTGTTACCAGCATGCCGAAAACTGCGGACATTGCAGAAAGGTGAATTAAATCGCGGTTGACCGCAGCTATGGGAAGCAGCGCGTAAAGAGCGTAGGCAATCGGTATGGAGAGATAAATGGAAAGTACCGCACGAGCCCTCGTTTCGGTAATGGGGCGAATCGAAGTGCGCTGATAGAGTCCCAAGAGGGCATTGATGGCGAGCATCACAAATCCAAACAGGATGGCATAGACCACAATTTGAATTGGGTTGACCGGCAGTCCGCTGTTGATCCACATAAGGGTAATAACGAGGCTGACAATCAGGAATGAAAAATCGAACGCAACCCCAGCGACGCTACGCCAAGTAAACCAGTGATTAAACAGCCTGATCATGATTCCCCTGCATCCCTTTGGTATTCTTGCAACACACTTGAAACTCCCAGCATTCGCTCATTACTCGATGTCAATAGTAAGGAGCGCGGCATATTTTGCTTGTGCACTATTTCACATTGACTAAGAATCAATGCAACAAGTTTCATGGTGAATTGCCGCATGATTAATGCAAAAAACAAAAATCTGTCTTATTCTTGTTTGAATTGTTAATAATGTCAGAAGTGCCGGGCGATCGTCCTACTATTGGTCGCCGGCTGGCACTATACGGTGATCTAGTCCGAAGTATTCAATAAGAATTAGACCAAGTGGATTGTATCGATTTTGGAGAGTTGGGGCGAGGCAGGAAGATCAATACAAATACTGGCCCGCAGTTTCCCGGGAGACGCGGCGGTTGGCATTGTTATACCAATATTTCGGCCACCTCAGGGTGTCCCAAAAAACATTGTGGGCTAGCGCTGGCACCGTAGGCGCCAGACTGGAATACCACCACCAGATCGCTTGGCTCTGCTATGGCCAGTGTCATGCGATCTGCCAGAATGTCCAGCGGTGTACATAATGGACCGACTACTGATGCGATTTCAGTACGGTCCGCATGCATTCGATTGCCGATTGCGACCGGATAGTTTTTTCTGATGACTTGGCCGAAGTTCCCGGAAGCCGAGAGGTGGTGATGGAGGCCGCCATCGACTATCAAAAAGGTTTGTCCGCGTGAAACCTTGCGGTCGACAACCCGGGAAACGTAAATACCAGCCTCGCCGACAAGATATCGACCGAGTTCGATGACCAACGAAGCTCCTGGGAAATCGACGCAGGCGCGCCGGGAAAGCCGGTCAAGATTCTGACCAATGCTGGACAGTTCCAGCCGGTTTTCACCTGGAAAATAGGGAATGCCGAATCCACCACCGAGGTTCAGGAAGGTAACTAATGATGGTGCATGGCGAGCGAGCGATTGCGCCAGATCGTAGGATTTCAGCTGTGCTTCACAGATCGATTCGGCTTTTAGGTTCTGCGAGCCGGCAAAGAGGTGGAATCCTTCGAACGCCAGATTGTATTCGCCTATTTTGGCCAGCAATTCAGGTACCTGTTCGGCATCGACACCAAATTGCTTGGGGCCGCCTCCCATCTTCATGCCAGAGCCTTTGAGCTCAAAGTCTGGGTTGACGCGTACCGCAACGCGAGCGGGAAGGCCAAGCTCCCTGGAAATGTCTGCTAAAAGGTCGACTTCACGAAATGACTCGATGTTGATCAAAACACCCGCAGCAACGGCTTGACGGAGTTCTGAATCTCTTTTGCCAGGTCCGGCAAAGCTGATTTCACGTGGGTCTGTACCAGCATCCAACGCAATTTTTAATTCTCCAGCAGAGGCGACGTCGATTCCATCGACCAAGCGGCCCATGAAGCCAACGAGCGCCGGCATCGGGTTGGCTTTCATCGCAAAGTGCAGTTTGACATTTTTTGGCAACGTGCCACGCAACTCGGCAACGCGTGAACGCAGCAGTTCGCGGTCATAGGCGTAGAAAGGAGTCTGACCGACGCGTTCGGCCAAGCGAGACAGCGGCAATCCGCCGACCAGTAGCTCATTGCCAGCGGTCGAAAACTGATTCATCGTGACATGGACAGGAGGGGGGAGTGTGCTCATTCTTTCACTGGCAAGAACGAAGGTTGAGAGTTTTTTTGCTCGACCCACGCGGTCGACAGCGTTTTTCGATCAATTTTTCCATTCGGGTTACGTGGTAGCGGACCTTCGCGGACATCTACGCCGGCGGGGATCATGTAGGCTGGCATGCGCACACGACATTCGGTTAGCAACGCTTCAACGTTCAAGGCTCCGCCGGCTGGTGGCGTGGCGATCACCTGTATGGTTTGTCCAAGCCGGTCATCATCCACACCAAAGGCAACGCATTCACCAACCATCCTGGTCGCATAGAGGACTTCCTCCACTTCTGTAGGACTGACCCGGTAGCCGGAAGTCTTCATCATTTCATCACGGCGGCCGATAAAATACAGAAAACCTTCCTCGTCCATGCGCACCGTATCGCCAGAAAACACGGCTATTTCAGGCAGGACCAAGCCAGCTTCGCGGCCGGGTGCATGAACCGGTAACTGTTTGTAGCGCTCGGCGGTCTTTTCAGGGTCATTCCAGTAACCCATTCCAACCAGAGCGCCTCGATGTACCAGTTCCCCGGGCTCGTTCGGCGCACATGGGGAACCATCTTCACGCAAGACCAAAATTTCTGCATTGGGAATAGCCTTGCCAATTGAATCTGGTCGCTTGTCGACCTCAGATGGTGGTAGATATGTCGAGCGGAACGCCTCGGTCAGACCATACATAAGGAATGGCTTTGACTTGGGCAAACGCTGGCGGAGTGCGGTCAGTGTTTCGCGGGGCATCCTGCCTCCGGTATTTGCAAAATAGCGTAGATGTTCGGTGATCGTGGTGGGCCATTCCAGCTGGGTTAGTTGCAGGTATAGCGGCGGTACGGCTGTCAATCCGGTGACGTTCTCTCTTTCCAAGGCTCTAACGACGTCGCGCGGGAGCAGATAGTTAAGCAAGACAATTCGCGCACCAACAAGAAAAGCGGTCGTTAATTGGCTGAAGCCGGCATCAAAGGACAGAGGGAGGGCTGCAAGAAGCGTGTCGTCAGGGCGATTTTCAAGGTAGCTGGCTACACTCTTCGCACCGGCCACCATGTTCCGGTGAGAAAGCACAACCCCCTTCGGCTTGCCGGTACTGCCCGAGGTATACAGAATTCCTAGCATGTCCGTGTCGATGACCCGGTGCCCAGCAGTTGGTCGCTGACTAAGAATATCAGTCCAGTTACATATATTAAGCATGCCACCGGTAGCTAAGCTTTCGGTTGAATCGGTGAGTACGATATGCCGCAGATCATGGCATTCCAGAAGTGTTTCGCGTACCAACTCGAGGCGTTCGGGTGAGGTCACTAGCACCCGGACATTGCAGTCGCGCAATATGTACCCGACCTGCTCCGCCTTGAGCAAAGGATTGATAGGCACAAACACCCCTCCGGCTGCGGGGGTGCCAAAGCTGGCGATGACAGTCTCAAATCTCTTTTCCAGATAAATGGCGACCCGCTCGCCGCGCTGGAGGCCAAGTGACATGAGGCCGGAAGCAAACCCGGTGATTGCATTCTGCAATTCGGCATAGCTCAATGTGAGTTTGCCATAGGTAAGTGCTGGAGAGTTCGGGGTACGATTGGCCGAAAGATGGATCAGTTCGTGTAGTAGGGTCGAATCAGTCATGAGGTAGTTCGAATCAAGTGGTAAACTTTGGGCTTCAAATACGATGACGTGTACATAGGCCAACGTCCTGTGAAGTATCTCACACCGTTAAATGTTGAGGCTTTGATAGAGTCAAAAGGTTGAAAAGACGAGGCGATGACGGTGGATTTTAAGCGGGATGTAAAGATATTGCTCGATGATGTCCTTCATTTGGGGGGGCGTGCGCTGGCCTTTGATGAAAATACGGTGCTTCTCGGATCGGTTCCGGAGTTGGACTCGATGGCAGTAATTGCGCTCATCGCCGCGATTGAAGAACGTTTTCGGTGTGTCATAGATGACGATGAAATTGATAGTGCAATGTTTGCTACG
>PHCF01000134.1 GCA_002842145.1 Betaproteobacteria bacterium HGW-Betaproteobacteria-6 | reverse complement strand
CGGGCTTTGCTGGATGCGCATGGTCTTGCCGATCGGGTCGTCGGCGCCGAACAGGTTTTCCGCCACGGTCTTGCCGATGATCGCCACCCGCGTCGAGGAGCGCACGTCGGAATCGCCGAAAGCGGCGCCGCGCGCGATGCTCCAGGCCCGCGCTTCGAGATAGTCCGGCGTGGTGCCGATGATCGACGAACTCCAGTTCTGCGAGCCGTAGACCAGTTGCCGCGTCCCCATGTGTGTTGGCGCCACGTTGGCGACGCCATCGAGTTCGGCCATCGCCTCGGCATCGCCGACATTGAGCGTCGGCCCGCCGGCCGAACCGCTGCGCACGCCGCTGCTGGTAAACGAGCCGGAGAGCACGATGTAGAGATTCGAACCCATGGTGCTGATGGTCTGCTGTACGGCGTACTGCGCGCCCTGCCCGATGGCCATCATGATGACCACGGCGCCGACGCCGATGACCATGCCGAGCATGGTCAGCGCCGTGCGCAGGCGGTTGGCGCCCATGGCCAGCCAGGCTTCGCCGAGCATCGCTTTCAGCATGGCGAAGCCTCACGATGGCGGCTTTTGGGCGATTCCCACGGTCGACCGGAAAAAATGGCCAAAATTGAAATACTCGCGCTCATGCCGGGGCGTGCTCCGTCAGGTGATCGCTGACAATCTCGCCGTCGAGAAACTTGACCTGTCGCCTGGCATGCGCCGCGATGTCCGGTTCGTGCGTGACCAGCACGATGGTGATGCCCTCGGCGTTGAGTTCGCCAAACAGACGCATGATTTCCTCGCTGGTATGGCTGTCGAGATTGCCGGTCGGCTCGTCGGCGAGGATGAGTTGTGGCGCATTGACCAGCGCCCGGGCAATCGCCACCCGTTGCTGCTGACCGCCGGAAATCCGGCTGGGCAGCGATTCGGCGTACTGGCCGAGGCCAACCTTGGCGAGCATTTCGCGCGCTCTGGCCCGCCGCCTTTCCTTGTCGGCGCCGGCATAGACAAGCGGCAGCGCGACGTTGTCCTGGAGGCTCATGCGCGGCAGCAGATTGAAGCCCTGAAAAACAAAGCCCAGCGTCCGGTTGCGCAGGATGGCCAAGGCGTCCCGATCCAGATGGGCAACGTTCTCGCCGGCCAGGTAGTACTCGCCCATGGTCGGCGTATCGAGGCAGCCGAGCAGGTTCATGAAGGTCGATTTGCCCGAGCCGGACGGCCCCATGATGGCAATGTAATCGCCGGGCCGGACATCGAGATTGACGCCTTTCAACGCGGGAAACAGCCCGGCCGCCGTGGCATAGGACTTGCCAAGGCCGACCACCCGGATGACCGACTCGGTTGCCGGGGTGCCCATCAGAACATCCGCATGCCGACCGAGGACGGCGGCTTGACGCCGTTGGTATTCTCGCCGGTGACGATGCGGTCGCCTTCCTTCAGATCGCCGCCGACGATCTCGGTATTGCGGTTGTCGGTGATGCCGAGCTGAACGCCAACCGGCCGGATTTCGTCGCCGGCCAGCACGTGGACCGTGCCGCTCTGGCCATCGCGCTTCTTGCCCTTGCCGCCGCCGGCCTTGGCAGCGCTGCCATCGGCCCCGGCCCCCATGCCCGGCCCGATGCTCGATGGTCCCACGGTCGACGCCGATTTTTGGCCATTTTCCGATTTTTTCTCACCGCCGTCGGCTGGTTTGAAGCGCAGCGCGGCATTCGGCACGAGCAGCACGCCTTCGCGCTTCTGCACGCCGATATTGACGTAGGCCGTCATGCCCGGCAGGAGCACCTGCTCGGGATTGTCGACGTTGATCCGGACGTTGTAGGTGACGACATTCTGCAGGTTGGTCGGATTCAGGCGGATCTGTTGCACTTCGCCGGTAAAACTGCGGTTCGGGAAGGCATCGACGGTGAAGCGCGCCTTCTGTCCGGCCCGGATGCCGCCGATGTCGGCCTCGGCAAAGCTGGTATCGATGCGCATTTCCGACAGATCCTGGGCAATCTTGATCAAGGTCGGCGTCTGGAAGCTGGCAGCCACCGTCTGGCCCAGATCGACAACGCGATCGATGACCACGCCATCGACCGGCGAGCGGATCACCGTGAAATTGAGGTTGGCCCGATCGCGCTCGTTCTGCGCCCGGGCCAGCGCCAGTTGCGCCCGGGCCGACTTGAGAACCTGGGCGGACTGGTCGTATTCCTGTTTTGAGACATATTCCTGGGCGATCAGCGACTTCATGCGCGCCTCGTTGGCCTGCGCCAGTTCGAGCGACGCCTGGGCGTTGATCACGTTCGCCGCGCTCTGCCGCTCGGTAGCCGAAACCAGCGCATCGTCGAGTTCGAGCAGCGGCTGGCCCTTCTTCACCTTGTCGTTGAAATCGACGTAAAGCTTCTTCACCGTGCCCGACACCTGCGTTCCAACGCTGATCAGCACCACAGGATTGAGCGTGCCGTTGGCCGACACCGTCTGCGTCACGCTTCCCTTCTCGACCGTCGCCAGCTTGTAGCGGGTTTCCGGGTCTTGCGCCGCGCGCTGCTTGCTGACCCAGACGCCGCCGCCGACCAGGCTGGCCACCACCGTGACGCCGAGCAGAATCTTGCCGATAGATTTCATGGTCTTCCCTCCGCCGCCGGTTGCAGCAGCGTGTAATCGAGCGCGCCCATCGATTGGGCCAATGTGGCGCGATAAACATTCCAGTCGAGCTGAGCCTGAATCCGCTGCAGCCGGGCGCTGGCCAGCGCACTCTGCGCCGACAGCAGATCAAGCACGGTGCCGACGCCGGCCTTGTAGCGGCCGAGCGCAACGCGCTCCGACTGCTCGGCGCTGGCCACCAGGTCAGCCGAGGTCTGCAGGCTTTGCGTCGCCGTCGTCAGGCTCTGGTAGGACTTCCAGACATCGAGTGCGATCTGGTTCTTGATGCGGTCGCGCTGGGCGGCGCGAACCTCGGCCTGCGCCGCGGCCGAACGCACACGATAAGTCGTGTCGAAACCGGCAAAGATCGGCACGTTGAGCGTCAGGCCGATGCTGCCACCCTGCGTCACGACGCCGGCCGTGTTCTGCCAGCTCGGCCCGGCCGCCAAGGAAATGGTCGGCCGGCCCTGGGCACGGGCCAGATCAACGCTGGCCTCGGCCGCCTTGAGCTGCGCCTCGGCCGCCTTGAGGTCTGGCCGGCGGGCCTGCGCCTCGGCAATCATGGCATCGACCTCCTTCTGGAAGGCCAACTCGGCCGGCAAAACCGGCAAGTCGGCCAAGACAATTTTCTGTTGCGCCTCGAAACCGAGCGCATTGGCCAGCGCGCCCAGGCCGTTGCGGGCCTCGCCCTCGGCCCGGATGCGATTGAGCGTCGCCTGCGACAGTGCCGTCTGCGCCTGCAGGCGGTCAGCCGGCGTGGCGATGCCGACCGTGTAACGGGCATCGGCCGCCAGATAGCTCTCGCGCGCCGAACGCTCGGCCTCGCCGGCCGAAATCACCGCCGCCCGCGTTGCCTGTGCCGTGTAGTAAGTTTGCAGCGCGGCAAGGAACAGCGACTGGACCGTCGCATCCTGCGTCGCCGCCGCGGCGTTGAGCAACTGCCGGGCATTCTCGACATTGGCCGAACGCTGGCCGAAATCGATGAGCAGCCAGGACAGCGTCAGCGCCGCGGCCCGTCGGTTATACGAGCCGTCGTCATACTGAAACCGCGTCGCGCTGGCGCTGGCATCGAGATTCGGCAGCCAACCTGCCTGGGCGACACCAACCAACGCCGCCTGAACCCGCGCCGACGCCCACACCTCGCGCGTCTGCGGATGATTGCACAGGGCCAGGTCGACCGCATCGAGCGCCGTCAGCGGTGTCGTCGGCAGGGCCGTGGCACAGGGCGCCTCGCCAACCCGGGCAGCCAGGCTGGGCGACACCTTGAGCGGCGCCATGGCGTCAGTGCCGAACGGATCGTTCAAGCCCCCCGCCCACGAGGGGAGTGCTATGGTCAACAGGAAAAAACAGGTAAAAAATCGCATGGGCGGAAGTTTAGCCTTCCCGCAAAAAATCAGGCGTTACAGTTTGTTTCCAAGCCAGCCAGGCCGCCGCGACGGGGTGCAATGCGGTAAAATCGCGCCCACTATGCTCTATCCCCTCATTCGCAAGTTCTTTTTCGCCCTCGACGCCGAAACCGCACATGGTATCGGCATGAACGGCATCGATTTCCTCAACGCCGCTGGCTTCACCTGCCTAGTCGCCAAAAAGGTCGCCAGTTGCCCGGTCGAGGCCATGGGCCTCACCTTCCCGAACCCGGTCGGCCTGGCTGCCGGCCTCGACAAGAATGGCGACCATATCGATGCGCTGGCCAAGCTCGGCTTCGGCTTCATCGAGATCGGCACGATCACACCCCGCCCGCAGGATGGCAACCCGAAGCCGCGCCTGTTCCGTATCCCGGAAGCGCAGGGCATCATCAACCGGATGGGCTTCAACAATGCCGGCGTCGACCGCCTGCTCGAAAACGTCCGGCGCGCCGAATTCCCGAAAAAGGGCGGCATCCTCGGCATCAACATCGGCAAGAACGCGACGACGCCGATCGAGAAAGCGGCCGACGACTACCTGATCTGCCTCGACAAGGTCTATAACGACGCCAGCTACGTGACGGTCAATATTTCGTCGCCCAACACCAAGAACCTGCGCGAGCTGCAGAAGGACGAGGCGCTCGACGACCTGCTGGCACAACTCAAAGCCAAACAGTTGCAACTGGCCGAGCAGCACGGCAAATACGTGCCGATGGCCCTCAAGATCGCCCCCGATCTCGACGACGCGCAGATCACCGCCATCGCCGACGCGCTACGTCGGCACCGATTCGACGGTGTCATCGCAACCAACACCACGCTGTCGCGCGAAGGCGTCGAAGGTCTGCCGAACGGCGCCGAAACCGGCGGCCTGTCGGGCAAGCCGGTGTTCGAGAAATCGACGGCCGTGCAGAAAAAGCTGTCGATTGCCCTGGCCGGCGAACTGCCGATCATTGGCGTCGGTGGCATCATGGGCGGCGAGGATGCGGCCGAGAAAATCCGCGCCGGGGCAAGCCTGGTGCAGTTCTACAGCGGTTTCATCTACCGTGGCCCCGACCTGGTGGCCGAAGTGGCCGAAACCCTGGCTCACGTCATCGGGAAGAAAAAGGCATAAGGCCATAACCGGCGCGCGGTTGTTTGCCCTGCGGCAAAGCCCGATAATACGCGCCTCAAGCACGCCCAATCTATGAGCCACTACCTCTTCATTCTCGTCGGCGCGGTCCTCGTCAACAACGTCGTCCTGGTCAAGATCCTCGGTCTTTGCCCCTTCATGGGCGTTTCCAAAAAGCTGGAGACCGCTTACGGCATGGGCGCCGCGACGACTTTCGTGCTGACCATGGCGACCGGCGCCAGCTACATCATCGACCATTACCTGTTGATGCCCTTCGGGCTGGAATACCTGCGCACGCTGTCCTTCATCGTGACCATCGCGGCCATCGTCCAGCTCACCGAAATGGTCATCGCCAAGACCTCGCCGACGCTGCAGCAGACGCTGGGCATCTACCTGCCGCTGATCACCACCAACTGCGCCGTGCTTGGCGTGCCGCTGCTCAACATCTCGAACGGCTACAACTTTGTCGAATCGCTGCTCTTCGGCGCCGGCAGCGCGATCGGCTTCTCGCTTGTGCTGATCCTCTTTGCCGGCATCCGCGAGCGGGTCGAGGGTGCCGAGGTGCCGACGCATTTCCGCGGCGCCGCCATCGCCATGGTGACCGCCGGGCTCATGGCGCTCGCCTTCATGGGCTTCGCCGGCCTGGACAAGTACCAATAATGGACATCCTGCTCGCCATCGCCATCATGGCTCTCGGCGCCGTCGTCCTCGGCGCTGCGCTCGGTTTTGCCGCAATCAAGTTCAAGGTCGAGGGCGATCCGCTCGTTGAAAAGATCGAGGCCATCCTGCCCCAGACACAGTGCGGTCAGTGCGGTTTCCCCGGCTGCAAGCCCTATGCCGAAGCCATCGTCAATGGCGAGGAAATCAACAAGTGCCCGCCGGGCGGTGCCGAAGGCGTACAGCGCCTGGCCGACCTGCTCGGCCGCGAAGTCAAGCCGCTCGACGCCGAGGAAAAGCCGAAGCAGATCGCCATCATCGACGAGAACACCTGCATCGGCTGCACGCTATGCATCCAGGCCTGCCCGGTCGATGCCATCGTCGGTGCCGCCAAGCAGATGCACACCATCATCGCCCAGCAATGCACCGGCTGCGAACTGTGCCTGCCGCCCTGCCCGGTCGAGTGCATCCACATGGAAGTCATCCCCGAAACCATCGACAACTGGAAGTGGAAGTATCCGGTC
>PHCF01000133.1 GCA_002842145.1 Betaproteobacteria bacterium HGW-Betaproteobacteria-6 | reverse complement strand
AAGGAAAATGATGAAGCGTGTGGACGATTTCCGCTTGCGCCTTGGCAAGCACGAGCTAGTACCAATCATGATCGGCGGCATGGGCGTGGATATTTCCAGTGCCGATCTGGCTGTCGAGGTAGCCCGTCTGGGCGGCGTCGGCCACATTTCCGATGCGATGATCAAGACCGTCTCGGACCGTCGCTACAAAACCAAATTCGTCAAGGACAAGCTCGCGCTTTACAAGTACAACGTCGAGAACGAAGACAAGTCAGACGTCAAATTCGACCTCGGCAAGCTGGTCGAAGCAACCCGTCTGCACGTTGAAGAGGCCATGTCGCGCAAGACCGGCAGCGGCATGATCTTCATCAACTGCATGGAAAAGCTGACCATGAACGCCCCGAAAGAGACGCTCAAGGTCCGCATGGAAGCGGCGATGGATGCCGGCATCGAAGGCATCACGCTGGCCGCCGGCCTGCACCTTGGTTCCTTTGCGCTGATCGAAGACCACCCGCGTTTCCGCGACGTTCAGCTCGGCATCATCGTATCCTCGGTGCGCGCCCTGCAACTGTTCCTGAAAAAAAGTTCGCGCACCGGTCGTTTGCCCGACTACATCGTGGTCGAAGGCCCGCTGGCCGGCGGTCACCTCGGCTTCGGCATGGACTGGGCGCAGTACGACCTGGCGACCATCGTCGCCGAAGTGATGCAGTTCCTGAAGAACGAACATCTAGACATTCCGGTCATCCCGGCCGGTGGTATTTTTACCGGCTCCGATGCGACCGCCTTCCTGGAAGCCGGTGCTGCCGCCGTGCAGGTGGCCACCCGCTTTACCGTCTCGGAAGAGTGCGGCCTCCCGGAGAAGGTCAAGCAGGAATACTTCAAGGCCAGCGAAGACGACATCGAGGTCAACCAGATCTCCCCGACCGGCTACCCGATGCGCATGATCAAGGGCAGTCCGGGCATCGGTGCTGGCATCCGCCCGAACTGCGAAGCTTACGGCTACCTGCTCGACGCCAACGGCAAATGCGCCTATGTCACCTCCTACAATCGTGAAGTGGCCCTGCATCCCGAGGCCCGCAAGATCGCAGTAATGGACAAGACCTGCCTGTGTACCCACATGCGCAACTTCGACATCTGGACCTGCGGCCAACTGACCTACCGCCTCAAGGACACGACGCGCAAGGCAGCCGATGGCAGTTATCAGCTGCTCACGGCAGAACATATTTTCAAGGACTATCAGTTCAGCACTGAACAGAAAATCGCCTTGCCGGAATAACCGCTCGCCGGGCTGCGCGGAAATGAACGTTTCCGCGCCTTCGATCCGCTTCGAGTGCTGACAAAAATCTTGACATGATTGCCAAATTATTTCGCCCGCAGGCGCCGGTCAGTTTGCCCGGAAAATCGCTCCTCGGTGTCGTCGGCGCGATTGTCCTCTCACTTGCGTCGCCAGCCCTTGCTCAATCGGCTTCCGCTTTCAGCCTGAACGGATTCGGAACCTTTGGCTTGGCCCGGACGACGACCGACGACGTCGAGTTCATTCGCGATATTTCACAAGCCCGCGGTGTAGGCTCGGAGTGGAGCGCTTTGATCGACAGCGTGCTTGGTCTGCAAGCAGCATGGCGTGTCACGCCGCAGATTGAGGCCGTGGTTCAGGCGACGAGTCGCTATCGTTACGACAGGACATTTACGCCCGATATTTCCTGGGGCTTCGTCAAGTACAACCCGACGCCCAATCTGAGTTTGCGGGCCGGACGACTGGGCACGGAATTTTTCATGATGGCCGATTCGCGCTGGGTCGGTTACTCCTTTCTGACCGTTCGGCCGCCCGGCGATTTCTTCTGGTATCTGCCCTTCTACAGCATCCATGGGGCAGATGCGGCTATCACTCTGCCGCTTGGGGAAAGTATCCTGCGGGCAAAAACGTTTTATGGGCATTCCGATGGCCGGATTCCCCTGGCCGACCAGCAATGGGATATCTCCGGCTCTCCCATGGTCGGCGCTTTTCTTGAATACCAGTACGGCCCATGGCAGGCTCGGGCGAGCTACGCCAATATCCATTTCAAGAACGACCTGCCCATCGCGTCCGTCCTGAAGAAGACATTGGGCATCGACCTTTCCGCTCAGGATGCCGCTTTCCTGACGACGCGCGATACGCGAACTCATTATTACTCGCTGGGTCTCGTTTACGATCAGGGCCCCTGGCAGGCGCAGTTGATGCTGAACCACATCGAGCAGGGGAGCAATGCGCTGCAAAGCTCCGATGGCGGCTACGCGCTGCTTGGTTATCGGATCGGCGAAGTGACGCCGTATCTTGGTTATTCCTGGGTGCTGTCCAAGACAAGAGGCAGCGGCCCTAGCGCCATTACTGCCTACGTCATGCAGGATTCCCGTTCCGATCAGCAAACGACATTTGCCGGCATGCGTTGGGATGTCGTCCGGAATGTCGCACTGAAAGCGCAGTGGGATGCCATCAATGGCGATTCATCTTCACTCTTTCCTTATCGTCAGGACAACCGGGCGCGCTGGAATGGGCGCATGAATGTCTTCTCGATGACCCTGGATTTTGTCTTCTGAAATCATGCCGTTTCGTCGCCTGATCCTTCTCTGTTCGCTGTTCCTGCTGCTGGCTCAACCAGCCGCCGAGGTGCGTGCCGAGCTGGTCGTCGTCGTCAATGCCCGCTGCGGTGTGGCCGCGATGACGCGCAACGAGGTCATCAATATATTCTTTGGTCGCAACCACCAGTACTTCAACAGCATCGAAGCTCAGCCGGTAGATCTTCCGGATGTACACCCCGACAGAAAGCGTTTCTACAGCTTGCTGGTGGGCAAGGATCTCTCCGAGGTCAATGCCTACTGGTCAAGGCAGGTCTTTTCCGGGCGGATGCAACCACCGGTCAAGGTAAATTCGGCTGACGAAGTCTTGAAATGGGTCGTCTCGCATCCTGGCGGCATTGGCTTTGTCGATCTGGCCAAGGCAGATGCGCGGGTTCGCGTAGTCTACGAACTGACACCATAGAAAATCGGGTAATTCATTGAACGTTGAGCTAATCGGTATGGTCATCATCTTTGTGGCCATTGCGGTGATTGTCATCAGGCTGGGGTAATCTCCGCATGTGCTGCGCTACCCGGGCAATCGGGAGCGCGTCGCGGATTTTTACAACAACGCAGGAGACAAGCATGCCAAATCGAATTATCAGCAATATCATTGCCGGCCAGACTGTCGTTTCGGCCACCAAGGAACATTCAGTCCGCTCAGCTTGCAGTCTGATGGCCCAGAAGCGGATCGGCGCCTTGCTGGTTGTCGAAAGTAACCGGATCGTCGGCATTTTTACCGAGCGCGATGCGCTCAACAAGGTACTGGCTGGCAATCTGGATCCGGATAAAACCACGCTGGCCCAGGTCATGGTTGCCAATCCGCAGACGATTCGTGCCGACAAACCCCTGGGCTACGCCCTGCAATTCATGGTTGACGGTGGTTTTCGCCATGTCCCGGTGGTCGATCAGAATGGTGCCCCGGTGGGCATGGTATCGGCCCGTGATGCCTTGGGGCAGGACATGGTACAGCTCGAGCGCGACCTGAAATTCAGGGAGCATCTCGAGGAAAATATCGCCTAAGCGGCGTCCGCAGACCAAGCAAAACGCGCCAGTGTGGCGGCAAATTCGCCGGACACTGGCGCTTTTATTTCCATGCGTCGTCCATCTCCGGGGTGGTTGAAGCTTAGGCCAATACAGGCCAGCAACAAACGATGGCAGCCGAGGTGTTCGGCAAAATAGCGGTTGTGGCGCCCCTTGCCGTAGGTCGCATCGCCAATGATGGGATGAGCGAGGTGTTTGAGGTGCCGCCTGATCTGATGGCGGCGACCGGTGACCGGTTCGAGTGAGAGCAGGGCGTAGCGACTGCTCGGGTAACGGTCGACCGCCACGGGCAGTTCGATTTCCGCCAGTCGCCGGTAATGCGTCAGCGCAGCCTGGGCCTCGGTGCTGCTTCGCTCACCCTGGAACTCGTAGGCGTCGCGTTGTCGTGATAGCGCGTGGTCGATGCTGCCGGATTCGGGCGGGTGGCCACGGACGATGGCCAGGTACTTCTTCTCGACTGTTCCCGCTTCGAACTGACGTCCGAGGACGCCAGCGATTTCCTTGTTCAATCCAAAGAGCAGAACGCCTGATGTGCCACGATCAAGGCGGTGCGCTGGCCAGACGTGCCGGCCGATCTGGTCGCGCAGGATCTGGATGGCGAAGCGCGTTTCATGGCGGTCGATTTCCGAGCGGTGGACAAGCAATCCGGGGGGCTTGTCGATGATGACGATCTGTTCGTCACGATAGAGGATGGGCAGCGGAGGTTCTCCGCTACGGTCAACCCGAATTTCAGGCAAAAAAGCGAATCCTCGCGGCTGTCGGAATGTCCATCCCTGTCACATGGGCGCGGTCGAGCAGCTCCCAATAGTAGCGGTAGGAAGCGCGGTCATGCAGCTTGCCTTCGTGCTGGATCGGGCCCCAGTCCTTGTCCTGAGCGGCAATCAGAATTTCGGCTGCGGCCTGGACTTCGGAGAAGTCGGGGCGCATGGCTTCGACGATGGGTACGATCTGGTTCGGGTGAATGCTCCACATGCGCAGATAACCAAACTCCGTGCGGGCACGAAGCGCATCATTGCGGATGTATTCGATATCCTTGAGTTCCGTTGTCACGTTATGCGACGGCACAACACCGCAGGCCAGGGCCGCAGCGCTGATTTCGCACTTGGCGCGAGCGACCAGCGGGTGGTCGAACTGGCCGGGACTCTTCATGGCACTTCCCGGGATGGCGCCATGGTGACCCGAGACAAAATCCATGAGGCCAAAATCAAGGCTCTCGACGCCGGGCAGAGCGGCGATTTCCCAGACTTCGCGCAAGGCGCCGTGCGTTTCGATCAGCACATGGACCGGAATCCTGCGGTCGACGCCAAAATTCTGCTCAATTTCACGTAGTGCCTCGATCTGCACCTGAACATCGCCAGCGCTGCAGGGCTTCGGTAGCGTGATGAACGGGAGCCTGCTACCGGCAACGCCGACCAGAATTTCCATATCCCGTCGCCAGTGCGGGTGCGTGACGTCGTGCACGCGGGCGCCGACCCGGTTGAACAGGTTGTCTTCCGACATGATCACGGCGGCGGCCATCTCGGCATGCTCCTGCTCGGCGCCGGCATGGGCGCCATCCTCGCAGTCGCAGGTGATGTCGAAGATCGGACCGAGTTCCTTCTGCAGTTGCAGGGCCTTTTTCATCAGTTTTTCCGAGCCGGCGTAATGGTCGACGGCAGGCAGGATGGGAAAAGGCTTCTCGCCGGCAAACAGGACTGTTTTCGGATGGCGCATGATTTCGGACCCGGAAAATAAAAAAGGCCGCGGCATTTTACCGCGGCCCTTCGATGAAGCTAAGAACTAATGCCGGATTACAGCATGTCCTTGACAGCTTCGGCTTCGTCGGTCAGTTCCTTGAGCGTGATGTTGATCTTCTCGCGGCTGTACTCGTCGATTTCCAAGCCCTGGATGATGGTGAACTTGCCACCCTTGCACTCGCACGGGAAGCCGAACACGATGCCGGCCGGGATGCCGTAGGAACCGTCGGAAGGAACACCCATGGTGACCCATTCGTCGGAACCGAGAACCCAGTCGCGAACGTGGTCAATGGCGGCGTTGGCAGCGGAGGCAGCGGAGGACAGACCACGGGCTTCAATGATGGCGGCGCCGCGCTTGCCGACGGTCGGCAGGAAAACGTCGTTGTTCCAGGCGTGATCGTTGACCAAGGTCTTGACGCTATCGCCGTTGGAGGTGCAGTAGCGGTAATCGGCGTACATCGTCGGCGAGTGGTTGCCCCAGACGACCAGCTTCTTCAGGGAAGAAACATCGCGGCCGGTCTTGTTGGCCAGTTGCGACAGGGCGCGATTGTGGTCCAGACGGAGCATGCCATGGTAGTTGTTCGGGTTGGTGCGGCCGACCTTCTTGGCAGCGGCAGCGGCGATGAAGGCGTTGGTGTTGCACGGATTGCCGACGACCAGAACCTTGACGTCTTCCTTGGCGTTCTCGGCGATGGCCTTGCCCTGAACGGTAAAGATGGCGCCATTGGCGGTCAGCAGGTCGGCGCGTTCCATACCCTTGGTGCGCGGACGAGCGCCAACCAGCAGGCAGACGTCGGCATCCTTGAAGGCGACGTTCGGATCATCGGTGGCAACCATGCCAGCCAGCAGCGGGAAGGCGCAGTCTTCCAGCTCCATCATCACACCCTTGACGGCTTGCTGAGCTTGCGGCAGATCGAGCAACTGAAGGATGACCGGCTGGTCTTTGCCGAGCATTTCGCCGGAGGCGATGCGGAACAGCAGGCTATAACCGATCTGGCCGGCGGCGCCGGTAATG
>PHCF01000132.1 GCA_002842145.1 Betaproteobacteria bacterium HGW-Betaproteobacteria-6 | reverse complement strand
CTACTTCAACCGTCACTTCAAGGAACCGTGCTCCTGCGTGTCCGACTCGATGACCGAAGATGCAGCCGTGTTCGGTGGTCAGAAGAACATGATCGACGGCCTCGAAAACGCCAAGGCCATCTACAAGCCGGACATGATCGCTGTCTCCACCACCTGTATGGCGGAAGTCATCGGCGACGACTTGAATGCCTTCATCAACAACACCAAGAAGGCCGGCAACATTCCCCAGGAATACCCGGTTCCTTACGCCCATACCCCGTCCTTCGTCGGTTCGCACACGACCGGCTGGGACAATATGGAAGAAGGCATCCTCCGCTACTTCACGCTGAACAACATGGAAGGCAAGAAGGTCGGCTCGAACGGCAAGATCAACATCGTCCCCGGCTTCGAAACCTACCTCGGCAACTACCGTGTCATCAAGCGCATGCTCGGTGAAATGGATGTCGATTACACGATGCTGTCCGATCCTTCCGAAGTCTTCGACACCCCGGCTGACGGCGAATTCCGCATGTACTCCGGCGGCACGACGATGGATGAAGTCAAGGATGCGCCGAACGGTATCACCACCCTGCTGCTGCAGCCGTCCCAGCTGGAAAAGACGAAGAAGTTCGTCGAGAACACCTGGAACCACGACATTCCGAAGCTCAACATTCCGATGGGCGTCGAATGGACCGACGAGTTCCTGATGAAGGTCTCCGAAGTTACCGGCAAGCCGATCCCGGCCTCCCTGGAACTGGAACGCGGCCGCTGCATGGACTTGGTTTCCGACAGCCACGCCTGGCTGCACGGCAAGAAGTTCGCCATCTACGGCGATCCGGACTTCGTCATGGGCGTCGTCAAGATCCTGCTCGAAGTGGGTGCCGAACCGACTCACATCCTGGCTCACAACGGCAACAAGCGTTGGGCCAAGAGCATCGAGAAGCTCCTCGCCTCCAGCCCGTTCGGCGTCAATGGCAAGGTCTACGCCGGCAACGACCTGTGGCACATGCGCAGCCTGTGCTTCACGGACAAGCCGGACTTCCTGATCGGCAACAGCTACGGCAAGTACATCCAGCGCGACACCCGCCACAAGGGTGAAGAGTTCGAAGTACCGCTGATCCGCCTGGGCTTCCCGATCTTCGACCGCCACCACATGCACCGCGCCACCACGCTGGGCTACGAAGGCATGATGTCTGTGGTCACCCAACTGACCAACGCCGTCCTTGAGCAACTCGACAAGGAAACGATCGGCATGGGTACCACCGACTACAACTTCGACCTGGTTCGCTAATCGGTCTTCGCAATGCCCCGCTATCGGCAACGGTAGTGGGGCATACGCGCGAACCTTGGCGACAACATCATTAGGGAGCCGAAATGGCCAACATCATGATCCAGCAAGGCGAAAAGGGCGGACTGGTTTTTTACCTCCCGAAGCGCGACCTGGAAGCGTCCATCGAGTCCATCGAATTCGACACCCCGGAAAAATGGGGCGGCGAACTGAAGCTGGACAACGGCGGCACTTACTACATCGACCCCATCGCCAAGCCGCCCCGTCTGCCCATTTCATTACGCGCCAAGCGCCTCGGCGCTGCCGAAGACTCGCTGCCGAAGACTAAGCCCGTTGAAACCTGCCCGCCCAGCCAGCAGATTAGCCAGCTAAAGCGGATTTTAAGGAGAGCATCATGGCAATGAAAATCGACCCCGACATGTGCACCGCCTGCGGCGATTGCAAACCTGTCTGCCCGACCAAGGCGATCAGTTCCGGCAAGATCTTCTTCAAGATCGACGCTGCCATCTGCACGGAATGCGACGGCCACAACGATTCGCCGCTGTGTGTCGACGTTTGCCCGTCGGGTTGCATCAGCCCGGCCTGAGCCAAAGAGTCTTGAGCCGAACGCCGGCGTAGCGAAATCTGCGCCGGTGTTCCACTGAAGACCCTCTGTGGAGCACACCATGTCGAATACGCCAATTGCCTCACGTGAAGCCGCCCTGCGCATTGCGCTGGCGGCCCGCGCCCTGAACGGTCTCGATGTTCGTGCCCTGGTCGGCGCGCTGATCGAGAAACTGGAAGCCCCGCTCACCGAAAGCAAGCTCGGCACGCTGACGGTTGAAGACCTTCGCGTCATTTTGGCCGGCGACTTCGCCGATCAAGGCTGCCACGTCGGGGTCGAAGGCGAAACACTCAAGGAGGCCGTCCGCCTGCTCTGGGGTCAGGGCGTCGAGAACAGTGACTTCCCGGCGGTCGACGCCTATACCGACGGTGACATGCCCGGCTCGCTGCGCGTCGCCATCGCGGCCAATCGCGGCGAAACGCTCGACGGCCATTTCGGCTCCTGCGAACGCTTCCTGATCTATCAGATCAACCAGGAGGCCATCCGACTGGTCGACATCCGCACGACAGTCGAGGCCGATACGGCTGAGGACAAGAACGCCGCCCGCTCGGCGCTGATCAACGACTGCCAGATCGTCTACGTGCAATCCATCGGCGGTCCGGCTGCTGCCAAGGTCGTTCGTGCCGGTGTCCATCCGGTCAAGAAGCCGGAAGGCGGCAAGGCCCGCGAGGTGCTGGTCGAACTGCAGGCTCGCCTGGCCAGCCCGCCGCCCTGGCTGGCCCAGATCATGGGTGTGCCGGCAGCCTCACTGGCCCGTTTCGAGGAAGAGATCGAATCGGAGGAATCGGCATGATCACCCCGACTCAACTCGCCCGCGTCGGCGAAGCAGCCTTGCTCGATGGTAGCGCCGCCGCGCTGCGCCAGCGCTTTCCCGAGCTGCACTTCACCGAGTGCAGCGAAGACGACGTTTCGCCGCGTTACCGCCCGGCTTTCAGTATCGAAGGCTACGAACTTTTCTACATTTCCGGCGCCACCGGCCATTGCCTCGAGCTGACCAACAATGCGGAATCCGCTACCGGCATCCTGATTGCCTCCAAGGTCGATGACGAGTGAAAAGACCGCCGCCGACGCCGGCTTCGGAAAACTGGGCCTGTGCTCCGGCTGCCACTATTTTCCGGATTTCCTGAACGCCCACAAATGCACACCGGGCGACGCCTGCATCCGCGCCCACAGCGGCCGGCAGATTGACCGTTTCCTGCGCGCCAACCCCGAGCTGGCGCACGAATACCTGAACGACATCTTCTGGGAACGGCGGGCCATTGCCACCCGCTATGCTACGGTCGACGCCATTTTGCGGCTAAAAACGGACCCCGACGAAGTGGTCCGCCGCGTCGTCGCCATGCGCCTGCCGGTTGACGAGCTGATCGACATGGCGGGCGACCGTGATCGCGAAGTTCGGCTTTCCGTGGCGGCCCGCCTGCCGGAAGCGCTGCTCATCCGCCTGGCCAACGACCCGGACTACCTGATCCGCGCCACCGTCGCCCGCCGCCTGCCGCATGGCCAATTGGCCAAGATGGCCAAGGATCCGGAACGCGAAGTCCGCAAGGTCGTGGCCGCCCGTCTGCCGCCCTTTGCCCTGCACCTGCTGGCCGACGACGAGGAACCGGAAGTCCGGGCCATCGTCGCCGAGCGCGCCCTGCCCGGGCTGGCTGCCGCCATGCTGCAAGACAGCGAATGGTGGGTTCGCCTGGCGGCGGTCGGCAAAGCCCCCCTTGAATTTCTGCGGCCACTGACCGCCGACCCGGAAATTGAAGTCCGCGAAGCGGCGCAGGCCCGGCTGGCCGAGTCCGAAACCGCCTGATCCATAGGAAAAATCATGAAACAAGACCAGGGTTGGACCGAATACTGCAAATCGCTGTCGCCGGCCATTGTTGAAACCTGCGCCAGGACACCGGTCAGTGCCGGCCCGGCCGCATTGGTCAAGGCCCTGGGCAGCGCCCTGCCCGAATGGAAATTCCGCCACGCGCTCGGTCGCGGCGGCTGGTACCGACTCGGCGGCATCGTCGATGCGACCGGCCAACGGGTCAGCGACAACCTCGAGAGCTGGGTCGAAAACGCCATTGACGAACGCGACGGCGACATCGCCCGACTGATCGACGATTTCGCCGGACAAACACTCTACGCCACCAGGCTGGTCGGCCAGACACACTACCTCGTCGCCTCGGCCGGCGAAGGCAGTGCCGATTTCCTGCAACTGGAAATCGAGGATTTGCAGGAAATGCGCGCCCACCGACTCTTCGCCAACGAACCGGCGACACTCGAAGAACTGGTTGATCCGCGCGGCGGCAATGCGGGCCTCGCCCCCCTCGGGCTACCCTTCTACGCTTTCCGCCGGATTCAGCACGTCGGCAACTTCCTCAAGCGCATGCTGGCGCAAAAGCCCGAACCGGCCTCGATTCACCGCATGGTCGACGACTGGAGCAAGAGTAGCGCCGGCAACGCCAGCAATTTCTACAACCACTGGGTGATCGCCACCCGCGAGCACCTGGATCGCTTCCACCAGCCCGTTTTTCGCGCCCAACCCATTGCCACGCTGGCCGGCGAACCTCCGGAATTCGAAGCCTGCCCCGGCACCAGCGGCTTGAGCCTGCAGGAAGCGCTGACCCGTTTCGACCACGAAATCGGTTACCCGCTCGCTTGGTATTTCCACATGCTGGGGACCAAGGCAGTTCCCCACTGGGTAGCGCAGACGGTCGTCGAGGACGCCCTGGCCGGCTTCGCCTATCTGCCGCAACGTGACGTGGATGTGGTGCGCAGCTGGCTGCACCGGCCGTACGCGATCTGACGAACTGAGCGGGACTGACAAAACCCGGCGCATCGGCACCGGCCGGGCGAACCGCCGACCTCGCAAGCGGGGACGGCGAGGAAGCCCAATGATGCCAGGCGCGTTTTGTCGATGCCGCTCTAGGCCACTTCGGCCCGGTTGCGGCCGGCCCCCTTTGCCTTGTAGAGCAACTCGTCGGCCTGGCGAAAAAGGGCCTTGATCTGGCCCATGGCGCTCGGAAAACAGGCCGCCCCGAGCGAGATGGTCACGACGCCGTAGTCCGCGTTCTTGTCGTGGGGAATGCCCAGACCATGAACCGCCTCGACGAGGCTGGCCGCCACCCCCGCATGGACGCCGGGTGAAGCCTCGGGAATGATCACGGCGAACTCCTCGCCACCATAGCGGGCAACAAAAGCGCCCGGCGCGGTGCGGTCGTCGTTGATCAGCTGGATCTGCTCGCCAAGACAGGCGGCAACGGTACGCAGGCAATCGTCGCCGGCCTGGTGGCCGTAGTGATCGTTGTATTTCTTGAAATTGTCGACATCGATCATCAGCAGGCTGAAAGGTCGGGATGCCTGGCGTGCCATCTCCCAGGCGATGTCGACCTGCATGTCCATGGCGCGCCGGTTGAGCAGGCCGGTCAGGCCGTCGCGATTGGCCTGATCCAGCAGCTTGTTGTTGGCCAGGCACAGGCGGGTGCGCATGGCGGCGATCCGGGACATGGCCTTCATCTTGGCCTGCAGGACGTTTTCCGGCACGGTCTTCGAAATGAAATCATCGCCGCCGGCTTCGATGGCGGTGACCAGATTGGTGTCGGTATCGGTCGCCGTGACGAAAATGATCGGCGTCCATGCCCACGGCTCGAGACCTTCCTGGGCGCGAATCCGGGTGGTCACCTCAAAACCGTTCATGCCCGGCATTTCTATATCCATGAGGATCAGATCGAAGCGCTCGGCCCGAAAAAAAGCCAGCGCCGTCTCGCCATCGATGGCGTGCTTGACCTCGTAGCCGAAGGATTCCAACCGCGCCCGGGTGACCATGGCAATCGCCCGCGAATCATCTACCAGCAGAATTTTCATGCCGAACCAAATCCGTTAAAAAGCAATTCGCAGAGTTTATCTCCTATTCCGGACGTCATACCCCTGCTTTCTCTCAGACCGGACATGAATTCTCTTTTGGCCTCAGAAAATAGACTTTCTGCTCGATTCGTACCGACTGGTTGATGGCTGGATCCGGGCTGGGCTCGAAGCAGCTTTCGACGTGGCAAAGTTCGATGTCGAAGGCGCTGGTGTACAGGCTGGCAATTTCGTCAGCCACGGCAAATGGCTGCTCCTGCGTTTCGCCTTCGTCCGGCTCCTCGGTGGTCAGCAGCAGCATCCGGCAGGCGGCGGGCAGAATGCGCCGGAGCTGCGCGACGTAGTCGCCACGAATGTCGTCGGGCAGGGCAGTCAGCGCGGCGCGATCGAAAACAACCGAAATGTCGCCCAGATCGGCGGCCGTCAATTTGAAAAAATCACCGCACAGAATCGCGATACGGCCATGCTCCCACAAGGTGAACTTGCCGGCTTTCCGGCGCGTCGGCTGCAGCTTGTTTTCACGAAAAAAGGCGCGCACGGCGAGCGGACTGAGTTCAACGCCGATCACCTTGTGGCCTTGCGCAGCGAGCCAGAGCAGATCGAGGCTTTTGCCGCATAGCGGCACGAAAACCCGGTCTTCCACGGTCAACCGGAAATTTGGCCAAAATTTCAAAAGAAGCGGATTGACCACTGGTTGGTGAAAATCGATGTCGCGCCGGCGCCAGGCGTCTTGCCAGAGTTCGTTGTCGCGTCCGGTCATGGCGTTATTGCTCCAGCGGATGCTGCGTTGTTGAATCAGGAAAATGTTCTGATCGAAAGACACAACGCTTGGGGAAACGCCATGCAGGCCGAAAAGGCACTCGCGCATTTGGGGCTTCAGGTGGCCCGGTGACAACTAGCCTATCACCGAAATCGACGCCGCGATGCCGGCCGGCAAATTGTCGCATTCGCGACACACGCCCCACATCTGCGGCCACCAGATAATTTTTCTTTGCGTTTTCAATGGCTTGCCAATTGGCACCATCCTTGCTCAAAAGAAAGCGAGGAGATTTCCATGAACCAAGCGGCTTTCGTCACCATCAACGACACCACCCTGCGCGACGGCGAACAGTCGGCTGGCGTGGCGTTTTCGCTGGCCGAAAAACTGGACATCGCCCGCCAGCTCGCCGCCATCGGCGTGCCCGAACTGGAAGTCGGCATCCCGGCCATGGGCGACGAGGAACGCGACTCGATCCGCGCCGTCGCCGACCTCCAGCTCGCCCCGCGCCTCATGGTCTGGAGCCGCATGCACCCGACCGACATTGCCGCCTGCGCCAATCTCGGTGCGCACATGATCGACATTTCGGTGCCGGCCTCCGATCAGCACCTGTCCTACAAACTCAAGCAGGACCGCGCCTGGTTGCTGCGCGAGTTGCCCAAGTTCATCGGCGCGGCGCTGTCGCTCGGTCTCGAAGTCGGCCTCGGTTGTGAGGATGCCTCGCGGGCCGACATGAATTTCCTGTGCGCCTTGGCCGAAACGGCCGAACGCGCCGGTGCCCGCCGCCTGCGCTTCGCCGACACGCTGGGCATCCTCGAGCCCTTCGGCACCTTCGACAAGATCAGCACCCTGCGCCGCAACACCGGCCTCGAAATCGAAATGCACGCTCACGACGACATGGGTCTGGCCACCGCCAACACGCTGGCCGCCTGCAAGGCCGGCGCGACGCACGTCAATACGACGGTCAACGGCCTCGGCGAACGGGCCGGCAATGCGCCGCTCGAAGAAGTCGTGCTCGGCCTGCAAAAACTCCACGGCATCGGAACCGGGGTCAGCCTCAAAGGCTTCCCCGCCCTCTCCAGCCAGGTTGCCAGCGCCTCCGGACGTGCCGTGCCCTGGCAGAAGAGCATCGTCGGTGCCGGCGCCTTCACGCACGAAGCCGGCATCCACGTCGATGGCCTGCTCAAGCACCCGGACAATTATCAGGGCTATGACCCGCAGGAAGTCGGCCAGTCGCACCGCATCGTGCTCGGCAAGCACTCCGGATCGCGCGCCGTGCAGGTGGTTTTCGCCGGCCTCGGCTTCGAACTCGGCGAGCAGGAAGCACAGGCCATGCTGCCGCGCGTCCGCACCTTTGTCGCCGAACACAAACATCCGCCGGAAGCGTCCGATCTACATCCGGAGCCAACTCCATGTCTGAAGCGATGACCATGACAGCAACCGCACTGGCAGTCCCCGGCCTGTGGGCAACCCTCAAGGAAGACCTGGCCTGCGTATTCCAGCGCGACCCGGCCGCCCGCTCGACACTCGAAGTATTGACCACCTACCCGGGCGTACACGCCATCCTCACCCACCGCCTGGCACACCGTCTGTGGCTGGGCGGCTGGCGTTTCCCGGCGCGCCTGCTGTCATTTTTCGGGCGCACCCTGACCAATGTCGACATCCACCCCGGCGCCACCATCGGCCGTCGTTTCTTCATCGATCATGGCGCCTGCGTCGTGATCGGCGAAACGGCTGAAGTCGGCGACGACGTCACCCTCTACCACGGCGTCACGCTCGGCGGCACGTCCTGGAACAAGGGCAAGCGCCACCCGACGCTGGCCGACGGCGTTGTCGTTGGCGCCGGCGCCAAGATTCTCGGCCCGATCAGCATCGGCGAACGCGTTCGCGTCGGTGCCAACTCGGTCGTCGTCAAGGACGTGCCGGCCGACCGAACCGTCGTCGGGGTTCCCGGCCGGATCGTCGACACCCGGGTCGGTACGGCACGCCCGATCAATGGCATCAGCCTCGATCACAATCTGATGCCCGACCCGGTCGCCAAGTCGATCGCCTGCCTGATAGAGCGCATCGAGATTCTCGAAAGGGAACTGGCGGAAGTCCGCCACGAGCCACCAACCGACCACAACGGCGAATGCAATACCTGTTCGGCCGGCGACTTGTGCTGCGAGCACGAGTCCATGCACCTGGTGAACTGAGTCATGGACCTGCTCGACTTCTCCGAATGCAAACTCTACTTCGAGGACGAACTGCCCGCCGAGGCGGAACGCCTGATCGCCCAGGCGGCCGGCGACTACGGCGATCCGGCGGCCGAACTGGCCCTCTTGCGGGCCCACCTCATTGCCCCCGAGCACCTCTCCGTACTGGTCAGCCTTTACCGCTACTATTTCTATCAGCACCGCCTGGACGATGTCCTGATCGTCGCCGATCACGCCATGCGCGTCTCTGCCCGTCATCTTGGCATCCCGGCCGACTGGCGGCAGATCGACGAAGCCCTGCTCGGCTCGGCGGCGGCGACATCCTTCGGCCTGCTCCGTTTCTACCTGCTCGCGCTCAAGGCCGAAAGCATCGTGTTGCTGCGCCTTGGCCGCATTGCCGAATCGCGCGACCGGCTGAACAAACTCGCCGCGCTGGATAGCCGCGACCATCTGGGCGCCGCCAAATTGCTGGAAGTCGTCGACGAATTCCAGAGCAGTGACGACGACAGCCCTGCCACGCCCGAATTTCAACTTGTTGCAGCCTGAGGAAACCATCATGGAAGACACCCTGACCCTAGCCGAAGCCATGGAAGACCTGGTTTCCGCCGAAGACTTTCTCGACTATTTCGCGGTCCCCTACGACCCGGCGGTCGTCCATGTTAACCGCCTGCATATCCTGCAGCGCTTCCACGACTACCTGACCAAACAGGCACCCAACCTGCCGCCGGAAGAGGAAATGCAGCGCGGCATCTACCGCCTGTGGCTGGAACGCGCCTACCAGGACTTCGTGACTTCCGACTCGATCACCGAAAAGGTCTTTGCCGTCTTTCAGAATGTCGCCAAGCCCGATGGCGGCATGAGTTCCTTCGTATCCATCGACAAGGTGTTCCGCCAATGATGAACGCAAAATGGGAGTACGGTGAGGCCGTGCGCCTCACCCGCAACGTCCGCAACGACGGCACCTACCCCGGCCTCGACCCGGGCGACTTTCTCGTGCGCCGCGGCAGCATCGGCTATGTCGTCGATGTCGGCACCTTCTTGCAGGACCAGATCATCTACTCGGTGAACTTCCTTGAAGAAGGCAAGATCGTTGGTTGCCGCGAAGAGGAACTGATCGGCGGCGACGATGAATGGACCCCATCGCGCTTCGAGTTCCGCGAAAAGGTGCGCGCCGCCAAGCAATTGTCGGTCGGCGGCCAGGTGCTGGTCGAGCTCGGCGCGGTCGGCGAAGTCATCAAGGTAATCCGTGACGCGGCCAACGGCGTGACCTACCACATTCACTTCGACAGCCTGCCGGGCCGCGTCCTGCAAATTCCCGAAGCCATCCTCGAACCGCACAAAACCGCGGAGTAAACGCATGTTGAACGGCTACCTTGAACTCAAGCTCGCCCACGAACTGTTCAAAAAGGCGCCCGATACGCTGAGCGAAAGCGAGCAGGCCCGCCTCGACGAAATCGCCAGCAAGCAAGCCCGCCTTGAACAGCGCATTTTGTCCAGCGCCGCCGCAGCCCTGGTCGTCGTTCCGGAAGCCACCATTGCCAGCCGGATCGATGAAATCCGCCAGCGCTACGCCAGCCCCGACGACATGGCCGCCGACCTCGAGCGGAATGGCCTCGACGCCGACAAACTGAGCGCCGCCGTCGAGCGCGACCTGCGCATCGAAGCGGTACTCGACAAGGTTGCCTCGGCCGTCCCCGCGGTCAGTGAAGTCGACGCGGAAATCTACTACCGCCTGCACCCGGAAGTCTTCGACCGCCCGGAAGCCCGCCGGCTACGCCATATCCTGATCACCTTTTCCAACCCGGTCGAAAAGGCGGTCGCCACGGCCACCCTCGAATCGCTACGGTCAACCGGAAAAAACGTCGAAAATTTCAGTCAGGCCGCGCTCCGCCACTCGCAATGCCCGACCGCCATGGATGGCGGCAAGCTCGGCATGGTCAAACGTCAGCAGCTTTATCCGGAACTAGAACCGGCCGCCTTCGCGCTCGCCGTCGATGAAGTCTCCGTCGTCCTCGAATCGCCGATGGGCCTGCACATCCTGCGCTGCGACGAAATTCCGCCCTTCGGCATGCTCCCCTTCGCCGAAGCCTGTCCGCGCATCATCGAAAAACTCACCGAGAAACGCCGCCGCGAAGCCCAGCGCGACTGGATCAAGGAATTGCCCACTAACTGAGCAAAGCCGACTTTTCAGAAGGCCGGACAGCAAAAAGGGCAACCCTCGCGGGTTGCCCTTCTCACATCAAGTGGTGCCGCTTGCCGGAATCGAACTGGCGACCTTTTCATTACGAATGAACT